>JBOFLS010000064.1:0-50194 GCA_051657985.1 Sphingorhabdus sp. | reverse complement strand
CGTACCGGCGAACTGAAATCGATCGACGAATTGCGGCAGACCTATTTGCTTGCGAATGAGCCGTGAGGGGGATCTACCTTCGCCCCTGCGCCTTTATTGAAACGCCGGTCGGTTTCGATGGGCAGGCGGCAAGACTTGCTGGCACAATGTCGTATTTTTCAGCTTTGGAGGTAATCCAAACGGAAAGCGGCAAGCTTATGGCAAAGGCGCTGATGCCCTTGGCCAATCTGGATGACTATCTGGACAGTCAGTCCGCCGCGCTTTCGACGAAAGCACAGCACCAACTCAGTCGGCTGACAGCCGTTCGCCCCCCACTGAAAATGGGCGGTCGCAACATCCCGCTCGATCAGCCGCGCGTCATGGGAATTCTCAATTGCACACCCGATAGTTTCTCCGATGGCGGTGCCCACGGCGATAATGCCGATGCAAGGGCCGAGGCAGGCGGCGCAATGGCTGCGGCCGGTGCTGCCATCATCGATGTTGGCGGTGAGTCCACACAACCGGGCGCACCGCTGATATGGGAAGGCGATGAGATCAAACGCGTGCAGCCCGTGATCGAAAGGCTTGCAAAGGCGGGGCATGCGCTATCGGTCGATACGCGCAAGTCGGCTGTTATGGAAGTTGCGCTGGCATCGGGTGCTACGATGATCAACGATATATCGGCGTTGCTTTATGACGATCGTGCGGTCGAAGTAGCCAAAACTTCGGATTGCCCGATCGTTTTGATGCATGCCCCCAGCCAGTCGAGCGATCCGCATAAAAATGATGGCTATGACGATGTTGTCCTCGAAGTTTACGACTGGCTCGATGCGCGTGTCGAGGCTCTGGTTGCGGCCGGGATCGCACGCGAACGGCTTCTGATCGATCCGGGCATCGGCTTCGGTAAATCGCTGGCTGACAATCTGGCGCTGGTCAACAATCTGTCCCTCTTTCATGGCATCGGTTGTCCGATCCTGTTTGGCGCAAGCCGCAAACGCATGATCGGGGCGTTGTCGAACGAAGTTCCTGCCGACAAGCGATTGGGAGGATCGTTGTTTCTTGCGATGAAAGCGGTGGAGCAAGGCGCCCACATAGTCCGCGTGCATGATGTTCCCGAAACAGTGCAGGCAATTCATGTTTGGCGCGGATTGCGCGATGCCGCTTTAAGCGCTGTTGGCCGACTTTAACATTTCGCCGCGCCTGTGAGTCGGCTTGTCGGGCTTTTACCCGATTCTGACAAAACCGTTCATTTTCCACTCATCGAAATTTGCGAATTCGCACATGCCATGCGGGAAACAGTCTGCTGCAGGGGAGCAGGCGGGGGCGCTGTCTGGCCGATAAAGCATCAACAAACAAAAGGATTTATCGATGACAAAACTCCCCCTGCTTCTTGCCACCTGTACAATCGCCATGATTGTACCCGTGGCCGCAAACGCGCAGACTTATGTAGGCGTATCGGTTGGTGCGACACTGCCCGAAGACTCGAAAAATAGCGGGCAGACAACGGCAGAGATCCCGGCAACTGCCGCTGCACCGATCTATCCCGCCATTCCCAGCGGCACCGAAGTCGGCTGGCGCACAAAATTCGATACAGGCTATAATATTTCCGGTCAGGTCGGTCACCGTTTCCCAGGCGGGTTTCGTGTGGAGGGCGAATTCAATTATAACCGGGCCGGCGTGAAACGGCATCGAGGCGTCACCGTCGGCGGCACCGATATCGATACGGTCGATGCATCGGTATTGACGCGTGGTGCCGCCGTTGGCGCAACGGTCGGCGATGTGGTCGATAGCGGCATCGGCAAGCAGGAAAGCTATGGCCTGTTCGCCAACGCCTATTATGATTTCAACAGCGCCGGTACGTTTCAGCCTTATATCGGGGCAGGCATTGGCGGCCAAAAGGTAAAGTTCGATTATAGACCCTCGGATATCGACGTCGGTCAGGGCAGCGATACGAACCTTGCCTGGCAGTTGATGGCGGGCGCTACATACAAGATCGGTCCGTCGATGGAAATTTTCGGACAATACAACTACCGCGATGCGGGATCGACAAGGATGAATCTCGATCTCATTCCTGCTGACCTGAATGCCAAAAGCAGACAATCGATTCTTTCACTGGGCCTGCGCGTGCCGATCGGAGGTAGCAGCGAGTAGCCGTAGGTCCACCTGAGGCGCGTCTTCCCAAGATGCAGCCGCCGTGCCGCGTCTCCAATGCCCTGGAGACGCGGCACGATGTTTTTTACAATAGAATCAGGCTGCGTTACTCTCGATCCCGAGATCGGCAAGTTTGCGGTAGAGTGTCGAACGACCGATACCCAAACGGCGTGCGACCTCGGTCATGCGACCGCGGTAATGGCCGATGGCAAGACGGATAACGTCCGCTTCGATTTCTTCCAGCGGGCGCAGATTGCCGTCCTGTTCGTACAATGTTACGCCGATACCATCGTTCATGGCTACAGCGACGCCGATGCGTTTCCCGACGGCGGAAGCGATTTGCGGAAATTCATCGGGGGTCAGCGCATCGCGATCGCACAGAACGGCGGCGCGAAACAATGCGCTTTGCAGCTGACGGACATTGCCCGGCCAGTCATACGCCTTCAGCAGCGCAGCCGCTTCTTCGGTAATACCCAAACTGCGCAGGCCGGGTTGTGAAGCCATTCGTGTCAGAAAGTGGCGGGCAAGTGCCGCAATATCCACAGCGCGTTCGCGTAGCGGCGGGATCTGCAGCTGTACTACATTGATTCGGTAATACAGGTCTTCGCGAAAGCTGCCCGAGGCCAGCTTTACCGAAAGATCGCTGTTGCACGCGGTTATGACGCGTACATCGATACGATAGCTGTTGGGCGATCCAAGCGGCTGTATCTCGCCTTCGGTTAACAGGCGCACAAGGCGAACCTGTGTTTCAAAGGGCAATTGATCGATCTCGTCGAGGAAGACGGTGCCGCCATCGGCCTGCTGAAGAATGCCGACGCGGCGGTCGAAGGCACCGGCAAACGCATCCTTTTCATGTCCGAACAGAACCGAATCGAGCAGGTTGGGGGCAATTGCACCGCAGTTGACTTTTAAATAGGCGCTTTTGGCTCGCGGACTGGCAGCGTGGATCGCATCGGCGACCACTTCCTTGCCTACCCCGCCTTCACCCTGGATGAAGATCGGTACCTTGCTGCGTGCGGCCTTTGCCGCAATAGCAAGCGCGTTGCGGAAAGCGGGCGCAGTACCGATGATCTCGTCGAAAGCAAGGGGATGCGTGATCTTTTCCGACAGGGGATGCAACTCGCCGAAATCCTTCGAATGATCAGCGGCAAGACTGAGTGCCGCTATCAACCGTTCGGCGGCTACGGGCTTGATGATATAGTCCGATGCGCCGGCACGCATCGCATCGATCGCGCTTTCGGTGGAACCTACGGCGGTGAGCAGCAGTACCGGAAGCGCGGGGCGACGGGATTTCAGTTCGGCAATCAGTACCGCAGCATCCGATCCCGGTACCCATTGATCGAGGATGATCGCATCGAGCATCATCCCTTCCTGCGTACCCAGCATCGCGATCGCGGTTTCGGCATCGCGGGCATAAATCGTTCGCCAGCCCGCCCGGCTAGCGATAGCCGATACCAGCCTGCACTGGGCAGGCTCGTCATCGACCAGCATCAGCAATCGTGTGTCGTTATCCGCCATTGAAATCCCGTTTGGGCCCCAGGTGAACAGTCGCCCTAGCAACCAGAGGTAAAGAGGCGATTAAGCATGGCGTAAAATTTCTATACCCCAAACGCTTGAGGAATAACCGGCATCTGGTTATGACCCAGCCTATTGAACAAGCTTTGGAGGCTGAATTGGCTGAGAAAAACGATATCAAGGCGGCTGAAAGCACATATACAAGCTTTCTGACCATGCTGAAATGGGGCACCATCATTTCGATAGCTGTTGCTGCGCTCGTAATATTGATCATCGCCTGACGTGGTTAAAATTGCCATATTGAAAGAAACCGCCAGCGGCGAAACCCGCGTTGCGGCTTCGGCAGAAACGGTGAAGAAGTTTATCGGGCTGGGAGCGGAGGTTTCCGTTGAGGCCGGTGCCGGGCTTTCCGCATCGATATCCGATGCCGAGTATGAGGCGGCGGGGGCAAGCGTGGGGGCGCTGGCAACCGTTGTCAAAGATGCCGACATTGTCCTTGGCGTACAGGGGCCCGATCCGAAATCGCTTAAAGGGGCCGCTGGCGGCGCATGGATTGTTGCCGGGCTCGATCCGTTCGGGCAGCGCGCCCGCGTCGATGAATATGCGAAGATCGGCGCAGAGGCGCTGGCGATGGAATTCATGCCGCGCATCACGCGCGCACAGTCGATGGATATCCTGTCTTCGCAGTCGAACCTGTCAGGCTATAAGGCGGTGATTGACAGCGCTGCGGCTTTTGGACGCGCCTTCCCGATGATGATGACCGCGGCGGGCACCGTGAGTGCGGCGAAGATATTCATCATGGGCGTGGGTGTTGCCGGCCTTCAGGCGATTGCAACGGCGCGGCGCCTGGGCGGGGTGGTTTCGGCCACCGACGTGCGTTCGGCGACCAAGGAGCAGATCGAATCGCTCGGCGCCAAGGCCGTGTTTGTTGAGAATGTGGCGGGCATCGAAGGCGAGGGCGCGGGCGGCTATGCCACCGAAATGTCGGATGAGTATAAGGCGGCGCAGGCCGAACTGGTCTCTGCCCATATCGCCAAGCAGGATATCGTGATCACGACGGCGCTGATCCCAGGGCGGGCGGCGCCACGGCTGGTATCGGACGCGCAGATTGCGAGCATGAAGCCGGGTAGCGTGATCTTCGACCTTGCAGTGGCGCAAGGCGGCAATGTCGAGGGATCAAAGCCCGATGAGGTTGTGATCAAGCACGGCGTGAAAATCATCGGCTATTCAAACACCCCCGCGCATCTGGCGGCGGATACCTCCGCGCTGTTCGCGCGCAACCTGTTCAACTTCCTCTCCGCCTTTTGGGACAAGGAAGCGGGGCGGCCGGTTTTGCCCGATGACGACGAGATTACCGCTGCGATCCGGCTGACCAAAGACGGCAAGGTGGTGAATGAGAGGTTGTTGGGGTGAGGCAATTTATATGCGGTGTCCTATTTGGCCTATTGGGATGCAGCGCTATTGCGAATGCGGCAGATAATCATAGCAAAAGTGCGGATACTCTCTCCTTAAATATATCAACCCGTTCCATGTATCTTGATGATTTTAAATTGAAAATCACTAAGATGGAGAGCTTGTTCAATCCACCATGTCAAACGCTTTGGCATAAAAGCATTGCAGGTAAAGCATCGAAGCTGCGTACAAATTATGATGCTAGCAAGGCTTTGTGGCAGTCAACGTCTCTTAGTCCCATTACGGAAGAAAAAGTCAGTGAATTCAATGAAGAGCTTAGCAAGCTTAGACAAACAATAGATTGCCCTTCGCCTGATCGAACGCTTTCTAAAAGTGACATTGAATATCAAGGTCGCGATATCGATTCTGGTAGCATATTTCTGTCCGAAACGGACATATCGGCTTTGATGCTGGTAAAGGATGATGAGGTTAAAGCCTTTACAAATGCACCCAAACATGCAGGGCACATTGTCTATTATACCACAAAGGCGCTGTCTCAAGGATGCGAACCTGTATGGCATCCAAGCTTGAAAGCCAGGCGCGATGCGATGTTCAAACGTTATGGTGCAGCACTAATACGTTTGCGCGGCAGTTCGTATATGGCGGAGGTACAAAAAAGCCTAAGCCAGGCAAATGAGGAAATATACCACATGCGCAGCACCAAAAAATGCGCATTGAATAAAGCCGATTCAGACGCGAAAATTAAGCAGCAAGCCAAGCAGGTTGCTTCTGATGAAGCCGCCGTCGATCGCTTTGAAATATACACTGATCGGCTGCTTACAATTGAACATATGAGAGTAGGGCGGAAATGACCCTCACTATTTTTTTAGTGGCTATGCTTGCAACGCCCCAAGAGGATATTCGCCCTTTGCGGGCGGAATATCGGGGGGCTGTTGCCGCTCTTTTCTCACACAGTCATGAATATTGCGCGCCTGCAAGAAACAAGAAACATGCGGCTGAGTGGGGGCAGTTGAAAAGGCAGGAAGACAGCCTTTTGCAAGATGCTGAACAAAGCACGGCCCGTTTCGATTATGAAACCGCCTGGGCCAAAGCGGTGTATCAATACCAACTGATTAGAGTAGAATGCCCTGCAAAAGCCGAGCGGTTGACGGATAGTCAGGCCAATGCAGAGATTGCCGCCTATAAAACCAGTCTTGATCAGGTGAGAAAACTTCAGGAGCAGCTTATCTCCAGCGGGGGTCATGCTGTACCCAAGAGGTTGCATGGCTTCATATTGGAGCGGGCTCAGTTTCAAAGAGCGGCTGAAAATATCTTTGAAATCACCAACCCGTTATGCCCCCTTACATGGACAGGCAAGGCGAAGGGAAAAATCGCGTCCTTGCAAAAGCAATGGATAGCGATGGAGCAAAGATTGCTGGCCGGGCCACTGCAACATGATCTTTATGTTGCGACAGAGGACGACCAATATCGCAAGAACAATGCACGGCATTCCATAAAATGTGGATCTCATGCGGAAGAAAGCTATGTCATGAAATTGAGTGAAATGGAAATTGGCTTGAAAATTGTAGAGAGTGAAGCCGCCAACGCGTTGGCATCGATGAATAACAAAGAAGAACTTTAGGGAAGGCTATAATATGGGTTTCTTTTCTGCGCATGAGATTGATCCGGCGTCGATCCAAAATGATTATGCCGGCATATTGCTTCCCGACGAACAGGTTCTGACGGCGTTTAAAACGCTGCGCGATACCGTATTTATGACGAATATGCGTTTCGTTCTGATCGATATTCAGGGCATTACCGGATCGAAAAAGGCAGTCCATTCCATACCCTATCGATCGATTGTCAGCTTTACCGTGGAAAGTGCTGGCACGTTTGATCTCGACAGCGATTTGAAAATCCAGGTTTCGGGGCAGGCCATGCCGATAAGCGTGAAAATTTCCAAAAAAGCCGATCCGCAAGCTGTGCTGCGAACGCTTGCTGAACAGGTCATGGCGAAAAGATAGGGGCGGTCATGGAATTCATCAGCATATTATCGATCTTCGTGCTGGCCTGTTTCGTCGGCTACTACGTAGTGTGGTCCGTCACGCCGGCGCTGCACACGCCGTTGATGGCGGTGACCAATGCGATTTCCAGTGTGATCATTGTCGGTGCGCTGATTGCCGCCGCCGCATCGGGCGCACCGGGGGCGAAGTGGCTGGGGCTGCTGGGCGTGGTGCTCGCCAGCGTCAATATTTTCGGCGGCTTCGCCGTGACCGAGCGTATGCTTGCGATGTACAAGAAGAAGGATAAGTAATGCCTTCTCTTTTGTTTCACGCGAAGCCGCGAAGCCGCGAAGAGATACATTTATCTGCTGCGGCGGCAGCAACCATGTTTATAGTGCGGTGGTTTATTCAAATGCGTGCGCTTCGCGCGAAGAGTAGCCTTCTTCCCGCCTTCGCGGCTTCGCGTGAACTATTTCCCGCATCAGCGGTAAGAATATTAGGGGGATTATCATAATGGAACATGCAGCCGTTCCCGCATGGGCCATGCTTGCCTATCTGGTTTCAGGCGTCTTCTTCATCCTCGCGCTACGCGGGTTGAGTTCCCCTGCTTCTTCACGTCGAGGCAATCGCTTTGGCATGGCCGGAATGCTGATTGCGGTGGTGACCACGCTGGTCACGCATGACATCGCCAATCTGCCCGAGATCATAGCCGCCATCGCAATTGGCGGCGGCATTGGCTGGATTACAGCCCGCAAAATCGCAATGACCGATATGCCACAACTTGTTGCCGCCTTTCACTCGCTTGTGGGTATGGCGGCGGTGCTGGTTGGGGTTGCCGCTTATCTCAATCCGGAAGCTTTTGGCATTCTCGATATGAACCGTGAAATCCTGCCCGTCAGCCGGATTGAGATGGGGCTGGGCGTGGCGATCGGGGCGATTACCTTTTCGGGTTCGGTCATCGCCTTTCTGAAGCTGGCGGGCAAGATGTCGGGCGCGCCGATCCTGCTGCCTGGCCGCCATGTGATCAATCTCGGCACCTTGCTCGCGATTATCGGGCTGACCGCTTATTTCGCTTATCTGCCTACCAGCAGCACCGAATGGGTGTTCTGGACCATCGTCGTGCTCAGCTTCCTGATCGGCTTCCTCCTGATCATCCCGATCGGAGGGGCGGATATGCCGGTCGTGGTGTCGATGCTGAACAGCTATTCGGGTTGGGCAGCGGCTGCGATGGGCTTCACGCTGCATAACAGCGCGATGATCATTACAGGGGCTTTGGTCGGCTCGTCAGGTGCAATCCTGTCTTACATTATGTGCAAGGCTATGAACCGCAGTTTCATAAGCGTAATCGCGGGCGGCTTTGGCGCCACTGCCGACGCCTCCAGCGGCGAAGCCAAGGAGCAGCGCCCCTGGAAACGCGGCTCTGCCGAGGATGCCGCCTATATGATGCAACAGGCCGAAAGCGTGATCATCGTACCCGGTTACGGCATGGCGGTGGCGCAGGCGCAGCATATCCTGCGCGAGATGGCGGACCTGCTGAAGAAAGAGGGCGTCAGCGTCAAATATGCGATCCACCCGGTCGCGGGCCGCATGCCGGGGCATATGAATGTGCTGCTGGCCGAAGCCAATGTGCCCTATGACGAGGTGTTCGAGCTGGAGGATATCAACAGCGAATTCGCGCAGACCGATGTCGCCTTCATCATCGGCGCGAACGATGTGGTCAATCCGGCAGCGAAGACCGACAAGACTTCGCCGATCTACGGGATGCCGGTGTTCGATGTCGACAAGGCCAAGACCGTGTTTTTCATCAAGCGCAGCATGGGCGGCGTGGGCTATGCCGGCGTCGACAACGATGTGTTCTACATGGACCAGACGATGATGCTGCTCGCCGATGCAAAAAAGATGGTCGAGGATATCGTCAAGGCCTTGCAGCATTGAGGTTCCGCGGGCTATTGCATCCCCAACGGCTACACACAGCCGACATCAACCGTAGCCCTGAGCCTGTCGAAGGGCGCCTCTCAGCTTAGCGCTGTCCTTTGAGGCGTGCTTCGACAGGCTCAGCACTACGGTTTTGGTTTCGTGGGCGATTACATTATCAAGGAAAGAATATGCGCAAAATCGGCCTGATCGGCGGCATGAGCTGGTATTCGACCGAATTTTATTACCGCCGGATCAACAAGCAGGTGCAGCGCCGCGCCAATATGATGTGCAGCGCGCCGATGATCATCGACAATCTTAATTTCTGCGATATCGCCAAGGCGAATAGCGAGCAGGATTGGGGCCATGTCGGCGAGGTGTTGACCGCGTCGGCGAAACGGCTTGAGGATGGCGGCGCGACGGCTATCCTGATTGGCGCGAACAGCATGCACAAGGTCTACGATAAAGTGACCGATGCGGTGAAGGTACCCGTACTGCATATTGCGGATGCCGTCGGCAAGAAGATGAAGGCCGCCAATGTCGATTCGGCCGCGCTGATCGGTACCCGCAATGTTATGGCCGAAAACTGGTATCGCCAAAGACTTGTCAAGCACGGTGTGACCTTGCTTCCCTGGGAAAAGGGGGATGTCGAAGAGCTGGACCGGATCATATATAACGAACTGATGGCTGGTCAGACGGTCCGCAATTCAGAGCGTACGCTGAAAACGATGATCACCGAAATTGACAAGGACGGTGCCGACGCGGTTGTACTTGGGTGCACCGAACTGGGTATGATCGTCGATACCAAGGCGAACGTCCTTCCAATTTACGACAGCGCGGAAATCCATGCGGATGCAGCGGTCGACTGGATTTTCGGCGATACACCGTAGCGCTTTTGAGCATAGGTGATGGCCCCGTCTTCGCGGGGGTGAAGACGATATTGTAATTGTATTTATCCTGAATCACTACGGTCCCTATAGCATGATGACATTAATTTGATCCGTCGCCCCCGGTCTTCGCCGGGGCAGGCTCTGGGGAGTTTTGGTGCCGTAGGCGGTGCTTGCACCAACCTACAAGCTGAAACGCGTCTCGAAGAGCTTGTGAGGTGCTTCGAGACAGAAGTTCAATCTGCAATTTAACGCTGCGCGTCTCCCTTGGCTCCACTTTTTCCTCAACACGAACGGAGTGAATTCATCGAATGCCATCAGAGTGTAGTCGCCTGGAATTGAAGTTCGTTACAGTATTTACACGTCACCCTGAACTTGTTTCACCTTTGGTGACTGCGTTCCAGGGTCCATCTCTCAAATAAGCTCAGGGCTGGATTGAGGGATGGATGCTGAAACAAGTTCAGCATGACGGTGTCCTTATAAGACGAACTTCGGTTCCAGATGAATAGGTTGTGGGGACTGACCAAATCCTCCCCCTCTGGAGGAGGAGGCTTATCGCCAGATGAGCCGGAGGGGACCTGCTTGCCTCATTCCCCCACCCGTCAGCCGCTATCGCGTCTGCCACCCCCCCCCAAAGGGGGAGGATTTGGCAAATCTTGACTTTTATGCAATGTTCCTGTATTGTTCCATCTATGAATATGGTGTCGATTTCAATTAAATGTCCAGTCCAATGATAGTGCTATCTGAAAATATCCGGCGAATGTCTCATCAACCGTTCAACGATGAAATCCTTCCGTTCAACGATATAATGCGCTTCGCTGTTACCAAGTTGTCGGCAGGGTATCGTCCGCAGTCCCTGTCTTGCAAAGCCTCTTGGCAAGCCGGGGTTCATGGGGCAGAGTTAGCTTCATGAGGATGAGGATAATCGCAATCGCTGTGGCTATGGCCGCACTTTCATCGCCGCTTGTTGCCAAGACCATTAAGGTTGCCCCTGGTGCAGACGCGCAAACCCGCTTGCAAGAAGCTCTTATTACGGCTGCCCCGGGCGATGTCATCGAACTTGCCGATGGGCGTTTCGATTTGACCGATGGGCTTTCGCTCGATGTCGCCAAGGTGATGCTGAAAGGGCAGGGAAGTGGCAAGACCATTCTCGATTTCAAAGGCCAGCTTGGTGCCGGTGAGGGGCTGCTTGTGACATCCGACGATGTCGTCCTGCGCGATTTTGCCGTAGAAAACAGTAAAGGCGATGGCATCAAATCCAAGGGGGCGGATCGCATCGTCTATTACCGGCTGCGCGTCGAATGGACCGGTGGGCCAAAGGAGACCAACGGCGCTTACGGCATCTACCCGGTCGAAAGCCAGGATGTGCTGATCGATAGCGTGTTGGTGCGCGGCGCATCGGACGCGGGCATATATGTGGGGCAATCGCGCAACATCATCGTGCGCAATTCGCTTGCCATCGAAAATGTTGCCGGCATCGAGATCGAGAACAGTTATGATGCCGATGTGCATGATAATCTGACGACGCATAACACTGGCGGCATATTGGTTTTCGATTTGCCCAATCTGCCACAGATGGGTGGGCGCAACGTTCGCATTTTCGAAAATGTCGTGGTCGATAATTCCACGCCCAATTTTGCACCAAAGGGCAATATCGTTGCCAATGTGCCGACCGGTACCGGCGTGATGGTGATGGCGAACCGCAATGTGCATGTGTTCGACAATATGCTGGGGCAGAATGGTACGGCGAACATCATGGTCGTCGGCTATCGCTATCCTCAAACCGATCCGAAATACGATCCGATTGCTCGTGATGTCGCAATCTGGGGCAATCAGCATGACAAGGCTGGTTACGATCCCAAATTCCCGGGCGGTGCGCAGATAGCGGCAGCGCTTGGGGGCAGCCTACCGCCGATCTTCTGGGACGGTGCGGGCGGTGCTGCGGCGCAACCCATTGTCGCCGATGCCGTGCCGGTCCTGTCGCTCGGGCTTGCCGATCTAAAGGCACCGCCTGAAAGCGCGCAGCCGGTGATGTTGCAAGCCAGCACGACTTTACCTGCAGAACTGCCGCGCATCGTCCTGCCGGAGGCGATGGAAGCGGCGGTCCGCTGATGCGCCTGTTGCTCGCCGCGGTTGCCTGCCTGGCGCTTGCCGTTTCGGTAAAGGGCAAACAGGCGGAAGTGAACGAGGCAGCAATAAGCGCGCCTGCCAATCCCGCCCTGCTTTCGGAATTCGGTTTCTTCAATGGTGGCGCGGACAAGCCTGCGGCCGGACTGCTGCCTTATGCATTGCGCACGCCGCTGTTTTCCGACTATTCCGAAAAGCAGCGCTTTCTCTATCTGCCGCCGGGAAAAAGCTATAGCATCGATGCCGATGGTCGTCTGCAGTTTCCGGTGGGCAGTGCGCTGATCAAGAGTTTCGGCTATCAGGATGCCACGGGCAAGCTCACCATCATCGAAACCCGGCTGCTGTTGCATCGCGACGAAGGCTGGGTTGCCTTACCCTATGTCTGGAAAGCCGATGGCAGCGATGCCGAGCTGAAGTTGGGCGGTGCGCGCAAGCCTGTCGAATTTACCAAGCCCGACGGCGCAAAAATGGCGATCAGTTACGCCGTACCCAACAAGAATCAATGCAAGCAATGCCATTCTACCAAGGATGCCATCACGCCGATCGGTCCTGTCTGGCAGAATCTGGCTTTTGAGAGCCAAAAAGCGCGGCAGGCTTTCGAACAGCGTGGCAGCGGAACCGAACTGGCATTGGGCAGCCAAGCCAAGTGGGATGATCTCGCATCCGGTCCGGTTACGGCGCGGGCGCTATCGTATCTTCGCGTCAATTGCGGGCATTGTCACAAGCCCAACGGGTCGGCGAGCAATTCGGGGCTGTTCTTCGACGGTCATTCAGCTGGCGGGGCAGCGCTTGGTGTTGGCAAACGTCCGGTTGCGGCGGGCAGGGGTAGCGGCAATCTCGATTTCGTAATCGATCCCGGCCATCCCGAACGCTCGATCCTGATCCACCGGATGAAAAGCACCGATCCCGGTATCGCCATGCCGGAGCTGGGGCGAGCCGCCACGCATAATGAGGGAGTTAAGCTGCTGGAAGAATGGATTGCGGGGATGAAGTAGGGCTTGGAAATGATAGCTCAATCCAGACCGGAAAAAACTTTACTCAAGACACAGGAATTGATCGCAGGCCCCTATTGCCGCATCATGGCGGGCAAACGGTAGCTCCCACCTGTCCAGGGCTCGAAATACCCCTCGATCGAAGGATGGTTCACCGGACCATTTTCAGCGTCAGGCAGTAAATTCTGCTGACTGACATAGGCAATATAACTGCTCTCCGCATTTTCCGCGAACAAGTGATAGAAAGGCTGTTCTTTTATCGGACGCACGCTTTCGGGGATGGCCTGATACCATTCCTCGCTGTTTGCAAAGACCGGATCGATATCGAACACCACGCCGCGGAAATCGAACATGCGGTGGCGCACGACATCGCCAATGGAAAAGCGGGCTTCTGCGGTTTCAGGCATTTTGAGAATCGTAGTCATGCCAGCAATATCGGATGGCTTGCGCCTTTGTGCAAGCTTACCGCTTGGCAAAGGTCAAATCATTCGTTAATGGCCGCGCTCTGTCGCCCGGGCGCCTCCTTATCAGGAACCGACCAATGCCCGATCGATATGCGGACAGATGCCGGAGTGGTCGAACGGGGCGGTCTCGAAAACCGTTGTGCCAGTAATGGTACCCAGGGTTCGAATCCCTGTCTGTCCGCCATTTAATTGCATGTTTAACGATGCTTGCCTTAGCCCCCAATTTTGGCCAAATGAATCGCATGGCTGATAGCAACCGCATCCCTGTAATCATTGGCGTTGGTCAGGTGAATGATCGCGATTGTGTGCATGACTCGCTTGGATTGATGGCAGAGGCTCTGATCAAAGCCGATGGTGATGCAGGTGGGGGATGGGTTGCGCGGCTGGATAGCCTTACGGTTGTTGCCCAGATCAGCTTTGGCAAACTGGGCAATTGTGCACAAGGTTTAGTCAATCATTTCGGCATAGCGCCGAGGCATATTCAACAAACGCCCTATGCCACCGGTGAAAGCCCGATTCAATTGTTGAACGAAGCGGCGAATCGCATTGGGGCAGGGGAGATTTCTGTCGCGGCAATCGTTGGCGGAGAGGCGCTTAGAACGGCAGCACGGCGTGCGGCTGCCGAAAGAACGGATGGCTCCAAACCCGATTTCCTGCGACAGGCAACCGAGCCGCATTTGCACAAAAATGCGCCCGAGTCCGGGTCGATGGAGCATCTGGCACAATATGGCCTTGTCGCACCCACCGATGTCTATCCGCTTTATGAAAATGCCACCCGCGCTGCTTGGGGGCAGACATTGGCTGAGGCTCAAGCGGAATCGGGGATTCTCTGGGCGGGCATGTCTGAAGTGGCGCAGGACAACCCCCATGCATGGATAAGGCAGGCGTTGCCGCCAGAAGCTATCATTGCGCCAGAGGCGGATAATCGCCCGATCGCCTTTCCCTATCAGAAACGCATGGTCGCCAACAGCAGCGTCAATCAGGGGGCGGCCTTTATCGTGACGAGTCTCGCGCATGCACAGGCTGCGGGAATATCTGGCGACCGGATCATTTACATCGGCATGGGGGCTGCTGCCCATACACCGCATAACCTGCTGAAACGCGATCAATATACCTCTTCGGCGGCAATCGATGTCACGCTAGAACAGACGCTAAAACGCAATGACCTGACAACCGCAGACCTGACCGACGTCGAGCTCTATTCCTGCTTCCCCTGCATCCCCAAAATGGCACGGCGGGTGATCGACTGGCCTGTCAACCGTCCTGTCACTGCCTTTGGCGGCTTGACCTTTGGCGGTGGCCCTATCGGCAATTATATGAGCCATGCGGTTGCATCGATGGTCGACAAGCTTCGTCGTGACAGGGGTATGGCACTGCTCTTTGCCAATGGTGGTTATGCAACGCACAATCACGCGATTGTAATTTCAAGCGAACCGCGTGAAAATGCGGTCTTCCCGCATGACTTCGATTGCAACGCCGAGGCAAAGGCGCGTTGGGTAAAAGTGCCGGAGGTTGATGGTAACTATGAAGGTATAGCCACAATCGAGACTTATACCGTCTTTTATAAACGCGAAGGATCGGTGCGAGTTGGTACCGTCATCGGGCGCACTCCGGAAAACAAGCGCGTATTGGCCAGTGTTTCTAGCAGCGACGATGCCATGATCGCCTTTCTGACCGATGGCAAGGTCGAACCCGTAGGCAGTCAGGGGCGCGTCAGCAAGGGAGATGATGGCCTGATGCGCTGGTCGGCCGTCTGATCGGAATCAGGCGGGTTCACGTACCCTGAGCATGGCCAATGCGGCCATTCCCATCACCACGGCTGCAAAAGCCATGGTCCAGATCGGTTCGGTCGGGAAATACGCCTTCAGGATCGTTCCCATTACGGTTGCAACCAGCAATTGTGGTACAACGATGAAGACATTGAACAGGCCCATATAAATGCCCAGCTTGCTTTGCGGCAGGCTTGACGCGAGGATGGCATAAGG
Source organism: Sphingorhabdus sp. (assembly GCA_051657985.1). GTDB lineage: Bacteria > Pseudomonadota > Alphaproteobacteria > Sphingomonadales > Sphingomonadaceae > Sphingorhabdus_B. The sequence goes on along the minus strand of JBOFLS010000064.1, from coordinate 34,785 downwards.
CATGGCTAGGATTGATGCCCATGCGATGCCGATGCCGATTTGCGAGACGAGGATCAAATTTTGATCGCGCACGAACAGGAACGAAAGATAGCCCGCAGCACCAAACAGCAGACAAACCAAATGCGTGCGCGAATTGCCGAAACGCCGCCCGAGCCATGGCAGGATGAACAAAGCGGCGATTGCCGCAACCCCGTTTCTTACCAGCGACATGATGCCGACCCAATTGCCTCCCTCTTGAAAGGTTTCCGAAGCAGGATCGGCCGAACCGAAAATATATTGGGCGACAACTGGCGTGGTATAGATCCACATGATGAAAAGCGCGGACCAGCTGAAAAACTGGACAACCGCCAAGCGCTTCATGATTGTCGGCATCCCCGAAAAGTCGCCGACGATATGCGCTAGCATATTGGTCCCACTGCCATGGCGCGCAAGGTAGATCGCCAGCATGCTTGCAAGACCATAGGCAGCAAGCAACCCTGCAAGCAGATACATTTCCTTTTCAAGCCCGAACCGGTAGACCAAGGCTGCAACAGCGCCCCCTGCTGCGATCCAAATGAGGCAAGCGGCGGTGTTGCGGGCCGCCAGCACTCGAACAGTGTCGACCTCTGCGCTTTCGCTAGCTTCACCGGAAAAAGTTCGCATTTCCTCGGGGCTGTACTCGCGTGTTGAAAATACGGTAACTAGCACGGCTGCAAGCAACGCTACTGCGCCGAACCAGAAACTATATCTGACGGTGTCCGGTATCTGGCCGGCAGGCGCCACATTGGGTACGCTAAAATAGTCCAGCATCCAGGGAAAAACGCCTACTACGACCGCGCCGGCGCCGATAAAGCCTGCTTGCAACGCATAGCCGCGATTATGCTGGCTCTTTTCCAGCATGTCGCCGACAAAAGCCCGGAACGGTTCCATGGATATATTGAGCGATGCGTCCAAAATCCAAAGCAGCGCCGCCGCGACCAGCAGGGCGGGGGCTAACGGCATGAAAAACAGTGAGAGACTCGCTAATATCGCTCCAGCCAGAAAATAGGGTCGGCGTCTCCCCCAGCGGCCAAGCCAGGTTCGGTCACTCATATGACCAATGACCGGTTGAACCAACAACCCGGTTAGCGGTGCTGCAATCCAGAGAGCCGGCAAATCGTCCAGCGATGCACCCATCGTCTGGAAAATCCGGCTCATATTGTTGTTTTGGAGTTCAAATCCAATCTGAATACCGAAGAAGCCGAATGAAATATTCCACAGCCCCCAGAAACCCTGACGCGGCTTTTCCATGATTGCGGTCCTCTCCCAAACCTTAATGCGCTTTATGCGTTTCGTCGAAAGACTGGCAGAGATAGATTGGTACGGCAATCGGACTATGGGTGAATACGAATACGTAATCCGCTAATGCGCACCGCAGGATTTTCGAACCACCAGCTTTGCAGGTAGCGTTTCGCTTGCGACCTCCTCACCCTCGACCAGGCGCAGCAATGTATCAACCAGTACTTCGCCAGCCAGTCGATAATCCTGTTGCACCGTCGTCAATGGGGGATGGGCAAGTGCCGCTGCCGGGATATCGTCGAAACCGATCACGGTAACGTCATCCGGTATCGATAAACCAGCCTCTTCGAGCGCACGCATGGCTCCGACCGCAATAAGGTCGCTCGCGGCAAAGACCGCGTCGAAAGCCTTGCCGCTTTCAATCAAGCTGCACGCCGCAGAATAGCCCGATTGTTCGGTCGTGATGGCGTCTACCTGGGTCAGCCTTGTACCTTTAAAAGCGGATTGCGCGCCAAGATAACGATCACGAAATTCGGGTGCATGGTCCGATGCATCACCTAGAAAGGCTACTTTTTGACGCCCATGCGCGATAAGATGTTCAGCCGCCATCCGGCCCCCCGCAAAATTATCGCACCCGATCGTCGTGCCAATCCGTTCGCCGTCTGCAAAACCCCAGCGCACGAAATGCGTACCTTGTTCAATCAACTGTTCGAGCTTCGGTCGGTAGGTTCCATAGTCGCCATAGCCTAGCAGAATGATGCCATCGGCCTTGCGGCTATCTTCGTAATCGACATGCCAATTGGCGGAAAGTTGCTGAAACGAAATCAGTAAATCCTGATTGCGCTTCGCCGCCTGCCTTGTGATCGAAGCCAGCATTGAAAGAAAGAAGGGGTTGATCCCGGTTTCATCCGCTGTCGGATCTTCGAAAAATAGCAGGGCCAGCGTATTCGAGCGCTGTGTGCGCAAGCTGGAAGCATTCTTGTCGACCTTGTAGTTCAGCTGTTGAGCAATGGCTTCGATCCGCTTGCGGGTCTGTTCCGAAACCGACGGACTGCCCCTCAAAGCACGCGAGACTGTAGGCTGCGAAACCCCTGCAAGTTGCGCAATATCAAATGATGTCGGTTTGGTTGCTGGCATGATTGCGAGCGGCTCTCCTGAGATCAGGCATAAGCGCAGCGCGACAAAGGTGCAACGCCAAGCATGGGATTTTTGAATACGTATGTGAATAACTGTTATTGAAGCGTCACACCGTTGTATCGAGGCAATACTGGTCAGACCGATGGCCGATTATTAGTTCGCAACGAGCAAGCCGGCATCGACCGGGTTTGCCAAAGAGGGGATATAAGGATGTCTGTTTCGTGGAAAACGAATGAAGTCCGCTCGCGTCTGATACAGACGACGAGCGCAACGGCCCTTGCACTTGCTGTTTTTGCGGCGCTGCCGTCTGTAGCTTATGCGCAAGATGCCGAGCCAACGACCGAAGAAGACGGCGAGATCATCGTTTCGGGTTTTCGTGCAAGCCTTGAAAGTGCGGTAAACGAAAAAAAGAATTCCGAGCAGATCGTCGAGTCGGTGACCGCAGAAGATATCGGTCGTTTGCCCGATGCCTCAATAGGTGAGTCGATCGCGCGTTTGCCCGGCGTTACGTCGCAACGATTGAGCGGACGTTCGAACGTCATTTCTATCCGCGGCCTTGGCCCGGACTTTTCGCAGTCACTATTGAACGGACGCGAGCAGACGTCGACCGGCGATGCGCGCGCAGTCGAATTCGATCAATATCCTTCCGAAGTCGTCAATCAGGTTGTCGTCTATAAATCGCCAATGGCTTCGGTTGTTGGCCAGGGGCTTGTCGGTACGATCGATGTTCGCACCATTCGTCCGCTCGAAGCAGGTAAGCAGATCATAGCCATAGGCGCACGTGGCAACTATGCTGACTTGGGAGCTTTAAACGCAGGGTCGAAAAAATACGGATACCGCGTCAATGCATCTTTTGTCGATCAGTTCGCGGACGATACGATTGGCCTTGCGCTGTCGGCATCCTATGTCGATGAGCCTTATCAGCTGCAGGAGTTCAACGCCTGGGGCTATGCCGGTGACGGCACCGCCGCTTCACCATCGGTTATCGGCGGTTCCAAATCTTTTGTTACTTCGACGCAATTGAAGCGTCTTGGTCTCAATGGAACGCTACAATATCAGGCTTCCGATACTATAAGCATCACGCTTGATGGCTTTTATTCCAATTTCAAGGACGATCAGTCGAAACGCGGTATCGAACTGCCGCTTGCGTTTGGCGGCTTTTTCGGCACGACGGGAAATCCGGCTGATTTTACAGTAACCGATGGTTTTGCAACAGCGGGTATCTTTCGCACCGTAGAAGGCGTGGTGCGTAATGACGTGTTCGAACGTAAGGCCGATCTTTACTCATTTGGTTATAATGCAGAATATACCGGTGACGATGGCTGGGGCGCGTTTATCGATATTGGCTATTCCAAGACCGATCGTAATGAATTGAGCATTGAAAGCTATTCCGGAACGGCGTTTAATCGTCTGGTAGGCGCTAACGATACAATCAGTTTTGTTTCAGGACCAAGCGGAACGAGATTCGATCCGACGCTCGATTATTCGGATCCCGCACTGATCCGTTTGACCGATCCTTTAGGCTGGGGCGGCGGTGTCGTGCCGCAGGCTGGTTACTATAACAATCGCATTGTAGAAGACGAACTGAAACAGTATCGCGTCGGCGTAGAGAAAGAAGTGGAAGGCTTTTTCTCAAAGGTTAAGTTCGGATTGAACTACACCGATCGTAACAAAAGCCTGACACCGGACGAGTTTCTCGTACGTCTGCGTGGTGGGGCATTGGAATTGCCCATTCCCGCGGATGAACTGCTTCGTCCAACAAATTTGAACTATCTTGGGCTTGGTCCAATTGTAAGTTACGATCCTCGTAACCTTATTGCTGATGGCACGCTTACACTTGCACCCAACCCATCGTTCGATATTCCGGCAAAAGCTTACCGCGTATCCGAAGATTTGATGGCAGCCTATATTCAAGCCGATATCGAACAGGAACTGGGAAGCGGTACGTTGACAGGCAATATCGGTGTCCAGGCAATCCATACCGATCAAAAATCGTCAGGGTTGGTGAATGTCGGCGGTGTTTTACAATCGGCCAGGGGCGGTGACAGTTACTGGGATGTTCTGCCTTCATTGAATCTTTCCGTGCGGTTTGACAGCGATTTCGTAATTCGATTGGCGGCATCACGGCAAATCCAGCGACCAAGACTTGATGACCTGCGTGTCGCACTCGAGTATGGCGTAAGCACCAACGTTGCCAATAGTCCAACCGGTCTTGCTCCATTCCTTGACGGCAAGGGCGGCAATCCTCGTCTCCGGCCGTACCGCGCCAATGCCATCGACTTGAACTTTGAAAAATATTTCGGACAGTCCGGTGTTATCTCTGCGCAGCTTTTCTACAAGGATATCAAGAGCTATATCGATCGTACGCCGCAAGCGTTTGACTTCAATGGGTACCCATTGCCTGCTGGCTTGCCGCCAGCAACCTTGATCGGACGTGTCGAGGCGCCGTTCAACACGGGGGGCGGAAGCCTCTATGGGGCCGAATTGTCGATGACTTTGCCGTTTAGCAACTTCAGCGAAGCCCTTGACGGCTTCGGCGTCACCGGTGGCATCGGATATACCAAGACGAAGGTAAAAGATGCCAATGGGGATATCGATCAAATACCCGGCTATTCGAAATGGGTCGGCAACGCGACCGCTTATTTTGAAAAATGGGGTTTCAATGCACGCGGCAGCGTTCGCTATCGTTCGAGCTTTCTTGGCGACTTTTCTGGCTTTGGTGGTTCGCCAACACGGCGTACCGCATTGGGAGAAACAATCGTCGATGCTCAAATCGGTTATGATTTCCAGGAAAACAGTGCGCTTCAGGGTCTGTCGCTTTATCTACAAGGGCAAAACCTGACGGACGAACGTTTTGCGTCGATCGGCGATACCCGCCTCGAGGTGATTGATTACCAGATATATGGTCGCCGCTTCCTCGCAGGCTTTACATATAAGTTCTAAGAAAAGGCTTGGGGTTCCTGCCGAAGCGCAAAGATGGCAGGAACCCACTTTTATGAGTCAGGATCGCCATGATGGCTGAAACGGCAGTGCGCAATATTGTCATTGTCGGCGGGGGAACCGCAGGCTGGATGACTGCAGCGGCGCTTTCCCGTTTTCTGGGCGATAGTTATAACATCACGCTGATCGAATCCGATGAAATCGGTACTGTCGGCGTCGGCGAAGCGACAATCCCGCAGATCCGACTATTCAATGCCGGACTTGGCATAGATGAAACCGAATTCGTGCGTGCAACGCAAGGGTCGTTCAAGCTCGGTATAGAATTTGTCGACTGGCTGCGCCCTGGCGAACGCTACATTCATGCCTTTGGCGGAATTGGCCGTGGGCTGGGTCTGTTGCCATTCCATCAATACTGGCTGCGTCATCATGCAAAAGCCGGTGAATATTCCTTATGGGACTTTTCACCTAACGCACTCGCAGCCGCGCAAAACCGCTTTTCTCCTATTGAGGATCAGCCCGGCCGCCCGCCTTCGGGCGTTGCTTACGCCTATCACTTCGATGCCGGACTCTATGCTGCCTTTCTACGTCGTTATGCCGAGGCGCGTGGAGTAACGCGGTTTGAAGGACAGGTTGTGGATGTCGTGCTCCAGGGTGAAACGGGCTATATCTCCGCGATCAAATTGGCATCCGGGGCTGTCGTCGAAGGCGATTTTTTCATCGATTGTTCTGGCTTTAGGGGATTGTTGATCGAGCAGGCTCTGGGCAGCGGTTATGAGGATTGGTCGCACTGGCTACCCGTTGATCGTGCACTGGCGGTGCCCTGCGCTTCGGTGGAACCGTTAACGCCCTATACCCGATCGACCGCCCGTGAAGCGGGTTGGCAATGGCGCATCCCCTTGCAGCACAGAACCGGCAATGGGTACGTCTATAGCTCCAAATATATCGACGCCGAAAGGGCAACCCGGACACTGCTCGACAATCTGGATGGAGAAATGCTTGCAGAACCCCGGCACTTGCGCTTCTTAACCGGCAAACGGCGCAAAATCTGGAAAAAGAATTGTGTTGCAATTGGCTTGGCGAGCGGATTTCTGGAACCGCTGGAATCGACAAGTATTCATCTGATACAAAATTGCATCGCAAGACTTCTAAGTCTTTTTCCGACAAAGAATTTCGATCTTGCCGATGTGGCAGAATTCAATCGGCAGGCGGACTTTGAATTCACTGCAATACGCGATTTCATCATCCTTCATTACCGCGCAAACGAGCGCGAGGGGGCATTGTGGAAATATTGCCAAGAGATGGCGATCCCCGATAGTCTTCAACAAAAGATCGATCTGTTCAAGGCAAATGGACACATTTTTCGTTTTAACGAGGAACTGTTCACTGAGCTAGGCTGGCTGCAGGTAATGTGGGGGCAGGGGCTACGCCCGCGCGGCTATCATCCGTTGGCTGATCAGCTGGCGCCAGATCAATTGGCCGAATTTCTCGATCTAGCGCATCGTCATGCCACGCATGTCGCAGGGCAAATGTCCGATCACGCAGCCTTTATCGCACGTTATTGTGCGGCGTTACAGGAAAACCAAGGGAGAGTTGCATTATGAGGAAAACGCTAGCCGGCCTGATTTCCGCATCCCTGTTCGCATCCCCACTGGCGGCCCAATCCTTCCGTGATCGTCTGCCCGAAGATGAGATGATCTACTTCGTCCTCCCCGACCGGTTCGAGAACGGCGATCCGAAAAACGACACGGGCGGGATCAAGGGCGACCGCCTGAAGCATGGCTTTGATCCGACGCACAAGGGGTTTTATCATGGCGGCGATCTGAAAGGTTTGATCCAGCGGCTCGATTACATCCAAGGAATGGGCATTACCGCAATCTGGTTTGCACCGATCTTCAAAAACAAGCCGGTGCAGGGTCCGAAGAGCGATGAGAGCGCAGGCTATCACGGTTATTGGGTTACCGACTTTACCTCGGTCGATCCGCATTTCGGCAGCAATGCCGAATTCAAGGCTTTTGTCGATGCCGCGCATGCGCGTGGGATCAAGGTTTATATGGATATCATCACCAACCACACAGCCGACGTGATTGGTTACGCCGATGGTGATGCCAACGGCTGGGCCTACAAGAATCGTGCCGATTTCCCTTATTCACGCCGCGCATCCGATGGCAAAGCGATCAATGAAGGCTTTAAGGGCGACAGCATCATGACGGCGGAAAATTTCGCTAAGCTGACGGATCCGAACTACGCCTATACCGTGCGCGTCCCCAAGGGAGAAGAGAGGATCAAGGTTCCGTCTTGGCTGAACGATCCGGTCTACTATCACAATCGCGGCAATACGACTTTCACCAACGAAAGTTCGACCATGGGCGATTTCGTTGGCCTTGATGATCTGATGACTGAAAACCCGCGTGTCGTGCAGGGCTTTATCGACATTTATGGTGATTGGATCGACCGGTTTGGTATCGATGGTTTCCGCATCGATACCGCCAAGCATGTGAACCCTGAATTTTGGGCGCAGTTCGCACCGGCCATGCTGGCGCGGGCCAAAGCGAAGGGGATCGATAATTTCCATATCTTCGGCGAAGTGGCAAATGATGGCGATGTTGCGATCCAGGCCTGGCATACCAAAGTGGCAAAACTGCCGTCTGTGCTGGATTTTGCCTTTGGCCGGGCTGTTACCGATACCGTCGGCGGGGTGCGCGGCACCGATATGCTGGCGCGTCTTTTGCAGGATGATGAACTTTATGCGGGTGGTGCAGAGGCGGCAAAGCAGTTGCCGACCTTCCTCGGCAATCACGATACCGGTCGCTTTTCGATGTTTATCCGCAATCACAATCCCAAGGCCAGCGACGAAGAGCTGCTGCAGCGTGTGATCCTGGGCCATGCATTGATGCTGACTTCGCGCGGGGTGCCGACTTATTATTCGGGCGACGAGCAAGGCTTCATCAGCGATGGCAACGATCAGGCCGCGCGAGAAGATATGTTCCCGTCGAAAGTCGCAAGTTACAACGACAACCGTTTGCTTGGTACCAAGGCGACTACGGCCCAATCGAACTTTGATACCGCGCACCCGCTTTATCGTACTTTTGCCAAATTGAATGCCTTGCGCCGTGAACATCACGCGTTGCGGCGCGGATGGACGGTGGTGCGGAACTATTCCGACAAGCCGGGGCTTTTTGCCTTTTCGCGGATCAGTGGCAATGAAGAAGTGCTCATGGTGTTCAACACTTCCAATGCGCCGCTTAAGGCCAATGTCGAGGTTCCCACCAGCACCAGCCAGTTTTCGGCGCTGATCGGCAAATGTCCGGCCGCGCCCCGTGCGCCGGGCAGTGCGGCATTTGAACTTGCACCACTCGATTATGCGATCTGCACCGTCAAATGAATGAGATGAAGAAAATAAACATGTCCATGATTGGGGATGCGGAATGGTGGCGCGGAGCCGCCATCTATCAGATTTATCCACGTAGTTTTGCCGATACCAATGGCGATGGCATCGGTGATTTGCCGGGGATCACCGGCAAGCTCGATTATGTTGCCTCATTGGGTGTCGACGCAATCTGGCTGTCACCCTTTTTCACCTCGCCAATGAAGGATTTCGGCTATGACGTGGCCGATTATTGCGATGTCGATCCGATTTTTGGAACGCTTGCCGATTTTGATGTCCTGATTGCAAAGGCGCATAGACTTGGCCTTAAGGTCATCATCGATCAGGTCTATTCGCATACATCGGATCAGCATCGCTGGTTTGCCGAAAGCCGGCAATCCCGAGACAATTCCAAAGCGGACTGGTATGTCTGGGCCGATCCAAAAGCTGATGGATCACCCCCCAACAACTGGCAGTCTGTGTTCGGTGGCCCCGGTTGGACCTGGGATGCACGACGCAGGCAATATTATATGCACAATTTCCTGGCGCAACAGCCGCAAATGAATGTGCACAACCCGCAAGTTCAGGAAGCCTTGCTGGGCGTGGCCAAATTCTGGCTCGATCGCGGCGTGGATGGTTTTCGTGTCGATGCGATAAACTTTGCAATGCATGATCCCGAATTGAAGGACAATCCGCCTGCACCGCCGGGATCAAAACAGCGTACACGTCCGTTCGATTTTCAATTGAAAATCAACAATCAGTCGCATGCTGATATTCCGAAGTTCATCCGGCGTATCCGTGCGCTCACCGATCAATATCCGGGATGCTTTACCGTTGCCGAAATCGGCGGCGATGATCCGGATCTTGAGATGAAGGCGTTCACCGAAGGTGACAGCCATTTCAACAGTGCTTATGGCTTTGACTTCCTGTATGCCAAGGCGCTTACGCCCAAGCTGGTCAGCAAAGCGCTAAGCAATTGGCCCGACGGGGATGGTATCGGCTGGCCGAGCTGGGCCTTTTCAAACCACGATGCGCCACGCTGGACGAGCCGCTGGGCACCGGCGGACCAGCGCGATGCCTATGCCCGGATGGCGATGTTGCTGTTCGCTTGCCTGCGCGGCAATATCATTATCTGGCAAGGTGAAGAGCTGGGGCTAACCCAGGTGGATATTGCCTTTGAGAAACTTCAGGACCCTGAAGCAATCGCCAATTGGCCGCTAACCCTCAGCCGCGATGGCGCACGGACGCCGATGCCTTGGATGGCGCAGGACGAGCAAGGCGGGTTCACCACCGTCGATCCCTGGTTGCCGCTTGGCGAGGAAAATATGGCGCGTGCCGTTGACAGGCAGGAAAGCGATACCGGTTCGTTGCTGCACCTTACGCGAAGACTGATTGCATTGCGGAGCCAGTACGAGGCCTTACGTATCGGGGCGTGCGAGGTGATCCTTGCCGATGACGCCCGGCTTGTACTTCGTCGCTGGACAATGACGGAAACGATCTTCGTTATAGCCAATCTGTCCGATCAATTGGTGGATTGGCCGATGGAGATATCATTGGATATGGGTATGATCGAAAGCGTGAACGGCGCGAAGCGTGGCCAACTTCCACCCTTTGGCGCGCTCATATTAGGAGAGAAACTGAAATGAAGTTCGCAACGCTCAGGCTGGGTGCCGGCATCCTCCTCTTATCTTCGTCGCTTTCGGCTCAGTCGCAGCCACCTGTCAGTGCAAGCTCGCCCGACGGCAATGTGCAGGTGACCCTGAGGATCGACGGCGATGGCCGCGCGGCTTATGCGATCAACCGTAAAGGCAAGTCGATTCTTGCGCCTTCCAGGCTCGGTTTTTTGTTCACCGATGTCGCCAAGATCGATCGTCGGCTTTCAGTGACGGGACAAGAGATTCGGGACTTCGACGAGAGCTGGACCCAGCCCTGGGGTGAATGGGCGACTATTCGCAACAACTACCGCGAACTAAAGGTGCAGCTGAAGGAAAGCAGCGCAATGGCGCGCGTTTTCACCGTCACCTTCCGTATTTACAATGACGGTGTAGGTTTGCGTTATGAATTTCCCGATCAGCCCAATATGGCAGAAACCAAGATCGCTGACGAGCTGACCGAATTTGCCTTTGCACAGGATGGTACCGCTTGGTGGAAACCCGCCTTTCTATGGAACCGGGAGGAGTATCTTTACAACAAAACCCCCTTATCGGCGGTCGCCAATGCCGATACTCCGATTACGATCAAGTTAGCCGACGGTACGCATGTCGCATTGCATGAAGCGGCGTTGGTTGATTATTCGGGGATGGCGGTTGCGCGAACCGAAGGAAATACGCTGCGTGCCGCACTTCATCCAGGTGCAGGCGAGCCCAAGGTTCAGAAAAAGGGTGCCTGGTCGACGCCTTGGCGCACGCTGATCATCGCTGACGATGCAGCAGGGGTATATCACAGCCATTTGATGCTCAATCTGAACGAACCCAATAAGCTTGGCGATGTCAGCTGGATCAAGCCGGGCAAATTTGCCGGGGTCTGGTGGAATATGATCAAGGGCGAGTGGACGTGGGCACGTGGGCCGAAACATGGGGCCACCAACGAGAATGTGAAACGCTACATCGATTTCGCATCGGCCAATAAAATCCCGCATCTGCTGGTCGAAGGGTGGAATGTCGGGTGGGATGGTGACTGGTTCGGCAATGGCCATGACATGGATTTTGCAAAGCCCACCGAAGATTTCGATGCCGACATGCTGGTTGCCTATGCCAAGAAGAAAGGCGTGCGCCTGGTTGGGCATCACGAAACCGGGGGCGCTGCGACGCATTATGAAAACCAGTTTGATAAAGCGTTCAAGTTCGCCGCCGATCACAACTATATGGTGGTCAAAACCGGTTATGTGACCGACGCCGGGCAGATGGAACGTGAAGACCCTGATGGTAAGAAATATCGGGAATGGCACCAGGGGCAGTGGATGGTGAACCATCAGCTGCGCGTTGTCGAGATCGCGGCAAAATACAAAATCGGCATTGACAGCCATGAACCTGTCAAAGGCACCGGTCTGCATCGTACCTATCCCAATTGGGTTGCACGCGAAGGGATGCGCGGGATGGAATATAACGCCTGGGGTGGCAAGAATCCGCCCGAGCATGAAGCGAATGTGGTTTTCACCCGCATGCTCGAAGGGCCGATGGATTTTACCCCTGGCATCTTGAGCCTGAAGGGCGAAAGAGACAGCGACATATTGTCGACCATCGCCAAGCAGCTGGCGCTTTATGTCGTCATCTATTCGCCGGTGCAGATGGTCGCTGATACGCCCGAAAACTATGCCAAATATCCCGAACCGATGAAGTTTATTCGCGATGTTCCGACCGACTGGCAAGAAACGCGTGTTTTGAACGGTGAAATTGGCGACTATGTCACCATTGCCCGCAAGGAACGTGGCGGTGAGGGCTGGTATATCGGCGCTGTCGGTGACGAAGAGGCGCGAACGGTTTCGTTTAAGCTCGATTTTCTAGATCCCGGCAAACGCTACAAAGCGGAAATATACCGCGATGACGATGATGCCGATTACCGTACCGAAAAGCGGCATTCGATCATGATCGAGAGCAAACTGCTCGGCAGCGCGGATAGCCTAACATTGCGCATCGCACCGGGTGGGGGCTTTGCGATCAGGTTGGTTCCCGTTAAATGAAGCCATGCGCTTTATAATTCTCGGGGGCGGTACGGCAGGCTGGATGGCGGCGTGCTTGCTGGCGAAACGTTGGCCACAATTCGAGATCACCCTCATCGAGTCTCCCGAAATTGGCATTATAGGCGTTGGTGAAGGTTCGACCCCGCAATTACGCGCATTCTTCCAATCGTTGGGGATCGAAGAACGCGAATGGATGCCGCGGTGTAATGCGACGTATAAGAATGGCATTAGTTTTCATGGCTGGTCGACACGGCCCGGTTATGAGCGTTACTTCCATCCATTCCAAACCGAACTCGATCATCATACCGCGCCGCACTTTTTCTTTCACACACGCGCCAAGCGAACGGGCAGGGATGTATGGGCGCATCCCGATCGCTTCTTCATTTCGGCCAAATTGGCTGAGCAGAGACTGGGGCCAATTCCAAACGACAATTTTCCATTCGACATTGCCTATGGCTATCATTTTGATGCGGTACTTGTTGGGCAATTTCTGCGTGACCATGCCGTCGAACAGCTTGGCGTTCGCCATATATCGGCCAAAATGTCCAATGTAGAAGTCGATGTGGATGGCCAAGTAACGGCGTTACAGCTTGAAGGCGACAAACGGGTAGAAGGCGATTTCTTCCTCGATTGCAGCGGGTTTAAAGGCGCAATTGCGCAACAGGCGCTAGGCGAAACTTTCATCCCGTTCGAAAATAATCTGTTCAACGATCGTGCGGTTGCAATGCCTTCGCCCAATGACGAAGGTGAAATGCCCTGTGAAACCCGGGCAACGGCCCTTTCTGCGGGTTGGGCCTGGCGTATTCCGTTAACCAACCGTGCCGGTAATGGCTATGTCTACTCGAGCAAATATCTGGATGCAGACGCAGCCGAAACCGAGCTGCGTGCGCATCTTGGGATGCTTGAAAGCGCTATAGAGGCACGGCATCTTAAAATGCCTGTCGGGCGGGTACGTAACAGCTGGGTAGGCAATGTCCTTGCGGTGGGATTAGCGCAGGGCTTTATTGAGCCCCTGGAAGCAACGGCTCTTCACATTGTGCAAGCCACCGTCGAAGGATTTGCCGATGCTTTTGAAGCGGGCGGTTTTGGCCCTGAACATCACACCCGATTCAACGACGCGATCAATCGCCGCTATGATGGTATCCGGGATTATATCGTCTGTCACTATCGGGTGAATGGCCGGCGGGATAATGCCTATTGGCGCGATAACGCGGTCCATCAGAATCTTTCGGACTCGCTGAAAGCTATCATTACCTGCTGGTTTACCGGAGGCGATCTTTCTCAGGAAATACAGCGGCAGGATATTGCACGTTATTATGCACCATTGTCATGGCATTGCCTGTTTGCAGGTTATGGTTCGTATCCCGATCAATCGCAATTGACTCAAGCCATAGCCGAATTGCCAATCGCCGATTTGGACCGCATCGATAAGTTTATAAACGCATGCGCAACCAATTTCAAACCACATGGATTGCTGCTGAAGCTAGTTTAAGGCAATGTTTTGCGTGGACAAGCTGATATTGCAAATCGTTGCAAGTTCGGCAGTTACATTATCCAGTTCGTTTTGGACGTCGGTACAAAGATGATCGCCGTTGCGGATAAAATCGATTTCATTTATTTTTTCAAGACCGGCGCATATTTCCGCAAGCTTTTTGGCACCAATATTATTGGCTGAACTTTTAAATGCATGCGCTGCGAAACGGAATTGCACGGCGTCGCCTACGCCAACGGCATCACGCATGGTAACCAAGCATTCCTTGATATCCTGTGTAAAGCCTTCGACCATATCACAAACAAAGTCATTGCCACCCAGCGAATGCAGATACGCAATATGAGCTGCATCGATTGCATTGGTCTTATCGATAACAGCAGTGGTTATAGGCACGACCTTGGCCGTGGTATTGATCGGCAGTCCGGCAGCCCGATCTTGTTTTGAGGATGACATGCATATCTGGTCTATCGTGGATAATAGCAGTTTTGCATTGATCGGTTTCGTCAGCCGCAAATCCATGCCTGCATTCAAGCAACGCGCCTCGGTTTCGGCGGTAGCATCTGCAGTAACTCCTATAATCGGCAAATGGTTGCCTTCATTCTCGATCTGTCGCCACATAGTGCATGCGTCGATGCCGTTCAGGCGCGGCATGTTGACGTCAAGCAGCACAATATCGAAGGACTGCTGCTCAAGGATTTCAAGCATCTCATCGCCGTCGCAAACTTGCGTCACGAAATGTCCGGCAGTTTCTAATATTGCAGCCAGTATGTTTCGGTTCGTCCTGTTGTCATCGGTTACCAGCACATTATATGCCAACGCCTGTTGATAAGGCTCTGCAGGTTGTTGGGCATTAATATCAAATTGAGGGCGGTGCGCGAAGGAACAGCCAATGCGAATTGCGCTGCGCAAATCCGCAAAGTCCGCATCGGTAGGAATAACGGATGCAAAAGCCGCGCGAACGGCAATGTCCTCAAAATCCGAAACTTTATCGTTGGATACGAGAATGGGGGCGACTTGCATCTGAGCAAGTCTCTCCCAGATTGCATCATCCGGTCGAATGTCAGCTGCAAGCTTCGCGTCAAGCATGGCGATATTGAACTGCGATAAATTGCACTTATGCAGGTTTTGTTCAATATCCGTGACGCTGCTGCATTCTATCTTGCGTACAATATAATGGCCTGCGGATTGTGTGCGCTCTAGCAACTCATCGGAGAAAGAGCCTATTGCAGCAATATGCGTTGCCGCTTGTTCGTCCGACACATTTTGTTCTGCATCGTCGCAAAGCTCCACCGGAATGGCAACTTTGAAACTGCTGCCGCGTCCCAGGCCGCTTTCTACAGAAATTTTGCCGCTGACCTGTTGCACCAGTTGTTTACAGATTGCCAATCCAAGCCCCGTGCCGCCAAAACGATTTAAAACCGTATCATCGGCCTGCTGGAAAGGCTGAAATATTTTGTCGACGGCATCTTCGGAAATACCGATGCCGGTATCGGTCACTGTAAACCACAGTGTAGTGATACCGTCTTTTTCCTCCAAGCCACCATTGACGAATACGGTTCCCGCTTCGGTGAACTTGATCGCATTGCTTGTAAGGTTCAAAAGGATATTCCGAATGATATCGATCGGCCCATGGATCAGCCGGTCGCTCAAGGGTTGAGCAGCGATCCGCAAGGAAAGATGCTTATCCTTCGCCCACATAGCCATGATATCGCGTATTTCGATAAACAGGTCGGTCATGCGCATCGGCTGATGAACGACCGTTGCGGCATTGGAGTCGCTGCGCGAAATCTGTATCAGCTGATCGATTAGATGAAGCAGATGCTCACCGGCCAGCACGGTCGCCTCGACCATTTCATGCTGTTTCTTGGGCAGCTCCATTTGCTTTAAATGGGTGCCATAACCTATAATGGCATTGAGCGGCGTTCGAAGCTCGTGACTAACGCTCGCCAAGAAATAGCTTTTTGCTTTGCCAGCCGCTTCTGCGTCTTCCTTTGCCTTTGAAAGCTTGCCTATCAAATTGGCTGAATAAGCAGGAACTGCAACAAGCGCAAAAATCAAACTATGCGCTATGGTGGAATTTGTTGCCCAATAAGAGCTTGTAAGAACAACGCTTCCGAAAGCCGTTACAAAACAGATTGTAGCCACTACAAGATGGCGCATGCCGAAACGGAAACCATTGTCTAGGATTACCCAAAGACAAAGGGGGAAGAAAAAGGATATGGTTTCGGCAGAACGCACCATTATGGCAAAAGCCATCCCGCTATCGAAAATTATGGCAGCGTAGCAGCGCCATTCTTGCGACCAGACGCCATGCCGGCGCAGCACAAACAGAACTCCGTTTACTGCAAGATAAAGCCCAAATGCAGCCAGAATGAAACGATCAAAAGATAAATAGCTTGTTGCAATACAGACGATGCCGAACATCAACAGTCGGCTCACGAGAACCGTGTCTTCCGTTTCCCAACGGTGTTCTTGCAGCCCAAATTTAATCATCCGGGTAATCCTGCTGCATCTTTAGGAGCGCGGGCAAGATGGTCGATCAGCTGTTCGACCGATAACGCCTTGCCAAACAAATAGCCTTGCAGTTCATCGCAACCGGCCGCGCGCAGCAATGTCTGTTGCATCTCTGTTTCGACGCCTTCGGCAACCACGCGCATTTCCAGGGCATGGGCTAAATGGCCAATGGTGGAAATGATCGCACGATCGACGCTTGAATTTTCTATACGTGCAATAAATGTCTGATCGATTTTCAATCGGTTTGCAGGCAGATCGCGTAAATATTGCAATGAGGAATAGCCTGTACCAAAGTCGTCAATGGAAAGCTCGATGCCCTCGTGGCGCAACTGTATGAGTTGCTCGATAAGCGCCGGACTGTGATTGAGCAGCAATTCTTCGGTAATTTCGACTGCCAGTTGGCCTGGTTCGATACCATGCGTATGGATGGCCGTTAGAATTTGCTGACAGACATTTCCGCTTTGGAACTGCTTGGGCGAAACATTTACCGCAACATGCGGTAATTTTATCCCCATTTGCGCAAATTCCGCAATTTGACGACAAACTTCGTCCATGACCCAACTGCCGATCGGTTCGATAAGGCCGGAGTCGTTCGCAATCCGCAGAAAATCATTGGGCATGAGCCGGCCGCGTACCGGATGCTGCCAACGAAGCAGAGCTTCGAGGCCAACCGTTTTTTCCGAAACGGCGTCGACTATCGGCTGATATTCGAGAAAAAATTCCCGATTTTCCAAAGCATGTCGCAAATCCGCTTCAACCTTTGCGTTGAATTGCGCGATCTGGTTCAACTCAGGCGAAAAGAAGCAAAAGCAGTTACGTCCACTGGACTTTGCTTCATACATCGCCAAATCGGCAAGCCGAAGCAATTCATCGGCGGAATCGCCATCTTCGGGAATCATGGCTATGCCAATGCTGGCGCCGATCAATTGGTCCGAACCGCCGACCGAATAAGTTTGACCTATTTCCTTCAGCAAATGCCGACATTTACTGCTTACATGCTCGATATCCGTAACATGACGCAAGATGATAGCGAACTCGTCTCCGCCGATACGGGCAGCCAGTTCGTTTGCTTGCAGCGAAGAACTGATCCTTTCGGCCACCTGGCGCAGCAGGATGTCTCCGGCCTGGTGTCCGCGGGTATCGTTGATCACCTTGAATCTATCAAGGTCGACCAGCAAAAGCGCAGCCTTGCTGGAGCTCGAAATACATTCATCGATAGTCTGGCGCATATGTTCGGCAAGCAGAGCGCGGTTGGGAAGCCCGGTAAGCAGATCGTGCAATGCCAAATGCGCCCGATGTTCCTCGGCAAATTTGCGGGCGGTAATATCTAAGGCAGAAGTTAATACCCCGATCACCTGGCCATCCTTGTTGCGCAGGGGTGCCTTGTTGCAATGAAAGGTCAGTTCGATACCATCGCTGTGGTAGACCTCTTCATAATTTGGAATTGCACGGCCGGTTTCGATGATATTGGCGTTGCGGCGAAGTTCACGTTCGGTAAGCGCCGGGCTTAGTATATTTGCTAGTGGCTGACCTACCAGAAAATCGGGTTCCAAACCGAAAAGGGCAGACTGATAGCTGTTCATGAACAGGAATTTACCGTTGCGATCGGTAGCGTTGATCATGATAGGCGTGGTATCGATAATCTGCTCAAGCATCGATTTGCCGCCGCTATTCTCTTGCTCGGCACTATCCGATGCTATTTGGGAAACGCGTTTTGCAATTTCCTGGCGCTTGCGATTTTGGGCAATCAACAACAAGGCGCGGTCACGAAATTCCTGATCGGTAACCGGACTTTGCAAAAAATCGGTGGCACCGGCATCAAGTGCCGTAATTCTGCATTCGCGATCCTGTCGGGCAGTTATGACGATCGCCGGGACGTTGACCCCGTTCTCGCGACCGCGGATAGCGCGGATGAATTCTGCGCCGTTCATTTCCGGCATACGGTAATCGACGATCAGAAGATCGGCCGTCTCATGCTCGAGCCAGGTTAAAGCTTCGAGAGCGCTCTGAAAACATTTTGAGGAAAAGCCCGGGCCCATCATGGCAACGAACTGCGCATAAATGCGCAGATTGGTTGAACGGTCGTCGACAATGACAATACGCGCCTGCATGACGCCCGCGATAGCGTCGCAACATCAAGGAATGGTTAATAAGTATTTGTCCGAAATAACATGCAAGTTACTGGTCGGGGAGAGAGGATTCGAACCTCCGGCCCCTGCCTCCCGAAGACAGTGCTCTACCAGGCTGAGCTACTCCCCGACCGCGCCGGAACGAAGTTCCGGTGAAAAGACAGGCCGCGCCTATAGTCAGGGCCGGCAAGGCTTTCAAGCGCAAAGATTTGCCAAGGATTTGGTTGCTGGGATGTTGCCCCAAACGCTGCTTGGGCGTAGCGAAGAAGCAAGGGGATTCGCATAGATGGCGCATTACGAACAGCAATATCTTGACCTAATGCGTAAGGTTTGGACCGAAGGTGCGATTCAGCAGGACCGTACAGGCGTCGGCACCCGTTCGCTTTTCGGTGCAACGATGCGCTTTTCCTTGGCCGACAAGGCAATTCCATTGCTGACAACGAAGAGAGTCTATTGGAAAACCGCAGCACGCGAGATGCTCTGGTTCCTGACCGGCAACACCAATATCCGTGAATTGCTGAAGGTGGGGGTGCGTATATGGACCGATTGGCCATTGCAGCGCTATCGGATGGAAACCGGCGACCGGATTGATCAGAACGATTTTGAAAATAAAATCATCGAAGACGCTGATTTCGCAAAGAAGTGGGGCGATCTGGGACCGGTCTATGGCGCGCAATGGGTCAATTGGCCGCGCTATGAGGATGCCGGGCAGGGGCTCTATCGACGGGCTGAGAAAGGCATCAACCAAATCGAGTTGCTGGTCGAAAGCCTAAAGAGCAATCCGGGATCGCGGCGGCACATATTCGAAGGCTGGAATGTCGCCGAACTGGACCAGATGGCCTTGCCGCCTTGTCACAAAACCTATCAATTTCATGTTGCCAATGGCGTACTCAGCGGGCTGTTGTTCCAGCGTTCATGCGATCTTGGCTTAGGTTTCGGTTTCAACGTTTTTGCAGCTTCGATGCTGATCCGCATGCTGGCGCAGCAATGCGGATATGAGCCGGGCGAACTGATCTGGCAGGGTGGGGACGTGCACCTTTACCTGAATCATGCCGAGTTGGTCGAAGAACAGCTAAGCCGCGCGCCATCAGGTGCGCCGACATTCCACCTGTTGCGCAAGCCACCATCAATCTTCGATTACCAGATCCAGGATTTTGAAGTGTGCGACTATGCACCACAGGCGCATATTGCTGCCCCAGTTGCGGTATAGAACAGAGCGATATTTGCCCGGCGCACTGGCAAAAACGCCCGGATTTCCGTCAAAGGTCTCACTAAAGTCTCACCTGGCGCATCTTTTCGCAAAAGTCGCTGTCTCTGCCAAAACGCATATTCTCCCCTTTTGCCCACGCATCAGCAGGGCAAAGGGCGACCGTAACGAGAACGAATATTCATGCGCAAGCCAATGTTGCTTGCCGTCAAAGAGCAAGACAAACATATATAGAACATTGTGTCTGGCGTCAAGCAACATCTTTGAGCCAAAAAGAGAAACTCCAGTCTCGTCTTTCAGGCCGCCAGTCGCGCAAGTACTGGATAGTTTTCCTTTTTATGTTCAATTGCATGGACATAGTTGGTCAACAGTGGCGTCAAGACTTCAATCAGTGCCTCTGCCTGCGACCATAAAGGCCAACGATCGGGATCGAGCACCGCGCGACTACCTATGCCTTCAAGCGCCGCTACCATTGCCTCGGCGCAACGATGCACCTGGCGCGGATAGGCAGGCTGGCAGGCCCGATTGGGGGACAGCTTCTCGGGCATGACCAGAATCGAGACCTTGCTATCATCGAACGAGAAACGCTGCGGTTCCGCCTTTTCGCGCTCGGCGTTTACCGCTGCTCTCAGCCGCTGCAGCAAAACCATCACCCGGCTGACGATCTTGCGATAATGGCGACGATGAATGGCTTTCAGTTCGGGGTCGGCGATCGCCGCGCCGCAAAAGGCAAGCCATACGCGCCACTCCGCCCGTTTTTCATCGCTGATCGGCAGTTGATAGATTGCCTCATTGATAAAAGTGTGGATGGTGAAGGCATCGGTCGTGACATTGCTCTGTTCCATCCGCTGGATTGTTCGGCTTGCGATCTCATCGAGAACGCACCCAAGCATTTCCTGCTTGCTGGCGAAATAGTGCATGATCGTGCCGGTGGTGACATTGGCGGTGCGCGCGACGTCGCGCAGTTTGGCACCGTCAATGCCTTTGGCGTCAATCGTCGCGATTGCGGCGGCGGCGATCATTTTGCGTTGGGCGTTGAAGTCGACAATTTTTGGCATAACCGCAATGTGACAAAAAGGGGTTAACAAACAGTTGACGCCGATTTCGCATCACCGTTGTAATGCAAAAGAAGGTAGGTCAGCTCTATTGACCTATTTGACGATGGTAATAAAATAACAAGCGTGAATAATATTCCTATGATTCGCAAATCGGGTTATTAGCCTGTTTGAGAGGAGCCGGGAGAGCCTATGGCCAGTACCAAAACCAATCTGCCGCCATTGCAGCTGCATATTCCAGAGCCTAAATTCCGGCCTGGCGATGATGCGGATTTCAGCGATGTTATGGTCCCTGATGTCGATGCCATAGCAAGGCCCGATGAAAACAGTGCACCTGCCGATATTCGGGGGCTTGCCTTCGGCCTGATCCGCGTTTTGGATAACAGCGGTGATGCCAAAGGCAGCTGGAACCCCGGGCTTGATGCCGACCAGCTGCGGCTGATGCTGCGCAACATGATGTTGACCCGCGCGTTCGACGATCGCATGTTCCGCGCGCAGCGGCAGGGCAAGACCAGTTTCTATATGAAATCCACCGGCGAGGAAGCAACTTCGGTCGCAACAGCAATGGCGCTGGCGCGTGACGATATGTGTTTTCCCAGCTATCGCCAGCAAGGTATTTTGATCACGCGTGGTTATCCGCTCGCGAATATGATGAACCAGATTTATTCAAACCGTGCCGATCATTTGAAGGGTCGCCAGCTGCCAATCATGTATTCAGCCCCTGATTATGGTTTCTTTAGCATCTCGGGCAATCTGGCAACGCAATATCCGCAAGCCGTGGGCTGGGCGATGGCTAGTGCTTCGCGTGGAGATACCCGGATTTCGGCCGTTTGGTGCGGTGAAGGGTCGACTGCGGAAGGCGATTTCCATGCCGCCATGACGTTCGCTGCAGTCTACAATGCGCCGGTAATTCTGCAGGTGGTGAACAACCAATGGGCGATCTCTTCTTTCTCAGGTATTGCTGGCGGTGAGCGTACGACCTTTGCTGCCCGCGGGATCGGTTATGGCATCGCTTCGCTGCGTGTAGACGGCAACGATCCGCTGGCGGTCTATGCCGCGATGCGCTGGGCAGCGGATCGGGCGCGGACCAATAGTGGGCCGACCTTCATTGAATATTTCACCTATCGCGCTGAGGGGCATTCAACGTCGGACGATCCCTCGGCTTATCGTGCTGCCAAGGAGTTCGAGAAATGGCCTTTGGGTGATCCGGTAGCGCGGCTGAAACAGCATTTGATCCGCCTCGGCGAATGGGATGAAGATCGCCATGCGGCCCAGGAGGCCGAACTTACCGAGCTGGTCAAGAAAACCCAGAAAGAGGCCGAAGCCAATGGTATCCTGGGGCACGGCATGCACCAGCCTTTCGAGACGATGTTCGAGGATGTCTTCGAAGAAATGCCCTGGCACTTGAAAGAACAATCCGCGCAGATGCACGAAGAGCAGGAAGCCAAATTCGGCCCCGGTTGGGAGCCTGTATAACATGACCGTTGTTACGCGAAAAATGAACATGATCGAGGCGATCAACAGCGCGCTCGACAATATGCTCGAACGCGACCGGGATGTCGTGCTGATGGGCGAGGATATCGGCTATTTTGGTGGTGTGTTTCGTGCAACGGCAGGTCTGCAGAAAAAGCACGGGAATACTAGAGTTTTCGATACGCCGATCAGTGAGTGCGGGATTATCGGTGCGGCCGTCGGCATGGCTGCCTATGGTTTGCGCCCTGTGCCCGAAATCCAGTTTGCCGACTATATCTATCCTGGCCTAGACCAGCTGGTGAGCGAAGCGGCGCGGCTGCGTTATCGGTCTGCCAACGACTTCATCTGCCCGATGACGGTGCGTTCGCCCTTTGGCGGCGGGATCTTTGGTGGACAGACGCACAGCCAGTCGCCTGAGAGCTTGTTCACCCATATTTGCGGGATCAAGACGGTGATCCCGTCCAACCCCTATGATGCCAAAGGCCTGCTGATCGCTGCGATTGAGGATAACGACCCCGTTGTCTTCTTCGAGCCCAAGCGCATCTATAACGGCCCGTTTAGCGGCTATTATGATCGCCCGGTCGAGCCCTGGTCGAAACATGCCGGCTGCGATGTGCCGGAGGATTATTACCGGATTGAGCTGGGCAAGGCCACTGTGGTGCGCGAAGGCGAGGGGCTGACCATCCTGACCTATGGCACCATGGTCCATGTTTGCATGACGGTTGTTATGGAAAACGGGATCGACGCCGAAGTGATCGACCTGCGCACGCTGTTGCCGCTCGATATCGAAACCATCGAGGCTTCGGTCAAGAAAACGGGTCGCTGCATGGTCG
The DNA here is from genome assembly GCA_051657985.1 of Sphingorhabdus sp. GTDB lineage: Bacteria > Pseudomonadota > Alphaproteobacteria > Sphingomonadales > Sphingomonadaceae > Sphingorhabdus_B. Next base: position 11,705 of record JBOFLS010000064.1, on the reverse strand, counting down.
TGCACGAAGCAACGCGCACCAGCGGCTTTGGCGCCGAACTGGCCGCGTTGGTGCAGGAACGCTGTTTCTATCATCTCGAGGCCCCGGTCGAGCGCGTCACCGGTTTTGACACACCCTATCCGCATAGCCTGGAATGGGCCTATTTCCCTGGGCCGGTTCGCTTGAACAAAGCTATGCAGAAAATGTTGCAGGAGTAGGCTCATGGCCAAATTCGTCTTTAAGCTTCCCGATATCGGTGAAGGTATCGCCGAGGCCGAGATTGTCGCCTGGCATATAAAGGTCGGCGACCGGATCGAGGAGGATCAGCCGCTTGCCGATATGATGACCGACAAGGCGACGGTCGAGATGGAGAGCCCGGTGGCCGGAATCGTTTCCGCGGTGGCGGGCGAAGAAGGCGATGTGGTGTCGATCGGCGCGATGCTGGTCGAGATTGAGACTGAGGGGGTTGAATCGGGGGACGCAAACACGCCCAAAACCGCTGAACCCGAAAAAACGCCCGTAGAAGCCGATACAGCGCCGTTTGAGGCTGCGCCGTTGCCCGACAAGGCCGAGGTTCAAAAAGCGCCTGAGAAGGCTCCTGAGGAGCCCAAAATTCAAGCTGCTCCTTCCGCGATTGAAAAAGTTACAGCGTCACCTGCCGTTCGCGCACGCGCCAGGGCGTTGGGTGTCGATCTGGCGCAGGTAAAGGCAGTGGGTGGGCACGTGCGGCATGCCGATCTCGATGCCTATTTGAGCTATGGCGCGGGGCAGGGCTATCGCGGCCCCGGCGTTACGGCGAGACGCGCCGACGAAGCGGTCAAGGTGATCGGCATGCGCCGCCGCATTGCCGAGAATATGGCGGCGTCTAAACGCCACATCCCGCATTTCAGCTATGTCGAGGAATTCGACGTTACCGCGCTGGAGGCGATGCGAGGCGATCTCAACGCCAATCGCGGCAACCGGCCCAAGCTGACCATGCTGCCCTTCCTAATCGTTGCGATCTGCAAGACACTGCCCGACTTTTCGATGATCAACGCACGCTATGACGATGAGGCGGGCGTGGTGACGCGCCATGGTGCGGTGCATCTGGGGATGGCGACGCAGACCGATGCCGGGCTGATGGTGCCGGTAATCCGCGACGCGCAGGATATGAACGTGTGGCAATTGGCGACCGAGATCACCCGTCTGGCCAATGCGGCGCGCGATGGCACGGCGAAGAGCGAGGAGCTTTCGGGATCGACGCTGACGGTGACGTCATTGGGTCCCTTGGGCGGCATTGCCACCACGCCGGTTATCAACCGTCCCGAAGTGGCAATCATCGGCCCCAACAAGATCGTCGAGCGCCCGATGTTCGTGGGCGATGCCATTGAGGCGCGCAAGTTGATGAACCTTTCGATCAGCTGCGATCACCGCGTGGTCGATGGTTGGGATGCGGCCAGCTACGTTCAGGCGCTCAAGAAACTGGTCGAAACGCCGGTGCTGCTGTTTGCGGATTGAGAGTGGCTCAGCCAAGTAGCCCGTTCGCCCTGAGTAGCCCTGAAGCCGAATGGCTGAAGGGCGTATCGAAGGGCTGTGGCGCTTCGATACGGCACTTCGCCCTTCGTCAAGCTCAGGGCTCAGCATCTACTCAGCACGAACGGAATTTGGAAGCACGGGCGCAAGACTCAGAATTTAAACCCGGCCAAACTCTGCTGATCGAACTTCAGTTTGAAGGTCAGGAACGGCCCGCTGCGCGTGTAGCGGCTTTCTTCGAAGTCGCGATCTTCAAAGCCGACGAAGTTGTAGCCCAAAGTGATGTTGGCATTTTCAAACGGGGCTACCGTCAGCGTGGGACCACCCGACCAGGCGATGTTCTTGCCGCCGGTGCCGATGCGCGCGGTGCCGGAAACGCCGATATCGGCTACATCAGACAGGTCAAAGCGCAGGTCAGCGCCAACTATATTGCTCCAGCCTTTTACATCGTCCAGACCAAAGCGATCGGTGTTGTAGCGTGTGCCCCAGAAGAAGCCATATTCGCCGCGCTCGATAAAGCTGCCGCTATCCTGATCGATCGGGGTGTAGTTTATCGACATGCTGTTGATGATGCGCGTCGATTTGACGTCACCACTCACAAGCAAAGGCGCGCCGCCGATCGGGCCGGGCAGACCAGCGGTTGCGTTCTTCACCGCGTCATAGCGATATTCGGTCTTGTTGAGGAACGACCACTGGCTGTCCGCGGGGCGATGCGCCCAGCTGAGTTCGGCCTGTGCGGTCGTCGTGCTGGCCCCGGCCTCTTCCTTCGCCTTGAACCAGCTGAACGCGCCGCCCACGGCCTTGCCTTCGCCGATTTCGCGTAGGATAGCGGTTGTCAGGCCATAGCGCTGCGTTCTATCGCCATCGCGCCATTCGGCCCGGCCCGTCCAGCTCCAGCGATCACCGCGGTAAGTGGCGCCACTGGTGACGGCGACGAAATCCTCGGTCAGCGAACCGTCGCTACCCAGAAAGCCGCCGGAAGCCACAGGCTGAAGCGGGTTGATGACGTCATTACGCGCAAAACCATTCAGAGTCTTGTTGCCATCGAGCGTGAAGTCGAGCGACCATTTGTCGTTCAAGCGGAACGACTGTGCGAGGCCGTAAGAGGCAAATGTGCGGGCTCCAAATTCGCCGATATCTTGGCTGTTCGCGCTGGCAACGATCCGGCCACCAGCCCAAGGTGCCAGATCGAAACCGATCCGTGCCGTGCGGGCATCGATATTTTCACCCTTGGCAATTTCATAGCTGCCAACCAGCGAAATGTCGTTGCGAATTGCATAACGGGCGCCGATGCTGTGGCGGGCGGGGAAGTCGATGCTTTCGTCTTCGCTACCCAGGGCAAATTCGGTCTGGGCATTCATTTCCAGTTTCTCGGTGACCTTGTAGGATCCGCCAAGGCGCGCCAGTGTCGATACATTGGTGCTGCCGTCTTGCAGCCTGTCATTGGCATGGGTCAGTCCGCTGCGAAGCGACAGTTTGTCGTTACGATATTCTACCTCGGCGGAAGCGGCGCGGCGGCGGGCATTGCTGTCGATAAATTCTTCCTGATAGCCGATTGCCGAAATCGACAATTTGTCGGTCAGGCGATAGCGGCCATCGACACCGAATTTTTCCGTGCCGGTTTCGCTGCGATTGGTCTGGCCGACGCCAAAGCCTGCGGCCTGGCGGCGATAATAGGCTAATAGATCGACTTTCGAGCCATGATGTTCGGCCTCCAGCAACAGTGCGGATGCGCCGCCCGTGTCGGCTTTGCCGCTATTGGCCCGCGCTTTGCCGTCGCTTGCCGCAAATTCAGCGCGCAATTCGGTATTCGTGGTCGGGCGATAACGAACGTCGGCACCGACAAGGTTGGTCTTGTCGCTATCGGTTTCATTATGAACTGCCGTCGCCGCAATCTGCAGCTTTTGATCGGGCGACTGCCACTTGACGCGGCCGCCCGCATTATTGACGCGCTGACCTATGCCGTCGACTTCATATTCGGCCACGATGAATTGCGGATCGAGGCCGCTCGAACGCGACAATATCGGTTCACGAAAACGCAGCGTGCCGGCCAGATAGTCGATATCATAATCGATATTGCGCAGCAGAACCTTACGATCGACGATGATGTTCGAACGCAGGCGATCGCGGGTTTTGATCGTGATCCGTTCGCTGTTTGCAAGAATATCGCGTGCACCCAGTGCATAGGGGCCACTAAGCCCAGTTCCCTGAATTTCTTCGCGGCGATAGCGATAGGGCGTGTCCGATGCGAAGACCTGCGCATGCACGTCTTCGCTGCGATATTCTGCTTTGATGCCGTTAAAGCTGCGCTGGTAACGCGCCAGTTCGGGTTCGTCGATACCGGTTTGATAGTCGCCGAACAGCGCATAGAATTGCGGGCGTTCCAGTTTCAGATATAGCCGACGGATCGAGCTTGCATCATAGCGCTGCTCACTACGATCGGCGTATACGGTGTAATAACGGCGTGGGTCGATCGTGCCGGCAAAACGGGTTTCCTGATCCTTTTTGTCGCTGTCATAAGCAAGTGTCATCAACCACTTGCCGCTGACGCGGCCTTTGGCATAAAGTGCGATGCGGCCATCGACATTCAGTTGGTCATCATCACCGGCAAGCTCTTCCAAACCTTCTTCAAGCTTGTTGAAACCAAGCGTACCAGCGGCAAAACCAACGACCGTCCATGGGCGATCGCCTGGATCGAGCCAGGTTTCGATACGCTGGGTGCGTTTCACTTCGCCATCCTGGAAGGGGAAAGTAATCGCAACGGTACCCGATGCAGTCGTTGACTCCAGTTCGATATAGGCGGTGCCATCATCGCCGTGCACCCGCCACACAGGGGCGGCGCGTTCCAGACCGGAAAGCTGGTTTGCTTGCTGTGCATCGATCTCAACCGCCGGGCGGTAAGGATCGGTAACCTGAAAATCGCCAACCGATCCATGCGGAATAGGTTTGCCATTGCGATCCGTAAGCCGCACAGCGATGCGCGGGCGCGTTACGCCGTCTGCAACCAGCACAGAGCGTTCTTTAATGAATTGCGCGTTGATCGGCGCATTGGCATAATAGACTTGCTGCTCGATCGTCTGAACAAGCGCACCGTTCCCATCGAAAATCTTGGCTGACAGGCGGTTATTGCCATCATCCAGGCCAACCCCGCGCCAGATAGCAACGCGGAAGCTGCCATCCGGGCTTTTCTTTGCACCGTCATAGTTCAGCGCATCGACCGCTTTGCCGTTAACCGATAGCTCGATACGTTGCCCCTGCAGATGCTTGATCGCCACACGGATCGATTTAGTACGCGGATTATGATCGGTTTCGGGAAAGAGGAAACCGACGCCTGCCTGCTGCCCGGTAAACCAGTCACGTTCTGCACCCGCTGCTTCCGGGTCGGTTGCAACGGGGGGAAGGGGGATTGCGCGTTGTGCCGCACTGTCACGTACAGCCACTTGTTTGGCACGGAAATCGGCGCGTTTCAGGCTACCGCCACGGCCTTCGACGAAGCGTGAAATGGCGCTTCCGGCGCTACGTGTATTTTGTGCGCAATCGACAGGGGCCTGATCGAGGGGGAATGTGGAGGGATCGATCTGTACGACATGCGTGCCAGGGATCAGGCCTTCGAAATGATAGCGGCCATCCTGATCGGTAACGGTGTAGCTGCCATCTTGCAGCATAACCCGCACGCCCGAAATGCCCTTTGCTGCCCGCGGATCGACTGTGCAACCACCCTCGGTAACGCGCCCGATCAGGGTGAAACGTTCGCTGATCCCATCGCGCACGATCCGCACCATTGCATCGGTCGTATCGCTTGTCGCGCCCCGGTTATCGCGAGCCGATGCAGTGTTGATCGCATCGCCTGGCTTTGCATCGGTTCTCACCTCTGTCAGATAGGTCAGCAGACCGCTACCGCCCCCTGGAAGCGAGGGCAAAGTTACGGAAAATTGCGTGCCGTCGCTTGCTACAACAGGCGACACAGCCGTGCCGTTATACCGCATCGTATTAAGGCGTAAGCGCATGGAATTAGGCAGTAAATCGGTGACTGTAATAGCACCGCTCGCCCTGGTTCTATCGGGATTTCGCACCTGAATACGATATTGCACGACATCGCCCGGCATAGCCGTAACGCTGGAAGTCGCCTTGCTGAGTTGTAAGCGCCCGCCCGGTCTATCCAATGGCACATCGATACGCACGGGTGCCGGATCGCTCAAAGTAATCACCCCGCCATAAGATCCCGGTGCGATCACAAATTGTCCGCCATCGGGTCTGGTTAACAGGGCGATATCCGCAGGGGTCGCAACCGATGGATGCGTATAAGGTGCCGGTGGCCTTATAATCAGGCGGTAATCGCCTGGTCTTAAAAAAGGAAAACGGTAAAAACCGGGGTCGAAATTATAAACCTGCCCGCCGCCATCGGTCACGCGTGTGCCGACCACGATCGTGCTGGGGAAATTCGATACCCCGTCATCGCCAAAAACCTGTGCTGGCGCGCCTGTTGCGGCATCGACGATGGTAACTTCCGTACCTTCGACGACTTCACCATCGGCACTGTCGAAAGTCAGGCCAAAGGGGTCGATCAGAATATCAATATCCGCCCCGGCAATCGGACTGCCTGTTTGTATATTGCCCAGATCGAAATGCAATTGATCGCCCGGCTTTACCGATAATACGCAATCATTCTGCACCGCAGCCGGCGGAGCCGCGCGTGTATTGATCATGGCAAGAAAAATCGATGAATTTGCAGCCGTTTCAGTTAGTATAACGCGCTCTGAATCGCCACTGTTGGTAATGATTTGCGCTTCGAAACTATCAATCGCACCAGAATTGACGTTTTGCCCGGCAGCCGTGATGCTGAGAACAAGCGGTTCGCCTGCACGAATGGCTGTTGCCGGTGTAATAGACGCCGGATTGGTCGAATAACCGCTGAATGCACCCTGCAAATTGATAGGCTGCAAGCCATTGCTGCCGCGACACATGGTTTGCGGCATTGTTACTGAACTTGCATTGCTTCCGCCTGAAAAGCGAAACACCTGCAATGTGGCAGGGGGCTGCGCGCTGCGATCAACGACGATATCGACCTGGTTCGAAGGACGGGAAAGCGTTTGTCCGCCAACACTCCATTCGGCTTGCGCCGTATTGCTGATAACCGCCTGCGGATTTTGCACGTTTTGCGCATACGCGGGAAGGTTGGCGGCAGCTATATGGGCAGCTGCCGCTAACGTTCCTGCGCGGAAGGTAACAGATGTGGTTAACGTCGTCATTTGCAAGCAGGGCGACGGGGCAGAATTACCTGCCACCGCCGCCCTAATGCTTTCATCAATCGATGGTTACGCGGAAAACCAGCGTCCGGGTTTCGCCGGCCGCGATGTTGGTTAGCGTACCCGAAACCGTATCGGTGCCGGAATTGTAGCTGCCGGTAGCAGCGCCTGGGGTACAGGTGCTGGTGGCGACGTTAACGACGGTTCCGTCAACGGCTGGCGTAAAGGATGACTGATACGTCACGCCCACAATCGGTGCCAGATCGTCAGAGATAGTAACGCCGGTTGCCGTTGCCGCGCCAGCGCCATTGGTGACGGCGATACAATATTCGACGACCGCATTCGGAATGGCTTTCGGGTTCGTTGCACTGACGCCATCGGAAACGACGCGGCTGTATTTCGCGACGGTAAGGTTGGCCGCGCCTACGCTATAATCGTCGCCTGCAGTTTCGATGCCATTACGTCCGGTATCGGCGAAAATGGTTTCAACCGCGGTCGTGTTGACCGTTGCGTCGGTAGCAGCCGTTATAGCGGTACCGTTGCTGTTCAGGGCCGTAGCCGTCAAGGTGACGCCCGCTGCCTGACCATTGGTTGCCGAAATCGGAATACTACCGACGATGAAGACGCGTGCGCTGGTATCGGGTGCCAGGTCGTTAAGCGACGTAACTGCGGTATCCGTACCAGCTGTATAAACGCCATCGGGCAGCAACGGGCCGGCACCATCGGGATCGACGTCCAGATACATCAGGGGTGCACCCGTACCCGGTGTGGTCGGGGCGTTGATGTTGAACGCATCGCTTAAAGAGTGCGCGGTGTTGTTGGTACCATTGGCCAGCTGCGCCAGCGCCAGGTTGAAATCCAGCGTATCATTCGAGGTATTCGTTACCAAGAATGTGGTCACGGCGTTGCTTTGCCCCGGAACGACCGAAGTTGCAGCGTTGCCGGGTTCGGTAACGGTGAAGATAACCTTGCGGTCGACCTTGAACGTATTCGATCCGGTAGCAGCCGTCTGCGAAACGCCGCCTACCTGATATTGGACCGAAACTGTATTGTTGACATCGGTGCCTTGGAGCGTACCGGCGGCGTGAGCAGAACCTGCGTTCATCATCACTGCGACCGTGCTTGCGGCAACGAGCATCTTAAGCTTACTGGTCATAGCTTATACTCCTGTTGCATTGATGATTGCACTTGCCGCCGCAATCCTGACGGTTTTTCGGAGGAGGTCATCTTACGACCCCACGAAAGACGAGCTTGCCGGCAGAACCCGCCGCAAGCGTTTGATTCAAATTCCATTTCACATGCGTGACATCGGCTGGCAGAGCAGCCCGAGAGCTGCCATCCGCACGTGCGATTTTGAGCTGTGACAGAAAGCCCCAGTTTTTTCCGCCATCGACCGAAACCATTTCGGTGCCATCAGACGTTCCCGAAAAAACGACCGCACGCGGTATCGGATTGGTGACGGTGAATTTGGATGCGGGCTGTGCCCCTACATTCTTATAGCGTACGACGAAAACCAGCTGATCGCCCGGAACGACCATCTTGGGTTCTTCCAAAATCGTTGCCGTCGTACCATCAGCACGTTTTTGCTGACGCTCGACCAAAACGTCGCTTGCCAGTTCGAGTGGTGCGGCAAAGGCTTGTCCGCCACCAATCGCTGCAAGGACTGCAACTGCAAACTTTATGAATGTGCCCCTATTCATTTCTTGCCCCTATTTATTGGATAGTCGCTTTAAAGGTGACGGTGCGTGTGTCTCCGGCTGGAACATTGCCCAATGCCACGCTGATACGCGTGCCGTTGTAGCTGCCGGCATCGGCATCGACCGCATCGGTTAGCGCGGCGTTCTGCAGTGTAATGCTCCCAAGTACGAAGGTCGTGCCCACGGGAATGGGGTCGTTGATCACGAGGTTGTTCAACGATCCGGCTCCGCTGACGTTGGCAACGATCGTATAGGTTATTGTTGCACCTGGTACGGCATTGCTGCCGCCAAAAGGATCGCTGACGGCTGCGGATTTTGTCAAAAGCACTGAAGCTGCATCAACACGGAGATAACCACTCGCCTGGGAAACAGCCCCGTCTGCACCAACGACAGCATCGCTGCCGCCTTCGCCAGCGCCCGCAAAAGTAGTACCTGCTGCACCCGTTCCTGTTGCGGCTGCGGCTAATAAGCTGACATTGGCCCGATCGCCGTTAAGTTGCGCGATCGGAATGTTCGTCAATACAAATACAGTCAGGCTTTGATCGGGCGTCAATATAGGAGTATCGGATCCCGCCACATAATCATTGTCCAGCCCTGGATCATAGGTGTTATTACCGTTGGTATCGATTACGATCCGTGCAAGCGTAGGATCGAAATCATCGCCGCCGTTGGTTACGTTCGCCGTTAAGCGATAGGCTTCGGGACCATTACCGTCATTAGTAATACGGTAGGTAAGGACTACATCGTTTGCGCCATTTGACGAGGGCACATCACCAGAGTCCCTGCTGATAACTGCAACATCGAGCAATTCGTCGACAAGGATGACAGCGGGGTTGGATTGAATATCGACCGTACCTGCACCGGTATCGTAGCTTGCCGTTGCGATATTTTCGATATTGGTACCGGCAAGCGTACCCGCCGCCCATGCCTGACCGCATGACAAAATTGCCATTGAAAGCATTGTTGCAGGAATCGTTGCAGAGCGCAAAAGCGCGCTGCTGGCCTGACGACAAGTTTTTATGGTTCTCAACATATGGCCTGTATCGCAGACAGGCGTCAAAATTTAGTTAAACTGGCAACAAGCGTGTTAATTGCCTAAGTCTATGATATTTTTAAATTATAACTTCTATTAAGCTGTAGATTCATGTAAATTGAGAAGGGATCTGTAAACCATTAATTGGCAAGGGCGGTTGAAAAACAAAGAGAGTAAAAAGAATTTTACGAACCGGGCATACTCGCTGTTGACAGCGGAACAGCCCGCTTCTAGGAGCGCGAGCACCGCAGCATGCGGGTGTAGCTCAGTTGGTTAGAGCGCCGGCCTGTCACGCCGGAGGTCGCGGGTTCGAGCCCCGTCACTCGCGCCATTTTCCGGTTTCCATCCAGATCAGCAATGGCCGCAACGGCGCTATCCAGATTGTACCGATGACAAGGTAAACCATAGCCTGGATTAAGATCGGAAGTGCGCCGATGCGATCGGCCTGACTGACGACGATCAGCGCAAGAAATGCAATCATACCAAGGATGATCATCATCCCCGCAGGTTTGCGCCAGCTTGGCTTTGGCGGAGGGAAAGGATGATTCATAAAGATATCCAGCTCTTTTCAGTCAATATTGCATTCATTGGAATATCCCAGGGATCGGACGGCAGCTTATCCGTCTCTTGTACCGACCAGGCAACGCCTACCGCAAAGCTGTATTCCAGCAAACTTAACGCCCGGTCGTAATGGCCTGCACCTTGGCCAAGTCGCATCAAGCTTACATCATAGGCAAGCATCGGCACCAGTATAATATCAGGTTGCACCTCATCAGAGCCCACAGGTTGTTTAAGACCGAAAGGCCCATCCTGCAGCGGATCGCCCGTTCGCCACGGCAAGAAGCGCATCGGCGCCACGCGACTGATAACATGGGGCAAGGCAATGACACACCCCTTGGCTTCAGCGATCGTCAGCAATTTCATCGGATTGGCTTCCGATCCGACAGGTATATAACCCGCTATAATTTTGCCCGGTTGGCACAGCATGGCCAAGGGTGAGGGCAATTGGCTAAAAGCCAAACTAAATTCTGCCTCGCTCAGATTTTCGACAAATCGGCTGCGCTTTGTTCTGAAATGACGTCGCAATACTGATTTTTCATCTAATGACGTCATCAGGCTTCGGTTCTCAAATCATTGAAAAAATAGCGGAACCACCATGGGTCGTTTCCCGGAATATCCTCTGACGCCATGACGTCAGGTGGGCACCATATGCACCGGACCCCGTCTTACCAACGTGATACGGGCAGGGACAGTTCCCATGGATGATTTTATCGCCTCAGGGATGTTCTCGTCAGTTCGTGCCGGGCAGTCCCGCCGAGAACCTATGTAGGGAAACTATGCCCGATGCTCAAGCCCTGCTGCAAAGGTTTCGATTCTTTCGGCAAGCTTTTCAAGAATATTTGCAATTTCGCCAACAGTCTTGTCAGAGATTGCTGGCATCGGCACTGATTGTGCGGTTGGCGTTACCACGCCCTCCTTGACCTGATCCGCCAATAAAAGGGCCGCAAATAGCAGCTGTCGACTCTCGCTCAAACCTCCGACGGCACCGCCCGCTTCGCGCACTTTATCATCGACCATCCGAGCCAATTCATAAAGATGCGCTTCTTCGCCATCGCGACAGGTCACGATATATTCACGCGAGGCGATCGATAAACGGACGTCAGCCATGGTTTTGGCCTTTCGCCCCGATCAAAAGTTGGTCGATCTCGTCAATGGCTGAGCGTGCCGCTGTCTTCAGCCGTTCGTGCCGTTCGCTGAGGTTGGCACTATCGGTTGGTTGTTCTTTCGGAACCGTTATGCGTTCCAGTCTTGATACGGCACGCTCTACACGTCCTATTGCTTGTATCAATTGTTGTTCGACCATGGTTTGGACCCCTTACTTCGCACTGAATAGCAAATCCTGTGTCTTCCGCAAAGCGGCATTGATCGCAATATAGGCGCAGCACGGCTTGACGCTCCGGTCATCGCTCCCCAAAGGAGGCGCCAAGCCGACTCGCGTGGTCGGACAAGATATTCAGCAAAAATGCCGCGATGGATGCGGTCAAGGGGATTTTGCATGACCGTCAATCTACAGCAGATGGCCAATGCGATCCGCGCGCTTTCGATGGATGCCGTCCAGGCGGCAAATAGCGGGCATCCGGGAATGCCTATGGGCATGGCCGATGTAGCGACGGTTCTTTACACCCGTTACCTCAAATATGACGCCACTGCGCCAAAATGGCCCGATCGCGATCGGTT
>JBOFLS010000063.1:0-3155 GCA_051657985.1 Sphingorhabdus sp. | reverse complement strand
CCGAGCTTGCAATGACAAATGCAACTGCGGGGATTGTGCGCGGCAATCTGACCGCACGGGGGGTGACGCGGCCGGTCGCGCTGAACGTCACTTTCTCCTCTGCCCCCGCCGCGACCAAAGGCAGGGACGCTATTCGCCTGACTGGGGTGACGACGATAAACCGCAAGGACTTTGGCATGACTGCCTATTCGCTGATCGTGGGAAAAAAAGTAACGATCAGTATAAAGACACGGCTTTTGCCGATTTAGGCGAACCACATTATGTTATGTCGTCAATTTTGATGACCTCAACAGGCAGCGGTGGATTATTACCGGCCTGCTTGGCCATTTTTTTGTCGAATGTAACAAGAGCATCATGGCCCTCACTCTCCACCAGATGGAGCATATCGGCAAAATCGGCTCCATTCGCATAACGCGACAGCGCCCAATTGAGCAATGCCGGCTTGGTGACCTGCATTTCCGGCATCAACAGAATGGTTTGCAAAGCATGTGCAATATCGACAGGACGTTGGTTATATCGTGATTGCAGTAGCCAAACCGTTTCCAACAACACAGAGTTGGCGATGAACACACCTTTTTTGAGCAAAACGCGCGCTGCAGCGGTTTGCGCCTCATCGTCATCCAGTAGAAAACGCGCCAATATATTCGTATCGACTGCCCTCATTGCCGATCGAACTTGTGACTCGTCTTGAACATTTCAGCTATCGCGGCTTTCTCCTCGTTGTCACTGTAGCGTGGGCCGCGATAATTGATTGCTTTACGTATAAGCGCCTCGCATTCGTTAAAATCTCGTTTTTGCGTGCGCTCAGCAATTTTTAGAAAAAGACCGCCTGCTGTTTCTATAACTTCCAAAGACATCCCAGGCTCAAGCTTCAAGCGGTCGCGGACATCCTTTGGGATTACGATCTGGCCTTTCGACGAAATTGTCGTTTCTGCATTCATTCAAGTAAGATACGACTTACCATTGAAATGTCAATTATTCGTTTTCAAATCCTGCGCCACTTTAGGATCGGCGAGCAGTCGCTCAATATGACTGGCCTCGTCGAAACTCTCATCGGCTAAAAACTTCAGCTTGGCCGCGTATTTCAGCCGTACCCGCGTCGCGACTTCGCGTTGCAGGAAGGCGGTATTGGTGCGCAGTGCCTTCAGCACCTCGGCCTCATCCGCGCCCAGCAACGATTTCACGAACACCGTCGCATGCCGCAAATCGGGCGACATGCGCACTTCGGTGATGCTGACGCTGTGGCTGGTCAGCACATCGTCATGCACCTCCCCCCGCGCCAGCAGTTCGGACAGGATATGCCGCACCTGCTCGCCTACACGCAAAAGGCGGACCGAGCGACCTTCGGGAGTTTCGTTATGTCTTGCCATTGCCAATCGCCATGATGCGGGCAGTCGAGGTTGCCCTGGCCAGAAGATTTCCTTCCAGATCAAACAGCTCAGCCTCCAAAAAGGCAGTTGAGCGGGTTTTGCTGACCACCCTGCCCTTACCAATCACCCGCCCCGGATACACCGGAGCGATGAAGGTGACATTCATATCCATTGTCGCCGGCGCCTCTTTGTCGCCGCTCGAGCTAACCAGCGCTGGCCCCATTGCGTCATCCAGCATTGCCGCGACAAAGCCGCCCTGGATCGTTCCTCGGGGGTTCAGCATCGATGCGTTAGGATGAAAGGCAATTTCTATCCTGGCCTCTTCTGGATATTCCGCGACCAGCTCCCACCCCAAAGTTTCGGCACAGGGTGGTCGCGGCGTTGAAGAGAGCAACTCGCTAGGCATCAATCACCTCACAACGTCCGTTCGCGCTCCTCGACCTCAAAGATTTCGAGCATGTCGCCAGCCTTGATGTCGTTGGTATCCTGCAACACCACACCGCATTCGAGGCCCGCGCGGACTTCGTCGACATCGTCCTTGAAGCGGCGCAACGAGGCGATAACCGTTTTGGAGACGATAACATCCTCGCGGGTAAGGCGCGTGTGATAGCCCTTGCGGATATGGCCTTCGAGGACGAGCAGACCGGCTGCCTTGTCCTTCTTGCCGGCGTTGAAGACATCCTTGATCTCGGCACGACCGACAACGGTTTCGATGATTTCCGGACCCAATATGCCTGCCATTTCCTTGGCGACATCTTCGGTCAGATGATAGATCACATCGAAATATTTGAACCGCGTCTTCTCCCGCTGGGCAATTTCGCGCGCCTTGGCATTGGGGCGGACGTTGAAGCCGATGATGGGTGCCTTAGTCGCATTGGCAAGCGTGACGTCGCTTTCCGTGATCGCACCCACGCCCGATTGCAGCACGCGAACCTTGATCTCGTCGGTCGAAATCTTGTGGAGTGCGTTAACGATTGCCTCGACCGATCCCTGCACATCGGCCTTGATGACGACAGCATATTCCTTTGCCCTTGTGGAAGACAAGGCGGAGAACATATTGTCGACCGATACCGGCGCTTGCGTCGTGCGCTTCAGCTTGGCCTGCTCCTTGCGGAACAGGGCAACTTCGCGCGCGCGCGCTTCGTTTTCGACAACGGTCAGGATCTCACCCGCCCCCGGAACGCCGGTCAGGCCTAACACCTCGACCGGCATGGCAGGGCCTGCGGTCTTCACCTGCTTGCCCTGATCGTCGACAAGCGCACGAACCTTGCCCGATTCCTCACCGACGACGAAGATATCACCGGTTTTGAGCGTACCGCGACGGATCAGCACGGTCGCAACCGCACCGCGACCCTTGTCAAGCTTGGCCTCGACGACAACCGCCTCGGCAGAACGATCCGGATTGGCCTTCAATTCCATCAATTCGGCCTGTAGCGCCAGCTTTTCGAGCAGATCGTCAATCCCGGTCTTTTTCAACGCAGAGATTTCAACGTCCTGAACCTCGCCGCCCATCTTCTCGACGATGACTTCATGTTCGAGAAGGCGTTCGCGGATGCGTTGCGGGTTGGCACCGTCCTTGTCGACCTTGTTGATCGCGACGATCATCGGCACGCCCGCCGAACGGGCATGATTAATCGCCTCGATCGTCTGCGGCATGATTCCGTCATCAGCAGCAACGACCAGAATGACAATATCGGTTACCATCGCACCGCGCTGACGCATTTCGGTGAAGGCTTCATGGCCCGGCGTATCGAGGAAGGTGATCGCCTGACCATCCTTGGTCTT
>JBOFLS010000062.1:0-3684 GCA_051657985.1 Sphingorhabdus sp. | reverse complement strand
GATCGCTGCCATCCTCACGCTCGGGAAACAGATAGGGAGCCAGAAATTTATCAAGCTCAACCGTGATATCCGATGGCTTCTGCTCCATCACCTCGGCGGTTTTAGGCTTGAAATCGCGCCAGAAGGCATCGAGCACGCGTTGCCAATTGGCATCACCTGCACTGACCTCGTCCAGCTGATCTTCCAATCCTGCCGTAAAGTCATAAGCAACGTAGCGATCGAAAAAACGTTCGAGAAATGCTGTCAATAACCGGCCTGATTCCTCTGCAAAGAAACGGTTTTTATCCGTTCTGACATAAGCCCGGTCTTTTAGCACCTGAATGATCGAGGCATAGGTCGACGGACGACCAATCCCCAATTCTTCGAGCCGCTTGACAAGGCTAGCCTCCGAATAACGCGGCGGGGGCTGGGTAAAGTGCTGCGCTTTGTCGACCGATTTCTTGGCCGGCGCATCGCCTTTTGCCATCGCAGGCAACAGCGCACCGTTTTCATCATCCTTATCGTCGATACCCTCTTCGTAAAGCGCAAGGAAACCGGGAAATTTGACAACCTGACCAGTGGCCCTCAAGCCTAGTTGTCCTGTGCCATCAACAAGCTCGACTGTTGTTCGCTCCATCCGCGCCGAAGCCATCTGGCTTGCGAGCGCACGCTTGTAGATCAGATCATAAAGCTTGGCATGATCACCCGACCCCGCCTTGTCCTTGGTGAAATCGGTCGGCCGGATTGCCTCATGCGCTTCCTGCGCGTTTTTTGCCTTGGTCTGATACTGACGGGGCTTGTCGGGTAGATAGCCTGCGTCATAGCGCTTTGCGATCGCGCCGCGCGCTGCCGAAATGGCGCTGCCATCCATCTGCACGCCATCGGTGCGCATATAGGTAATAGCGCCGTCCTCATAGAGATTCTGCGCGATGCGCATCGTATGACTGGCCGAAAAGCCCAGCTTGCGTGCCGCTTCCTGTTGCAGTGTCGATGTGGTGAAGGGCGGCTGCGGATTGCGCGTAACCGGCTTGGTCTCGACGCTGTCGACGGTGAAATGCCCCGCTTCGACCGCCGCCCGTGCGGCTTCGGCATCGCTTTCATTGCCGATGCTAAGCTTATCCAGCTTTTCACCCTTGTAGCGCACCAGCCGGGCATCGAAACCCTGCCCCTTATGTTCGCATTTGGCGGTGACCGACCAATATTCCTGCGCGCGGAAGGCTTCGATCTCACGCTCCCGCTCAACAATCAGTCGCAGAGCAACCGACTGCACCCGACCCGCCGATTTGGCGCCGGGCAGCTTGCGCCACAGCACCGGTGATAATGTAAACCCAACCAGATAATCGAGCGCGCGCCGGGCGCGATAGGCATCGATCAGGTCGTGATCAAGCTCACGCGGATGCGCCATCGCCTCGGTAACCGCGGCTTTAGTAATCGCATTGAAGGTTACGCGGGCAACATTTTTTGGCAGCGCCTTTTTCTGCTGGAGCACCTCCTGCACATGCCAGCTGATTGCCTCACCTTCACGATCGGGGTCGGTCGCAAGGATTAGACCATCGGCCTTTTTTGCTTCATCGGCAATCGCCTTCAACTGCTTGGCCTTGTCGGGATAATTGTCCCACAACATCGCAAAGCCGTTATCCGGATCGACCGAGCCGTCCTTGGGCGGCAGGTCGCGCACATGGCCGTAGGAGGCGAGCACCTTGTACCCGCTGCCCAGATATTTCTCGATTGTCTTTGCCTTGGCGGGTGATTCGACGACGACTAACTTCATGTTTTGCTTTTTCTTTTCCTAAACTCTCACGTACACGCGATGATGACGGGGCCGTTTTGCCTTCGTCAAGGCAGGAAATTCTATGCTGCCAAACGCACTCGCGCCCCTGCCCCACGTTCCAGCTTTCCGGCAAGCTCAAGTTCCAGAAGCACCATCTGCACCTGCGCCGACGGCATGCCTGACAGCCGTACAAGTTCGTCGACCGCCGCAAAGTTGGGGCTGAGCAGTTCGGCGATCGCCCTGCGTTCGCTATCGCCGGCCTCTGCGACGAAATCGAAGCGCGGTTGGGCGGTCGGCCCTGCGACGCTGCGATGATCGAGCGGCGCGATCAGTTCGGCAATCTCGCTTGCATCCTGTACCAAAGTCGCGCCTTCGCGGATCAGCTGGTTGCAACCTCTGGAGCGCGGATCGAGCGGCGAGCCTGGAATGGCCATGACCTCCCGGCCCGCTTCGCCCGCCAGTCTTGCGGTAATCAGCGATCCCGATTTGGGTACGGCCTCCACCACCACCGTTCCCGTGGCCAACCCGGCAATGATGCGGTTGCGATAGGGGAAATGGCGGGCGCGAGGTTCGATGCCGGGCGGCATTTCGGCTATCAGCAGGCCTTCGGCGGCGACGCGAGCCTGCAGCTCGGCATGTTCCGGCGGATAGATGTTGTCGATCCCGCCCGCGATCACGCCGATCGTGCCGGTGTCAAGCGAGCCTTGGTGCGCGGCCGCGTCGATGCCGCGCGCCAGGCCGGAGACGATAACGAAACCCAACCGCCCCAAATCCTGCGCGGTAGCCCTCGCCATGCGGCACCCTGCGGCAGAGGCGTTGCGCGCACCGACCATCGCGACCACGTTGCCGCCCGCAAGCACGCGATTGCCGCGACAGGTAAGAACGGGGGGCGCATTTTCCAGCTCCGCCAAAAGCGGCGGATAATCCGCATCGTCGATGAACCAGTAATGCGCACTGAGTTTGGCAAGCCGGTCAATCTCCTGCTCTATTACATCCGTTGACGCGGCAACAAAGCGCTTGCCGCCCGCACGGTAGGCAACCTCCGGCAAGGCTTCCAGCGCCTTTCCTGCGCTGCCGAAGCGCATGACGAGCTGGCGATAGCTTATCGGGCCGATATTCGGCGAGCGGATCAGCCGGAGCCGGTCGAAAACATCCATGATAACGCTATTTCTTGCCGATACGCGGTTCGGTACCGGCCATCAGTCGCTGGATATTCTCGCGGTGTTTCCAGAAGACGACCAGGCTAATTGCCACAAGCAATATCGCCAGATGCGCCTGCCCCAGAAGGACTGCCGCAATCGGAGCGACGGCGGCGGCCACGAGCCCGCCGAGCGAGGATATCCGCACCGACGCAAGCACACCTATCCAGGCGACGGCGTAGACAAGGCCAAGGGGCCAGTGAAGGCCGAAAAGGACACCAGCGTAAGTCGCCACTCCCTTGCCGCCCTTGAAGCCGAGCCATAAGGGATAAAGATGCCCGAAAAAGGCAGCGCCAGCAGCAATCCCTTCTGCCCCCGGGAAAAAATACCGGGCCAATAAGACAGCGGCCATGCCTTTCAGCAAATCCAGCAACAACGTTAGCGCGGCCAGGCCCTTTCGTCCGGTACGCAGCACATTGGTCGCGCCGATATTGCCCGATCCAATATCGCGAATATCCCCGGCACCCGCCATTTTCGCGAGCAGCAAGCCAAAGGGTATCGCGCCCAACATATAACCCAACAGGGCGGCTCCACCCATTTCCATCCAGCTTGCTGGCATTTCCGACTCCCTCTGTTCGCCATCCGTTATCGCCTAAGCGGCGCGCACTCAAGGCCGGTTGCCTATACCAGGGTAAAGCTCTATCCGCTGGTCGATGACCGAGCGTGCTGCACCGATCCTGATCTTCGATTCCGGAATAGGCGGGCTTTCGGTGCTTGCGAAGCTGCGCCGTTCGT
>JBOFLS010000061.1:0-43963 GCA_051657985.1 Sphingorhabdus sp. | reverse complement strand
GCAGTCGTATCAAGGTAACGCATCTGGGCAACGGACGCGATGTCGTCGTTCGCGTCAATGATCGGGGGCCTTGGGGCAACGGGCGCGTTATCGACTTGTCCTATGCCGCTGCCAGACAGATCGGCCTGCATCGAAGCGGCGTGGCCAAGGTCAGGCTGACTATGCTATCGGATTAGGGTCTAGACGACAGCTTTTGCAAGCACCTTGTCGGTCAGTCCGGCATCATCGACCGATCCGACGATGGCTACCTGCCCGTCGGCATCACGGCGGGCGATAAGAACGACGAATTCTTCGGCACCATTCGCAAATTCGAACAAGTCGCGCGGACGCGCTGCGCGCAGGCGTGGGCGGGGATCGACGATCCGCTGGGCGACATGATGGCCTTTTTCAACCTTGCGGGCACGCCGCTCGGCTTGAACTATTCCCTTTAGCCCGCCTTCATGTGTTGAAAGCAGATCCGAAAGTCCGCCTACCGGCACGGCATTGCGATGCGCGTAATCAAGGGCTGCGGCAAATTCGGTCAGCCGGGTCTTGTCATAGCCGACACCGAAAATCAGCTTAACCACCGGCGTCATCGGTGCGCGCGTCTGCATGGTAATGCCATTGTCCGCAAGCAGGTCGTGATAATCCTGCTTAAAACGCTCGGTCGCGAGAGAGAAATCATAAGCACGGCCGATTGCCTGGTAAAGCGCATCCCGGCTGCGCGCATCGGCATCGCGTGCGGTTTCGGCGCTATTTCTCGCCGCGTCCAGCCAGTCGGCAAGTGCCGATTCTTCGTCGGGTTCGGTGCTGGCGAAATTTTCGAAAACTGCGGGCGTGTCGGCGAAGCTGCCATCGAGCATCAACTCTTCGCCATCATAAGCCGGATCGAGTTCAAGTTCCCCAACAGCTGGGCCATCGGCCCAGACGGGGACATGATCCTGGCGCACGGGCACCGTGGCAAGCGCGGCTTCGACTTCGTTCTGCAAAGGAGTCGCAACGTCAGCGGGTGCCGCCTCTTTCCAGTTGATGACGCCATAGATGAAATCGATAGTGTCATCGTCCGACGAATAGGGCAGCAATATGCCGCGATACATGATGTTGATGCCGCGGTCGTTCACAAATTCGGCCTCGAAACCGATCGGTGCGCGATTGGCTATGATCTGCAGATAGTGATCGGTGATTCGTGACAGCAAAGAACGGGGTGGGACCTGATCGAGATAGCTGATATCGTCGGTCAGCCCACATTCGCGACGCAGTTCTTCTCCAAGATAAAGGATAGAAGGATTTTCGATACCCGAGGTGAAATCGAGCAACACCGAATAATCGCGGAAATCGTCGACCGCTTCGGGGTCGAGCTCTTCGACATTAGGATAATTGCCTTCGCCAAGCTGCGAGGTCCAGAAGTTATAGGCCCGCACCTGCATGCGGCGCTCGTCGCCAGACACGATCGGCGGCGCCTCGATGGCGGCGTCTTCCTGCTCTTCGTCAAAACTTGCATAAGCGGGGCTTGCAGCGTCCAGAGGATCGCTGTCGAAAGGCCCAATACCGCGCAAATTATCCATTCTATCGGTCCTGTTACAAGGATCGCACCTGTTGCTTCCCGCAACGCTTATGCGCCCAGATGGTTAACAGGCCGTTATCGGCGACATCTTTGGAGTAGTGACGTCATCAATAATATTGCTAGTGACGCCAACCGGGTCATAGCCGGATGCTTACATATAAAGTAAACAGGCTTTACGTTTCGGCCTTTTTTGCAATCACCTTGGTAATGATCCGAGCAAATGTTTCGGCATTTTGGGCACCGGGCACAATATATTTGCCATCGAAAATAATGGCAGGCACACCGCTTATGTTTTCGCCCATCCAATAAGCTTCCTCACCGCGTACTTCTTTGGAAAGCGCTTCATCGCCTAGCCATTCGCGAATCGTTGCCTGGTTTAATCCGATGCTTTCAGCGACATCGATCAGTGCCTCGGTATCGCTTATATTCCGTCCCTGTTGGAAATAGGCCGAAAACAGCGCAAGCTTAAGTCCGGTCTGCGCTTGCCAACCCTCTTCTTTTCCCACTTGCGTCAAAAGCTTATGCGCGGCGAATGTATTATATAGCCGCCTTGCACCGGTTTCACCGAAAGCGAATCCCAATTCGGCAGCGGTTTCCTTTATCCTTTCGCGTACCAGCCGACCCTCTTCGAACGAACGACCATATTTGCGTGCTATATGCTCTGTCGCGTCTTCGCCTTCGGGCGGCATGTCTGGATTGAGTTCGAAAGGATGCCAATGGAATTCGGCGTCAATCGGATCGGGTAACAAAGTCAGCGCTTTTTCAACCTGTTTGTAACCGATGACGCACCAGGGGCAGACGACGTCCGAGACAATATCGATACGCAAGCTTTGCATGGCGAATTCCTTTGTGGGTGCTTTCATCCATCGGCCCAGGCACGCATTAGCGTGTGCGCTACGGCGAAGGGAGGCGGTGCGTTGAAACGACGGGATTCATCGCCGTTGAGTGCGGCGCGGACCTCGTCCCTCGTTGCCCAAAGCGCATCTTCGATTTCGTTATGGTCTATCGTCAGTGCATCGGTAGCGGCATCGGCAACGCAGGCAATCATCAGCTGCGATCCGCCAAAGGGCCAGGGCTGGCTCGTGATGTAACGCACGGCGCCGCAAGCGATGCCCGCCTCTTCCATAATCTCGCGCCGCACCGCTTCCTCGATACTTTCCCCAGGTTCCAGAAAACCGGCAAGCGCCGAATAATTTCCCTTTGGCCAGGCCGCCTGCCGGCCGAGCAACGCTTTGCCTTCATATTCGGCGATCATGATAACGACAGGGTCGGTACGCGGAAAATGTTCGGTATCGCAGGCGCTGCATTTGCGGCCCCATCCCGCGCGAAACAATCGGGTCGATCCGCCACAACGGCCACAATAGCGGTGCGTGTTATGCCAGTCGATCAGGCTGCGCGCGGTGCCATAGATTGCAGCATCCGCAGCCGGCAGCATCGACAGCGCCCGCCAAATCGCAGGCGACCTGGCCATGCCGCCAATGCCGTCGACCAAAGGCGCGAAATGGGGTTTGCCATCGTTCGCGAGACCGAGCAGGATCAGTTCGGCCTCCGCGCCGATATCGGCCATCGAAACCCATTGCAGTCCGCCTGTGCTGGCGATCAATGGATCGAGCCCATCCAGCCCAAGCACCCGTGCGCGCCAGTCGTTCAACACGGCGTTGAACGCTTCGATATCGGTGCGTAACCGGTCGGCACGATCGAGCGGAGATCCGGTGAAGCCGGGGTTCATTTTTGGAAATTCCGTTCGTGATGAGCCCGTGCCGAGCCCTGAGCCCTGAGCCCTGAGCTTGTCGAAGGGTCGAAGGGCCGAAGGGCGAACGGGGAAAAGGGCATAAGCATTTTTACGTCCTTAAATCCGCCAGCACCCATTTTGCGAAGTCACCGTGGAAATCATAGGCGTTTGCAGGCATATACTGGATCATACCCGTGGCGCGAACTTTGCGTTGTATATCGACGAAACCGATCGTGCCGGCTGCACCGCCCCAGCCGAAGCTTCCCGCCTGCGCACCGCGACCGACGCGTCCCCCCGCGCCGAAATCCGCGCCATCGGCGAACGTACCGTCGGTACTGACGCCGGGGGGTAATAAATTCGACATGCCAAGTGCCGCCGTCTCTGCCGCCATTACGCGCTCGCCATCCAGCTCGCCGCCGTTCAGCAGCATTGTCAGGAACCGGTCGTAATCGCGGGCCGAACAGACAAGCCCCGCACCGCCGAAAGCCAAGGCCGGCTTGTCCAGATAGACGCTTGATGCCGCCGGATCGATAGGGATCAGCGCTTTACCGAATACCGCGTAATTGGTTGTGAAACGTTTTATTTCCGACTGCGGTACCTGAAAATAGGTGCTGGTCATTTTCAGCGGGTCGAAAATGCGCGCTTTCAGAAACGCTTCGAATTCCATCCCGCTCGCCACCTCGATTACTCGGCCCAGCAGGTCGAGCGAGATCGAGTAGCTCCATTTCGTGCCGGGTTCGGCAATCAGCGGCAATGTCGCGACACGCTCGGCAAAAGTCTTGAGATCGGGTGTAGGCGCACCTGCCTCAAAACCCGGAATAGGCATGCGGCTGACGACGCCGGGGGTGATGCCATTATCCATATAGGCCTTAAGCAACGGGCCTTTGGTGATGATCGAATAGCCGAGACCCGCCGTATGCGTCAGCAGGTGGCGCACGGTAATCGCGTTTTTGGCAGGCACCGAATCCAGACTGTTCGCGGGATCGGTCAGCACGCGCATTTCTTTGAATTCAGGCAGGAAATCCGAAATCGGCTGGTCGAGTTTCATCCTGCTTTCGCCGATCAGGATCATGGCCGCCATGCCGGTAACGGGCTTGGTCATCGAATAAACGCGGAACAGGCTGTCGAGATCGACGGGGCTTGTATTGCCGATGGAAAGCGTACCTGCGGCAATCATTTCCGGGGCAGCGGTGCCGCGGCCGATGGCGGCAACAACACCCGCCGCTTTTCTGCCCGAAACATAGCCATCAAGCTGCGCCCGAAGCGTAGGATAGGGATGCGGTTCATAGGCGAATAGCGGCGCTGGCAGCAGTGTCGCCACCGCACCCAGCCCGGCTATTGATAGAAATCCGCGGCGGCTTGCCGCAAGCTGATCGTGGCGGAATTGCTCCATGCTCAATCTCCGATATCTTTTTTGCCAGCATAGACAGCCAGCTTTGCTGCCTTTGCAAATAGGGTGGGTAAACCGGCACTGTCCAATGATTTTACCGGCCACCATTCGCCTTCGCCGAGCAAATTCGGCTGAACCGCCGATGCCGTAACGGCAACCGAAAGCGTCAAGCGAAAATGGCTGAAAACATGGATGATCGGGGCTTCAATTTTGCGCCATTCGCTCTCGAAAGGCGGCTGTGCGGTGCCATTCTCACGGGCATTCCAGCCATCATCGGGCAAGGCGCGCATTCCACCCAGCATGCCATGGGCGGGACGTTTTGTCAGCCAGACCTGTCCGTCGCGTTCGATCCACCAGGCGGTGCCGGTGCGTTCGGGCTTCGCCTTTTTGGTGGCCCTTCGCGGCAATTCTGTGGCGATAGCCTGCCTTTGCGCGACGCAGCATCGTTGCAATGGGCAGATCAGGCATTGCGGGTTTCTGGATGTACAGATCGTCGCGCCCAAATCCATCATCGCTTGGGCGAAATCGCCGGGGCAATCGGCGGGAGTGATGGCAGCAACCTTTTCGCGTATTTCCGGCTTGGCAGCGGGCAGCGGGGTTTGGATTGCAAACAGCCTTGCCGTTACGCGTTCGACATTGGCATCGACAACGGCAACGTGTTCATCGAAGGCGATGGCGGCAATAGCGGCTGCGGTATAGGCACCGATGCCGGGCAGGTCCTTCAGCTCCGAAGCGGTTTTCGGCAATGTCCCGCCTGGGTTTTGAACGATGGCACGGGCGCATTTCAGCAGGTTGCGCGCCCGGCTGTAATAGCCAAGCCCCGCCCATGCTGCCATGACGTCGGCATCGGGCGCCGACGCCAGTGCGTTGAAATCGGGCCAGCGAGCGATGAATCGTTCGAAATAGGGAATGACGGCTGCAACCGTGGTCTGCTGCAGCATCACCTCCGACAGCCAGACGCGATAAGGATCGGGCGGCGGCCTGCCCGGCGGCGAACGCCAGGGCAGCGTTCGCGCATGACGGTCGTAATGCGCAAGTAGCGCAGTGGCGATATCCCCAGAATATTGATCACAAGGTTGGACGACTGCCATACATCGTGCGATAATCCTATCATGCAGGAAGGCAAGCCATCACCGCCCAGGAAGAAGGGGGAGACAAAGCCGGTGCGTTTCGAACGACCGCGCGGAGGAGAGGCGCGCAGTGTTTCGGATCTGATGCCGGAAATCGGCCGTGCGGCTTTTCGGCGCTTTGGTTTTGTGCAAAGTTCGATCGTCAGCCGCTGGGATGAGATTGTCGGAACCCGCTATGCCTCAGTCTCGGCACCCGAAATAATCCGCTTTCCGGTTGGGAAAAAAGCAGGCGGCACTTTGGAATTGACCGTTGAAAGCGGACATGCGCCGATGTTTCAACATATTTTGCCCGAGATCATCGAGCGGGTAAACCGCTTTTTCGGCTATGAAGCGGTGACAAAGGTAAAGATGCGGCAAGGTCCGGTTCAGCCGATTGATCCCAAAGCGCGTGTAACCGCTGCCCCCGTGCTACGGGCCCCGGCAATGGAATTAGGCGACTCGCTGCGCGAAATTGCCGATCCCGAATTGCAGGCAGTGCTTGAAAATCTGGCGAAAAGCCTTGCCAAAAAAGGCGATTGATTGCAGACGCGAAAGCCATTTTCGAAAAAACGCATATGAACCGCAATTTTAGATCGTCCTATTCAAAATCGCTGATTTTCATTGCGGCCGTAGCAATGGCTGCAAGCGCTGCTTCAGTGCTATCGGCGCAATCGGGCACCAATTGGCTGCTTACCTTTGGCACGTCGGCAAAAGGCGGATATGTGGTTGGCAATCCGGCGGCGGCGAACAGGATCGTCGAATATGCCAGCTATACCTGCAGCCATTGCGCGCATTTCGAGGCGGATGACGTGCCGCAGATCAAGAACCAGTTGGTCGCCAGCGGCAAGGCCAGTTTCGAAATCCGCAATTTGGTGCGCGACCCGCTTGATCTGACCGCGGCACTGCTCGCGCGTTGCGGCGGCAAGGCACGCTTTTTCGGCAATCACAAATTGCTGATGGCCAGCCAGACGCAGTGGGCCGATGGCAGCAAGCTTTCAAAACCGACCATCGCGCTGCTAGAAGGCAAAAAGACCGTGGCCTTCATGCAGGCCGCCTATACCGAATTGGGGCTTGCCAAGATCATGGCGCAGCGCGGTATTACGGCGGTGCAGGGCAAAGCCTGTCTTGCCGATAAGGCTGCGTTTGATGCCGTCGTCGCGATGACCGATGAGGCTGTCGGTCCATTGAACATCGCCGGAACGCCTACTGTAATGGTGAACGGCAAAATCATCGAGGGCCATAAATTTATGGCCATCAAACCCTATATCGAAAACTGAAAGACGATTTTATGCGCAGTCCGAAGATCCTTACCGCGTCCTTGGCCGCATTGGCGCTTGCCGCTTGTGGCGGCAATGGCGGCGAAGTGCCTAAGGGCGAACCGATTGCCAAGGTGGCCGCCCCTGCGGGCAAGCAATGGTCCGATGTCGTGGCAAAAACCGATAAGGGATTTGTGATGGGCAATCCCAACGCAAAGCTGGAACTTGTCGAATATGGCGCGATCACCTGCCCGGGCTGTGCGCAGTTCTCCGATCAATCGCACAGCGAACTTACGGAAATGGTCAACACCGGCCGTGTAAAGTTCGAATTTCGACCCTTTCTGGTGCATGGCATTCAGGATATGCCGGGCTTTCTGCTGACACAGTGCAATGGCCCCGAAGCCTATTTCGCCCTAACCGAACAGCTTTATGCGCAGCAGGCAACCTGGCTTGGCCGTTTGCAGACATTGACCGAGGCTGAGCAGCAGCAGGTGCCGACGATGAAGCCCGAACAGGCGGTCCAGTTTCTTGCCGATAAATTCGGCCTGATCGATATCGTCAAGCAATTGGGGGTCAGCGAGGATGCGGCCCGTGCCTGCCTTGCCGATAAGGCGGCATTCGACAAGCTGGCCAAGAATACCGAAACAACCATGGCAGAGGGCAAGGTTACGGGTACGCCAACCTTCTTCCTGAACGGCGTACGGCTTGATGTCGGGGCCTGGCCGCAGGTGAAGGGCAAGCTTATGGAAGCGGGTGCGCGGTAGGCGTTTCCTGCCTTAATTCAACCGCGTCGGGGGACGGGGAAATATGCGGATCAAGCGGCTCAAACTTACGGGCTTTAAAAGCTTCGTCGAGCCGACCGAGCTGCGGATCGAGGCCGGGCTGACGGGTGTCGTCGGCCCCAATGGCTGCGGTAAATCGAACCTGCTCGAAGCCTTGCGCTGGGTAATGGGCGAGAACAGCCCGAAATCGATGCGCAGCGGCGGCATGGAGGATGTGATCTTTGCCGGTACTGCACAGCGTCCGCAGCGCGACTTCGCCGAGGTCAGCCTGCTTGCCGAGCATGACCCGCATGAGAATATCCCCGGTGTAATCGCCAATGATGACGATGAAGAGTTGGAAGTTGTTCGCCGCATCGAACGCGGTGCCGGCAGCGCCTATCGCGCCAATGGCCGCGATGTTCGCGCGAAGGATATCGCACTGATCTTCGCCGATGCCGCCACCGGCGCGCATTCGCCGGCGCTGGTCAGCCAGGGACGGATCGGTTCGATTATCGCCGCCAAGCCGCAGGAACGGCGAATGATGCTGGAGGAAGCGGCGGGGATCTCCGGCTTGCACGTACGCCGCAAGGATGCCGAGCAGAAATTGCGCGCGGCGGAAACCAACCTCAATCGGCTGGCGACGATCCTGGGCGATATGGATGCCCGCGCCCAGGCGCTGAAGAAACAGGCGCGGCAGGCCGAACGTTATCGCAAATTGTCGGGTGAGATATTGCAGGCCGAGGCGCGACTGATCTTCGTCCGCTGGACGGAAGCCAAAGCCGCGGCCGAAGCTGCGCGTGCGGAGGCTGATGCCGCGGGTAAGGCGGTCGAGGAGGCATCGTTTCGACAGCGCGGATTTGCCGATCAGCAAGCCGCGGCGGTGCGCCAGCTGGCCGATGACCGCGCCGCTGCCATGGCCGCGCGCGATGCGGCGAGCGACCTTTCCAACCGGCTGATCCAGCTGACCGGCGAGCGCGACCGGCTGATCCAGCGGCAGGCGGATCTCGCCGCCCAGGCCAGGCGGATCGAGGAAGACGGCGCGCGTGAGGGCAAGCTGACGCATGATGCCGCCGAGGCACTGGCGCGGCTGCAGGGCGAGAGCGAGGCGCTGGCGGCAACGATCAAGGCAAGCGAGGAGGAACGCCCGCGCCTGACCCGCGCGCTTGACGATGCCGAGCGGGCCACACGCGAGGGCGAGGTCAGGCTGGCCAGGGCGGTTGCCGAACAGGCGCGCGCCGAGGCCGAGTTGCGCGTTGCCGAAGCTGCGCTTGCCAACGCCCGCGCCCGCGTCGATCGCGCCGAGCGCGACAAGGCGCGGTTGGAGGCTGAGCGCGCGGCGCTGGGCGATGAGGCCGAACTGGCGGCTGCGCGGGATGCAGCCGCTAGCGAGGCTGAACGGCTGCAGGCTGGACTTGAGAAGCAGGCGATGGCAATCGAGGCCGCCGAAACCGCGCGTGTCACGCTGGTGAGCGAACGCGATGCCGCGCAATCGGCGCTGGCCAGCGCCAGGGCTGAACTGGCGGCGCTTACAGCCGAGAAAAAGGCGCTCGAACGCGGGCTTTCCACCAGCAGCGATAATCGCGCGATCGACCGGATCAAGGTTCAGCCCGGTTATGAACGCGCGTTGGCGGCCGCACTGGGCGATGATCTGAACGCCGCAGTGGGCGGTGTGATCGGCCGCCGCTGGCAGGGCTTTACCGCCGCCATACCGTACCGATCCCCGTTCGTGTCGAGCGAAGACGAGACACCCGGAGTTGGTGCACTGCCTCAAGGCATCTCGTCTTCGCTCGATGCGAACGGAGAGGGGAAGAAATCCGCCACCAAGGTCGAAACACTCGTCGATGTGGTCGAGGCGCCTACCGAGTTGACGCTGCGCCTTGCGATGGTGCGCGTGGTCGATGTCGACGATGGCGCGCTGCTCGAGGTAGGCGAACGCCTCGTCACCCGCGATGGCAAGCTGCGGCGCTGGGATGGGTTTTTCGCTGAAGATGATGGCGCGGCGGCTGCCGAACAGCTTGAACGGGCAAACCGGCTGGCGGCGCTGCTTGATGCTATTCCGGCGGCCGAGGTCAAGGTTGCCGATCAGGGGTCGGCGCTTGATGGCATCGGCGAACGCATCGCCGCGGCGCAGGAGAGGGCCCGTCATCTGGCTTCCGAACATTCCTCAACCGAAGCCGCACTCCGTCAGGCATTGCGCGATGCCGACCGCGCCGAAGATGCACTGACCCGTGCCCAACAGGCTGCCGAGGCGCTTGTCGAACGTAGCGAATTGACCGAGCAAGAGGCGGCAGCCGCCAGACTCGAATTTGAGTCAGCCGAGAAAGCACGCGCCGAATTGCCCGATGGCGAGCAGCAGCGCGGGCTGGTAAGCGCGCTGACATCCGAAAGCGAAAGCCTGCGCCAGCTGTTCGTCCGCGCGCAAGCCGACCTGTCGAGCCTTGACCAGACGGTCGGCCAGCAGCGCGAACGGCGCGCGGTGGCGCAGGCCGAAATCCGCGGCTGGCAGGAGCGCAGCGGAGAGGCCGAACGCCGCATCGCCGAAATGAACAAGCGCAGTGCCGAGATTGCGGGCGAGTTGGAGGCGATTGCCGGCAAGCCCGATACTATTGCGCACGAACTGGCGGAGCTTGAAGCCGACAAGGCGTCGGTTGCCGAGAAACTTGCAGCGCTTCAAGCCGCCGAACAGGTGAGCGAAGCGGCGCTGAAGACGCTCGAAGCCGACCTCGCCTCCGCCGTGGAAGCCGTCTCTTCAGCGCGCGAGCAACGCGCGGGTGCTGAGGCACGCGCTGAAAATCAGGATGCGCGCAGGCGGGAAATGGCCGCAATTTCAGGCGAACGCTTCGAATGCCCGCCGCCCTTGCTGCCCGAAAAGCACGGCTTTGCCGAAGAGAAACTGAGCGAGGCATCGGCGGAGTCGGCCCGCCTCGAACGGCTGCAGTTCGATCGCGAGCGAATCGGCCCGGTCAACCTGATCGCCGCCGACGAACTCGCCGAACTCGAGACCGAAATCGAAAAAGGGCAGGCCGAAAGCGAGGAGCTGACGCAGGCGATTCATAGGCTGCGTGGCTCGATCGGTAGCCTCAACCGCGAAGGCCGCACCCGGCTGCTCGCCGCGTTCGAGGCGGTCGATCTGCATTTCCAGCGGCTATTCAGCACGCTCTTCAACGGCGGTCAGGCGCATCTGGCGCTGATCGAAAGCGATGATCCGCTGGAGGCCGGCCTTGAAATCTACGCGCAGCCTCCGGGCAAGAAGCTGCAATCGCTGACTTTGCTGTCGGGCGGCGAACAGGCGTTGACTGCGGTCGCTTTGATCTTCGGCTTGTTCCTCACCAACCCCGCGCCGATCTGTGTATTGGATGAAGTCGATGCGCCGCTCGACGATGCCAATATCGAACGTTTCTGCGACCTGCTCGACGCGATGACCCGCGAGACCGACACGCGCTACCTGATCGTCACCCACAACGCCGTCACCATGAGCCGGATGCACCGGTTGTTCGGTGTGACAATGGTGGAACAGGGGGTTTCGCGGCTGGTGAGCGTCGATCTGGGCGGGGCGGAAGAATTGCTGGCGGCGGAATAGCCTGCAAATGGATATCAAGCCATCGCAACCTCAGCAGTTTTTGCGGACTATCCCAGATTATTTTGATGTGCAAGCGGTCAACGAAATCGACCGGCGGCTCAGCGCCATTGCCGACACGCATAATGTGACCGTTGTGTGGGCCATCGAAAGCGGCAGCCGGGCTTGGGGGTTTCCATCGCCAGACAGCGATTATGACGGACGATTCATTTACGCGCGTTCAATTGACCAGTATCTGAGTCCTTGGCAGCCCCGCGATGTTATCGAAATGCCCATTGAAGACGATATGGACGTGAACGGCTGGGATTTAGGCAAGGCAATCAAGCTGATGCTGAAAGGCAATGCAGTGGTGGTCGAATGGCTGCAATCACCCATTGTCTATCATGGCGACGTTCAATTTCGAGACGAAATGCTGGAATTGGCGGATATATGCGCCGACCGTGTCAGCTCGATGCGGCACTACTACCATCTCGGTACGCAGCAGTGGCAACGCTTTCTGACGATGGGTGCCGAAGCTCCGGCAAAGAAGCTCTTTTATGCCGCTAGACCCGCGCTGTGCCTTAGATGGCTGCGCCTACATGGTGAGAAGAATGTGCCGCCAATGCACTTCCAAACCTTACTTCGCGATGCCGACGCTCCGGCATCGATTGCGGAAGACTTCGAGAAACTTGTGGCGGAAAAAGCTGAAACGAGAGAACTCGGCAAAACCGCAATTCCCTGTCATGTAAGAGACTTCATTGATGGAGAATATGTGCAGGTTGAGCCGCTGCTCAGCGGCAGC
The DNA here is from genome assembly GCA_051657985.1 of Sphingorhabdus sp. GTDB lineage: Bacteria > Pseudomonadota > Alphaproteobacteria > Sphingomonadales > Sphingomonadaceae > Sphingorhabdus_B. Next base: position 31,814 of record JBOFLS010000061.1, on the reverse strand, counting down.
GTCCGAAAACAATCGCCTGAGAATGTTGAGAGGGCTCGCGCGCTGTTCCACCGAACCATCATTCGTTGCAGTTCGAACTGAAAGCCCGGCACCCTCACCCCATCGGGTACAATATCTCCCGCGTCACCTTGTGCACCGCGGTCATGACCTCGGCATCCAGCTTCAGGTCGATTGCCGCGAAAATCTCGTCGAGCTGGTCCTCGCGGCTGACGCCGACGATGGTGGAGGCGACGAAATCATTCTGTTTCGACCAGGCGGTCGCCAGCGTAACCGGTGACATCCCAGCCTCTTTAGCAATGGCGACGATCCGTACGGTCGATTCGAGTGCACGAGGGCCGGCGAAACGTTCGGCCATGGTCGACTGCCGCGTGCCCGCCATATCCATATAGCGCGAAAAGCGCGCGCCTTCGGGCCGTGCCCCGTCGAGATATTTGCCCGACAACACGCCACCGCCCAGCGGCGAATAAGGCAATAGCGAAACCCCCTCCTGCCGGCACACCTGTTTCAGCTCATCCTCGAACCGACGGTTGTTGATCGAATAATTGTTCTGAATGGTATGATAGCGCGCCACCCCCAGCCGTTCGGACGCTGCAAGCGACTTCATCAACCCCCAGCTGGTCTCGTTCGAACAGCCGACCACGCGCACCTTGCCTGCGCGGACCAGCTCATCGAGCACCTCCATCGTCTCTTCATAATCGGTGCCATGGTCGGGCCAGTGCGTCTGATAGAGATCGATATAGTCGGTGCCGAGGCGCATCAGGCTGGCGTCGATGGCGCGGGTGATATTGTGCCGGTCGAGCGTGGTCATCCCTGCGCGCTGCGATCCCTTGATCCAGCCATGCGAAGGGCCGCATACCTTGGTCGCGACGATGATCGCGTCACGATCCTTGGTTTTCAGCCAGCGGCCGAAAATTTCCTCGGTCCGCCCGGCCCATTTGGTATCGGGCGGAACGGGATAGTTCTCGGCGGTATCGTAGAAATTGATGCCAGCCTCGAAACAGCGGTCGAGAATATGATGCGCTTCCGCTTCGTCGGTCTGCGAGCCGAAGACCATCGTCCCCATGCAAATGTCGGACACATAGATTGCGCTTTTGCCAAGGCGACGATGTTCCACTAATTTTCTCCCCTTATCCAGCCGCACCGACCACCAGACAGGCCAGCGCCATCAGCAGCCCCGCCATCCGGTTTGAACGGAAATGATCCAATGCGTTGCTGCCATCCTTTTTAAGCGTCGCAACCTGCAGAATGAAATGGATTGCAACCGGGGCCAGCGCAATCAGCGCCTGCCCTTGCGGGCGTATAGTCCATATTGCCATGCCCCAGCCGGCAAGCGCGAGCATATAGCATAGGGTCACGCCTTCGCGGATATGGCCTCCAAGGCGCAGAGCGCTTGACCGGATGCCGACCAGCGCGTCGTCTTCCCGATCCTGCATGGCGTAGATGGTATCATAGCCGATTACCCAGAATATCGTGCCCGCATACAACCAAAGCATCGCAGCATCGGTATGGCCCTTTATCGCGATCCAGCCGACAAGGGCGCCCCAGCTGAAGACCAGTCCCAGCCAAGCCTGCGGCCACCAGGTCAGCCGTTTCATGAAAGGGTAGGATGCAACAAGCACCAGGCTGCACAGTGCGACAAACTGTGCCTCGATCCGCAAACGGGTAAGGACGATCAGGCCGATCAGGCACAACAGCAGCAACCAGATCCACGCTGCCTTCAGACTTGTCGCACCGCTTGCCAATGGGCGGTTTGCGGTACGCGCAACCTTCGCGTCAAGATCCCGGTCGATTATATCGTTATAGACGCAGCCCGCGCCACGCATTGCGATCGCACCCAGCAGCATCCAAAACACCAATGGCCAGTGGCTGAACACCCCGCCCGCAAGTGCAATCCCGAACAGACATGGCCAGAAAAGAAGCCACCAGCCGATAGGTCGGTCGAAACGCGCCAGCAGGACAAAAGGCTGGAATTTGTCGGGGAGCAGCCGGACAAAACTTCGAATTTCAGTATCTGGGGGCGCGGTTGCAGACATCGAATCGGACATAGTGGCTTGTCGATCGCTTGTCGAAGGCTATGGTAAAGCCATGCCCGCAACGCCCGCCTGGCCCCCGCATTCCACCCCACGCCTGTTTGTCGACGATGCGTTGGGCGAGGGTCGCGAAGTGCGTGTCGAGGGCGGACAGGCGCATTATCTGTTGAACGTCATGCGTTTGAAAACGGCCGATCCCGTCAAGCTGTTCGACGATCGCACGGGGGAATATCTTGCCACGGTAGCCGCGACCGGCAAGCGTGACATGGTGCTGATGATCGAAGCGAAGCTGCGCGAACGTGAGCCTGCCCCCGATATATGGCTTGTCCAAGCGCTCGTCAAAAAGGATCGGCTGGATTGGATTGCCGAAAAGGCCTGCGAACTGGGCATAGCGCGCTTCATGCCCTTGCTGACGCAGCGCTGCGTCGTCGACAAGGTCAAGCAAGAACGGCTGCGCGCGCAGATGATCGAGGCTGCCGAGCAGTGCGAACGCAACGCGTTGCCCGAAATCGCGCCCTTGCAGCCATTGCATCTTCTGCTTGCGCACTGGCCTGAAAACAGACGGCTTTATTTCTGCGACGAACGTGGCGGCAAACCCTTCGCCAAAGCTGTTGTCGATGGCCCCGCCGCTATCCTGATCGGACCCGAAGGCGGTTTTAGCGACATTGAAAACACTCTAATCCGCACACATGCCTCGGCCATCCCCGTCTCGCTCGGTCCACGCATTCTGCGTGCCGATACGGCGGCAATCGCAGCCTTATCGATTTGGATGGCGTTAAACGGCGATTGGCGTTGAACAACTGTAAAATCGTTAACGCTATAGGGTCGATGGCAGCCAAATTGCGGCCGGATTTTCAACAACTCCATCATCTTTATGATTAATTTAACCGTTTCGGATCTAAAAAAACTCCATAATGAAGGGGTCGTCTTTCCTTGCCATCATGGCTGAGCGCTCTGTTCGCAAAAGGGCGCCGATAGCTATTTTCACCGCATTTTTTGCGGCGTTTTTGCTGTGTCTGGTGCCGGGCAAGGCGCATGCGCAATTGCAGATAACCAACAATACCACCGGCGCGATCCCCGAATCGACGAGTTGCGCGACGACCTTGACCCGAACTTTCAATATCACCACCAGTTTTACCGTTGCCGATGTGAATATCGGCGCATTGATAACGCATAACGACCGGGGCAATTTGCGGCTGTCTTTGCAGTCGCCTGCCGGCACTACGATCAGTCTGATGTCCAATGTCGGAACGACGCCCAATAACCTAAGCGTTTATTTCGATGATGCCGCCGCCGCCGCAATCGGCACCCATATAGTGAACGACGACAGCAATACGACCGTCTATCAGCGCACCTTTCGTCCAGCCTCGGCACTGTCTGCATTCAACGGGCAAAACGCTTCGGGCACATGGACGCTTATCATCTGCGACTCGATTGCCGGTTCTACAGGCAGTTTTTCCCGTGCCGATCTGGTCATCACGCGCGCTGCGGGCATACCGCCCGTAATCAATTGCCCGGTCGGTAGCACGACCTTCGATTGGGGCGCCAACACATGGACTGTTGGCAGTCTTAACAATAGCTACAGCCTTGCGGGTTTCGGAACGTTCAACATCGCCATGTCTTCGACTACGTCTTATGTGGCCGGTTCACCTGCGATTACCAGCCAGCTAACGGGTGGAATCGCCGGTGAGGTCAGCCTTTTCCAGAACCTGAACAACAGCACGATAAACGATGTCGCGACTACGGTCATAACAATGCCGGGCGGTTTGCCGGGAATGCAATTCCGGATGTTCGACATCGATTTCGGTGCCAACAGCTTTGCCGATAAAATAACCGTAACGGGCTCTTATCAGGGCAGTCCCGTTATACCCACCTTGACCAACGGCAGTGCCAACTATGTTGTCGGCAATGTCGCAATAGGCGATGCTGCAGCCACGGATACGACAGCGGCGGGCAATGTCGTGGTAACTTTCAATGCGCCTGTCGATACGGTGACCATTGTCTACGGCAACCACACCACCGCGCCTGCCGATCCGGGCAACCAGTGGATCGGAATGGGCGATCTGGTTTTCTGCAATCCCTATACCGCGATCAGCATTTCCAAGATCAGCCAGGTGATAGCCGATGGTATCAGTACAACCAATCCCAAAGCGATACCGGGTGCGACCGTTCAATATTGCATTACCTTCGGCAATACGGGTGCGGTTTCGATGAACAATGTTTCGGCTACCGACAATGTGCCCGGAAATCTAAGCTTCGTACCGGGTACGATGCGATCGGGCAGCAGCTGTGGTGCGGCCACAACATTGGAAGACGACAATAATGGCGGCGCGGACGAAAGCGATCCGTTCGGGATGAATATTACGGGCACGACGATCACCGGAACTGCGGCAACGCTGGCAGGGGGGGGCAGCTTTGCCATGGTGTTTAATGCGATAGTCAACTGACTGGTGGCCAGCCCCTTTGCTCCATTTCGGTCCATGATCATGTGGTTTAGCCGCATTATCATCGTACGGATGGCGTAATGAAGGCGCGTGTCTACACTTGCTTCTGCTTCGTAAAGGCCATCGTTGCTCTGTTGTTTGCTACCTGTTGCGCACAGGCCCAGGTGATAACCCAATATTCGGATACAACCGTCGGTGCGATTACCGACCTCAGTTGCAATCAGCCGACCGGTTCACAGATCACCCGCACCTTCGCCATCCCGACCGCTTTCACGGTCGGCGATGTCAATATTGGTATCTTTCTCGATCACAGCTATCGCAGCGACTTGCGCCTATTCTTGACTTCGCCTGCGGGTACGATTGTCTCACTTCTGCCCTGGACGTCCAATGCGCAATCGGGAAACAATCTGAATGACATGTTCGATGATGAAGCGGCGGCATCGATTGCAACACATGGTGCGACCTTGGACGATCCTCTGACGCCTGCGCCAGCCCCACCGGCAATAGCCTATTCGCATGCGTTTCAACCGGCCAATCCCTTGAGCGTATTTGACGGGCAGAACGCTCAGGGCAACTGGATTTTGCGAATATGCGATGCCGTCAACATCGATACCGGCAATTTCCGACGCGCCGATCTGTTTATTACCTCAACCAGTCTTAACGTCACCAAATCATCGAGTATCGTTAGCGATGGTATCAGTGGCGGCAACCCCAAAGCCTTGCCGGGTGCGGTCGTGCGCTATTGCATATTGGCAACGAACACAGGCCCGACTGTCATGACCAATGTGCGTCCGACCGATATCCTTCCGCCGATGATGACTTATATCGCCGGCAGCCTGTTATCGGGTGCAAGCTGTACGGGTGCTGCGACTGTGGAAGATGAAGACAATAGCGGCGCCGATGAAACCGATCCCGTGGGCGCTTCGGTCGTCGCAAGCACGATTGCGGGCGACGCGCCGAACCTGGCTGGCGGGGCTAGTTTCGCGCTTGTATTTCAGGCGGTAGTGAACTGATCTTGCCGAGCGCGGGCGGACTGCTTAAAGCCCAACCCTATGAGCACAAAATCCGTTTCGAATCGCAACGATCCTGTGATCGAAACCCGCGAACAGCTGATTGCCGCCATGGCCAATGGGGAAAAGCCCAAAGAGCGTTGGCGGATCGGCACCGAGCATGAAAAATTCGTCTATTGTACCAAAAATCATTCGGCCCCTTCCTATGTCGAGCCCGGTGGCATACGCGACCTGTTGATGGCGCTGACCGAATTCGGCTGGGAACCGATTTACGAGGGTGAAAACGTTATCGCGATGCGCGGTGCCGATGGCACCGTCAGCCTGGAACCGGCCGGTCAGCTCGAACTGTCGGGTGCCCCGCTTGAAAATCTGCATCAGACGTGTGCGGAAACCGGGCGGCATCTGAAACAGGTAAAGGCGATTGGAGAAAAGACCGGCAAGGCTTTTCTCGGACTGGGGCTTTGGCCGGACAAGCGCCGTGAAGACCTGCCCATCATGCCCAAGGGGCGGTATGAAATCATGCTGCGTCATATGCCGCGCGTAGGGTCGATGGGGCTTGATATGATGCTCAGGACCTGCACGATCCAGGTTAATCTCGATTACGCCAGCGAAGCCGATATGGCGCATAAGTTCCGGACCTCGCTTGCGTTGCAACCACTCGCCACCGCGCTGTTCGCCAATTCGCCGTTCCTTGAGGGCAAGCCTAACGGCTTTCTTTCCTATCGCAGCCATATCTGGTCGGATACCGATCCGGCCCGTACCGGCATGCTGCCCTTCGTATTCGAAGACGGTTTCGGTTACGAACGCTATGCCGACTATATGCTCGATGTGCCAATGTATTTCGTTTACCGCGATGGCGGATATATCGATGCTGCAGGGCTATCGTTCCGTGACTTTCTAAAAGGCGAATTGTCGGTTTTGCCCGGCGAAAAACCGACCGCTTCCGACTGGGAAGACCATATGTCGACCGCCTTTCCCGAAGTTCGCCTCAAAAGCTTTCTCGAAATGCGCGGGGCGGATGGCGGGCCATGGAGCCGCATCTGCGCCTTGCCTGCATTCTGGGTGGGCTTGCTATACGATCAGGCCGCGCTCGATGCGGCTTGGGACGAGGTCAAGCATATGACTATGGAAGAACGGGAAGCCCTGCGTTCCTCTGTTCCGAAACTCGGGCTTGACGCCCCCATCGGCGGAGGCAGATGTTTACGCGACATTGCTGGTCGCATAGTCGAAATCGCCTCGGCCGGGCTGACGGCACGCAATCGCCTTAACAGCAGTGGAGACAATGAAAGCGGCTTTCTTGACCCTTTGCGCGAAGTGATCGCCAGCGGTAAAACCCCCGCCGAAGTGCTGCTCGATAGATATAAGGCCGAGTGGGGCGGTAACTTGTCCGAAATCTATAAGGAAATGAGTTTCTAAAGACTAACGGCATTAAATGGAACCGTTCGTCCCGGGCAAAGGCCCTAGGACAAACGGATCAAAGTGATGTTATCAAAGTCTAACTGAAATAGGGTCTGAAACGAACCGGCTCTAAGCCTTCTTGCTCATCGTCTTTCCGAGCATGAACACCCCGGCCAGTCCTGCGCCCCCGGCGGCGGCAATCAAAGCCAGGTTGATAGGGCCAAGGCTTTGATCCTTGCCACTATTTGCAGCCATCGCGGTTTCATCTTGGCCAGTCGCATCGCTGGCATCGGCGCGCTTCTTGGGCTTGCCTTTCCTGAACCCTTCCTCGGTCAGGACCATGTTACCAAGTTCCAGACCATAGGCGGCGGCCCCTTTCGTTACCGCTTTGGCAAGCGCTTTCGACTTGGCCGAACTGCCGGCAGCGTCTTCCTTGTGGGCATCGATCATCGCCATCTGCACCATGAGCGCTTCGGCCATTTCCTGTTTCTGCGCATCGGTGGCAGCGGCAAATTCAGGGGATTGCGAAAGCCCGGATGCGGCTTGTGCGGCAACGGCCTGATAGGCAGCGGGCGAGGCCGTTTCAATTTCCCCGACACTTGCCTGCCATGCCGCGATCCAATAAACCGCAAAGGCATCGGCGGCATTATTCTTGTTCAATCCCACGCCTTGCATAGCCGAGCCGATTGCACCGATCACATCTGTGGAAGCAAATAACCGCTCCATCTGGGTTGCCGTGGCTGGATCGGTTGCTCGGGTTTTGCTGACAAAAGTTTGCAAATTGGCGCGGGTGCGGGATTTGACGGGGGCGTAGGTCGTGGTTGCACCGACGGCATTTCGACCGAGTTGGGGGCTTTGCAGCGAATTTCCACCTTCCCTGACGGCATCGTCATATGTCGCATCATCGCCCAGGTAGATCGATCCGGCAACATTGATATCCATGGCCGGCTGAAACTGTCCGAAAGCGGGAATACTGCAACAAAGGCATAAAGCTGTGGCAAGAAGTTTATGGCGTGTCATGATTGTGACTCTCCAACGGTGATGCTTGCCCCCGCAAAACGCATAAACGAAAAGGCGGGATAAATCCCGCCTTTTTTCTCATTCGGTCGATTGTTAGTTTTTGCGTGCAACGGTGGATGCGCCTTCGCCAACGCTCTTCAGCACGTTATTCATGGCCTGAGAGACAATACCGAATTCTTGGCCAAGGGCGCTGAGTTCAGCATTCATCTGGCTGAATTTTGATTGGTTCTTGGCTTCAATCTTGCCCATATTGCCGATCTGCTCGGCCTTTTTAGCCATATCGTTCATTTTCTGATCGGCGATTTGCCCTAGGGCAACTGCCAGTTTCATCAGGATACTGCCCTTGCCGTTCATTACGGACTTAACATCGTTTTGCAATTTCTTGTTGGAATTATCGCGATTGATGTTGTCGATGAAATCCTGCACCGAATCTTTTACGTTATTCTTGAATTCGTCTTGAACCTGCTTTTGCAGATCGCGGATAATCGATCCCCGCTCGAAAACATTGAAGCCCGCATTTTTCAACGATGCATCGATACTGTTCCAGCTCATGCCATTGAAGCCCGAACCGGCAATATTGCCGAATCCGCTCGCCTGACCGAAGGCGGTCTGGGCTGCGTTTATCATCGAGCTCGGCAAACCAAGCTGCTGACCGATATGCTGCAGCGCCATAGTGGCAAGTTGCTGCGTTGCCATCTTGATCGCCAGCGAAGCCCAGCCAGCAGGGCCCATGGCAAGCTGCGCCAATGTCATCGGGTTGATGATGGATTTGAAAAGTCCGCCAACTAAGCTCATGATCATTCTCCTATCTGAAAATCCGTTTCAATGAAGCGATTGGGGGCTTTCGGTTTCAAGGCCACCCACCGGCTTGCAGTCTTCATCGCCGATCCGGATGAGTCGCGGCATCCGCAAAATGTTTAGGCGAGGTAGTCATTTTGTTTAGGGCGGCGATACCAGCCCATCGAGGTGCAGCCGTATCAGTCCAGCGGGTGGAAAAGCAGGCCTGCCAGCGCGATCAGGTCGCGCATACCATCCAGCTCCAGCTTGCGGATCACATTGTTCATATGCGTTCTTACGGTATTTTCCGTACTGTCGAGCAGCATCGCAATATCATGATTTGCCCGCCCCCAGCCCAGCATGCGCATCACCGCCGCCTCCATCCGCGTAAGACCGGGAAGCTGTCCGACAAAGGTTTCGGGTACGCGGGTGGCCATGACCGAAAATTCGCCGATCACAATCATACGCTGGGCCTGCTGGCTTTCGCTTTCGGCCTGACGGATGAGGCCGATCAGACGCAACAGCTCGGCGGGATCGCTTACTCCTTCGCCCGTAAGCGCATTATTGCCTGGAATACTGGCAGGGGCCGTCGGTCGAGGTGCTCCAGGCTTTCCGGAACGCGCTGCCATAGCGTCGGCAAGCGCGCGTTGTTGGATGATGTCTTTGGCATCGGTCATGGCTGGGCCGCTTTTTCCGGGGTTGCCGTGCGCTGGAGCATGCTGCCTGAAACAGCCTCACGGCTACCAAGATCGGTGATGATCGCCTGTGCCATGGCGGGGAGCACTAACAGAATGACCAGCGTTGCGGCTATAGACTTGATCGGCAGCGACAATGCAAAGACATTAAACTGCGGCGAGAAACGGTTGAGAAAGCCCATCCCCAAATCGACCAGGTAGAGCATGGTGACCACCGGAACCGAAAATACGAAGGCCCAGGTGAAAAAGCGTCCGAACTCGCCTTCGAAAAAGGCGATACTTGCCGGGTTCAGCGTCAGCCCGCCCGGCCCCAATGGCCAGATCATGTAACTGTTCATGATCGCTCCGACCAAAATCGTCAGCCCGCCCATGCTGACGAACAACACCTGGGCAAAACGACCGAAGAGTATGCCGTTCAGCGATGTCGTCGTGCCCGTCAGCGGATCGACCAACTGCGCGACGGTAGCGCCGACCTTGGTATCGATAATTTCCCCCGCAGCCGCCATCGCCCAGAGGACGGTAGCAAAGAACAGCCCGATAATCGTGCCTGCCGCGGCTTCCTTGATGAGCATCAGCGCCCAGGCCGCGGCGGTTAGATCGCGAGGGGCAAAATCGGGCGTCATGGCAAGCGCTACCATGCCGAAAGTGACGATGATCGAGTTGCGTACCGTGGCCGGCATCACTTCGCGCGAAAAGACCGGGACCCAGATGAAGGCAAAGCCAAAGCGTGCCGAACTGACGCCGATGATCAGCAACTGGTCGAACCAGGGTATAGTCGACAATAAAGGTTCACCGATACCCGGCGCCATCGGCTCCATCATCTTACCATTCCGGGAAAGCCGTTGAAAATCTGTTCGGTGTAGGAAAGCAGGCTGCTTGCGACCAGTCCTGCCGTCAGAAAGATCGACACAACGATGGCAAAGAATTTCAAAGTGTATTGCAGCGTCTGTTCCTGCAACTGGGTTGCCGCCTGAATGATCGCTACGATCAGGCCAACGACCGACGCGGCGATGATAGGCGGTGCCGAAAGCAGCAAGACCAGCCACAAGGCCTCGATCGTGATATTGACGACATTATCGCTCATTTCGGTGCATCTTCAGACATAGGACAACACCAGTCCGTGGCTCAGTTTCACCCAACCATCGACCAGGACGAACAGCAATATCTTGAACGGCAACGATATCGTAACCGGCGACAGCATCATCATCCCCATTGCGAGCAGGATGTTGGATATGACCATGTCGATGATCAGGAAGGGCAGGAAAATCAGGAAGCCGATCTGAAAGGCAAGCCGCAATTCCTTCACAACGAAGGAGGGAATCAGGATTACGAAATCGGTATCCTTCAGTTCGTTCGCCTTTTCCGGCCCGCTGATCCGCTGCTGTGTGCGCAGGAAAAAGGCCCGTTCATTGGGATCGCTATGTTTCAGAAGAAAGGCGCGGAGCGGCTCTTTCGCCCGATCCGCCATGCCGAAGATATCGCCGGTATTTTCAAGCGGACTGGTGCCGACAACCTCATCGCCGGCAATGGTCGCTGCCGCGTTGTCGGGGCCGGCGGATGCGGCGTACATATCGTTGAGAGTCGGATACATGACATAGACTGTCAGGATCAGCGCCAGCCCGTTGATCACGACATTGGGGGGCACCTGCTGCAGCCCGAGCGCGTTGCGCACCAGACTGAGAACGACGGCAATCTTCGTGAAACTCGTTACCATCACCGCAAAAAAGGGTGCGAGCGCAATCAGGACGACGGTGACAAGCGCCGATCCGGGGGTGAATTGCGAGAGATCCATCAGTCCTCGTCCTCCGTCGTTTCCGCTTGCGGCGCATGGGGCATTGTCCGTTCATCGATCAGCACGGCGAAATTCGCGCCGATTTCAACGATTTCTCCGCAGGCGATCCGGCGCCCGCCCACCAACAGTTCAACCGCAAGTCCCTGGGTCAATGGCCCCAGTTGCAGGCTGCCGCCTTCGTGCAACGCACCAAGTGTTGCGGCATCGACCGTGATGGTTGGCAGGCGAACCGTCAGCGGTACGCTGAACCCTGCGGGCGTGCCGCCATCGCTGTCGTCGATCATGCCGCCATCCTCTTCATCATAGTCCAAAATCTCCGGGCGCAGCAGCATCTGTCGCAGGTCGAGCCTCGCCTTGCCTTCATGCGTAACCGCATGCCAGTACGCCGATGCCGCACCGGGCAGCAGCAAGAGGTCGCCGCCTTCGATACCCTGCGCTTCTGCAACCGGTAGTCTGGCGGCTTCGAAGGTGATCGAAAGCCACGCGGGCACTTTGGCCGGGTCGGGGGGCGTTCGTGCCGCCGCTTCGATCCAGGCGAAACGTTGCGTCTCGTCCGGTCGCAGACCGAGGCAAACCGTCACATCGTCCCGAATGCATCGCAGGATGATTGCCTTTTCATCGCTGAAAAGATCACCGGCCTGTTCGGATATTGCAGCAGGTTCCAAAGCTATATCAAGCGTGCGTTCGATCTGGCTTAACAACGGATCGGCAACATCGAGAGCCGCGCAAGCCTGATCGATGCCCGACATGGTCTCGATCAAATTGGTTCCGTCGCGCATGATTGCAAAGGCCATGCCGCCATCGACCAGCATCAGGCCGCCTTTGGGAAAGCTATCGACGACAGCGGGGGTCATATTGCCGTTTGCCGATAAAAGCCTGAGCAGAGCGTTCGTCACTTGCGCCCTGGCCGGATCGAGCGACTTGAGATTTTCCGGATTGCGCGCCGCGAGACTGGCAGCGTTCATGCATCAGTCCCCTTTGCGATTTTCGTTCCTTCCGTTTGCGGCCAGCGTGCGAGCATCGAGATTCCGCCGGCCGTCACACCCAGCAACATTCGCTCGCCATCGCATTCGATCAGCGTGACCCGTTCGCGCTGACCAAGCGGCAGCGAACGCAGAAAGCGGATGTCCCCGCGATCGGGATCGTCCTTGCCTATCCCCATCTGCCGGTCTTGTACCTTTTTCAAAAGCCAGATTGCGCCCCAGGCCAGGCCCAGTACCAGGCCTAGCGACAATATAACGGCGACTATCGAAGAAATGACCGTTCCGAACCCCATGATACTCCCCGCAATCCTCTATATCGCTCAGTGAACCAGCCGTGCAGAAATTACCGGTTCGTTCCCATCGCTATCAACGTCCATTTCCTGCCACATCGGTGCGTCGCCTGCACGGGCTTTCCTTGCCCATAATATGATTTCGGCAATCGCGTCGAACATGTCTTCGGGCACGATTTCCCCGATTTCGCCGCGCGCCCACAGTCGTCGTGCCGTTGCGATATTGCGGATGATGGGCACGTCGTTGCGCTTCGCCTCTTCGCGCATGGCTTCCGCCAGTGCGCCTTCGCCCTTGGCGGCGATTACCGGGACGGGACAATCCTCCTCGTCATAATCGAGCGCGATGGCGAGATGCGTGGGGTTGACGAGGAGAGCTGCCGCCCCGCCCGATGCGCCGATTGCATTCTGGTTCGCCCATTCCTGATGCATTTCGCGGCGATGCGCCTTGATATGGGGATCGCCTTCATCGTCTTTATGCTCTTGGCGGATATCGCGCATGCTCATTTTCATCTTCTTGATGAAACGGTGGCGCGAATAGAAATGGTCGGCCAAGCCTACCAATAAAAAGACGCCAACGACCATTGCGAAGAATTGCAGCGTCAGCGAATAGGTCATTCCCATTGCCTGGGCCGCGATCTGTTGCCCGGATCCGTGGAGAGGAGACGTCCCTGCCAGGTTGATGAACTGGCCCGCCTCGCTATAGCCGGTGCGGATCATGAAATAGACGATGACAACCATGAAGACGACTTTGACCAGCGTCTTCGCCATTTCAACCAAGCCGTCCATTCCGAACATGCGTTTCAGACCCTCGACCGGATTCAGCTTGTCGAAAGAGGGCTTCATCTTCTCGGTCGTCATCACCGGACCGATTTGCATATATTCGGCAAGCGTCGCAAAAATCGCGATAGGAGCAAGAACCAGAAGCGACAGTTTGATGAGTAACAATGTTCCCTGCCAGCCGACCGAGCGCAGCGCTTGATCGAACGGCATTTCGGTCGCGGCGTTCAGCGTATCGGAAAAAAACACGGCAACCTGCCCGCCGGCATAACTGGCGGCCAGAGCGATCAGAACGAACCAGCCCAGTATGACCAGTCCGGAACCGACGTCTTTCGATTTCGCGACATCGCCCTTTTTGCGGGCATCGCGAAGACGCTTGGGGGTCGGCAGCTCGGTCTTGTCGCCGCCATCATTTTTTTCCGCCATCTGTGTCTGCCTGCACCATGATCGAACTTTCGCAGACAAGGCCGTATCATTGGTTGCTACCCGGCCCGCCAGCGACAATCTGTTGCCCCCTGACGTCTTTCAATAAGGCATAGCGACACTTGGCTGTCAAACGATTCAACCATGCTATCCTTTATATTAGCGTTCTAGGGGAATATGAGATTGTCGAAGATCGGCGAAAATGCTGGAAAGCGGAGTCAATATTTACATAAGTGTAATTTGATCGAAATAAAAGTGAAACAAAAGGAAACAATTCGACCTGTTTTTTGCGGTTGATAATTTCGCGCGGGGGCCTAGAAAGTGATTCGTCTGCACCACTGGGGAGTGCAGAACAACTACAATATTGTGGGGCACTGACTGAGCCTGTCCAGACTACTTGTTTGGACACAGGAGAGGTATATGGGTCGCTCAAAATGCATTGTCGCCACAGCCTTCGCACTTTTAGTTCCCTTTTCCATCCAAGCAAAAAAGCCTAAAGACGAAGCGCCGCCCCCTTGCCCTGTCGATACGACGCTGCGCACCGCAGACCCTAAGCTGCTCGAACGCTTTACCGGGCTCTCAGGCTGTGCCGACCAATTGTTGGTTGCGCCCGCTTCTCCATCCGAATTCGTCGATCCCGATGGCGCGGTCATTATCGGTCCCAACCGTGTAATTGCGACCGATGATGAGGACGACGAATATGCGGTTGTCTATGCCGATAACCGCATCGACACATTCAGCGCCAAGCATGCCGACCTGCCAGTGTCGAAAAAGCTCGATCGCAGCAGGAAAAAACCAGGCATTGGCAAGCCCAATGCGAAAACCGAATATTATGCTTATGGTGCCACATCGGCTGCGCCAAGCCTTTCCGGTACCGGTGTTGCGATCCGCATCGTACCCGAGCCGCAGCCTGTAGAGGTTGCCCCCTATGCTGCGCCCCCAATGGCTGGTCTCGATCCTGCGGCAGGCCCCGTATCGGCAGACGATTCGGCTATTCTGGCGATGCGGCCGGTATCCTTTTCGACGCGTTATGACGATCTGATCGGCAACATTGCGATCCGGCACCGGGTGGACCCGCTGTTTCTGCATGCGGTCATCTATCAGGAGTCGCGCTATCGTCCGACTGCGGTCAGCCATGCCGGTGCTACGGGGATGATGCAGATCATGCCCGCCACCGGACGCGGTCTTGGCGTGCATCCCAGTCACCTGACCGATCCGCTGACCAATATCGATGCCGGTGCGCGCCTGCTGCGCAAGTTGCATGGCAAATATGGCGCGAATTTCGAATTGATCCTTGCCGCCTACAATGCCGGTGAGGGCGCCGTGCAGAAATACGGTAACCGCGTGCCGCCCTATCGCGAAACGCAGGAATATGTGAAGCTGGTCATGGCGCGTTACAATATGCTGCTGGCCGAACAGAATGCGGTAGTCGCTGCCCGGTGAACCAGGCGCTGTCCTTTATCCCGCGTTTCTTCCCTTCCAGGGGGCTGTCCTTCCTGTGGCTTCCGGCCGGTCTGGTTGCCGTGGTTGCGCTTCTCATCGTGCCGATGCCGCCGATGATGCTCGATCTGTTCATCGCCACGAACCTTATCATCGGAGTATTGCTGCTGCTGGCTGCGCTTTACGTCGTCAAGCCGCTTGATTTCAGCACGTTCCCGACCGTTCTCCTTATCACCACCTTATTCCGCATCGGCATCAGCGTGGCGACGGCGCGAATGATCCTGACAGAGGCAGAGGGCGGCACGATCGTTCACCAGTTCGGCGTCATGGTGGCGGGCGGACAATTGGCCGTCGGGCTGGTCGTCTTCCTGATCATCTCGATCGTTCAGTTCATCGTGATTTCGAAAGGTGCGGAACGCGTGGCCGAAGTCGCGGCGCGCTTCAGTCTGGATGCGATGCCCGGCAAGCAATTGTCGATCGACAGCGACTTGCGTTCGGGTCTGCTGACCAAGGACGAAGCAAAGGCGAAGCGCCGGATGCTCGAGCAGGAAAGCAAATTCAACGGCAGCCTCGATGGCGCTATGAAATTCGTGAAGGGCGATGCGATCGTTGCGATCGTGATCGTGCTTATCAACCTGCTGGGCGGGCTTGCGGTCGGGATGTTCAGCCATGGGATGGACGCGGCGACCGCGCTCGAAACCTATGCGATATTGAGCATCGGGGATGGCCTTGTCGCGCAGCTTCCGGCTTTTTTCTCGGCGGTTGCGGCGGGCCTGCTGGTCACGCGCACGACCGATGACGAAACCGACCGCGATCTTGCGCCTGCGATCGCGCAGCAGATTACCGGCAAGCCGCATGTGATGATGATCGCAGGCGGCATGGCGCTGCTTTTCGGTTTGATCCCGGGCTTTCCGACATTGATCTTTTTCTCGATAGCCGTGTTGTTTCTCGGCATCGGCCTGCTCAATCATCCCGAATTCAGCATACCCGTTCGCAACCGCATCGGATTGCCGCCAAAGACCGAGGCCGTAGACATGCCGATCGGCCAGGCTAGGCTGGAAGCACCGGTGCAGGTTGCGATCGAGCCATTGCAACTGAGGGTGGGCCTTTCTCCGCAGGGAGAGGATTATACCCGGCTGCAGGAACTGCTGGCGCAAACGATCGCCCAGCTTTCGGAACGCAGTGGCGTGCCCTTGCCCTCGATGCATATCATTGCCGATCCGGATGGCGCTGCTGCGACCAATAGCTGGTCGCTTTCGGCCTTCGATGCCCCCTTGGGCAGCGGCTTGTCGCAGGCCGAGGACGTACCGCGCCATATCGCGCTGATCACCGAGCATTTGCTCGAACGCAATCTTTCGCTGTTCCTGGGATTGCAGGAAGTCACCGATATGCTCAACCGGTTGGGCGATCAATATCCCGAAGTGGTGAAAGAGGCCGTGCGCGCCGTGCCCACAGGCAAGATCGCCGAGGTGTTGCGCCTGCTTGCCGATGAAGGCGTGCCGCTGCGCAACCTGCGCGATGCGATCGAGGCGCTGGCCGATATCGGGCAATATGAGCGCGAGGCGCCGCCAATGGCCGAACGCACCCGCATCGCGATGCGCCGTCATCTGATTGCACCCTTGTGCGATGAAGGTCGCCTGCGCGTTCTGATGGTCGGCAGCGAGCTGGAAGCGATCATTCGCGAAACGCTGACCGAAGTCGATGGCCAGATGCGACTGGCGATCAACCCGATGCAGATGCGTGCGATGATCGCCTTGCTTTCCGAACAGGTGCGCGATTCGGGTGCACGGGTAATATTGACCTCGCAGGATTTGCGTCGCCCGCTTCGTCTGATGATCGCAGCCGATCTTCCTGAGGTCGCCATCATCTCCTTCAACGAACTCAACCCTTCGGTTCCGCTCGATATTGTCGGCGAGTTGAATCGTGCGCCCGATGCCTTGCCCCCCTATCAAGGGCAGAACGAGACGCAAGCGGAGTATGCAGAATGACCGGTCGCGCCCTTCATCCTTTTTACCGTGCCGCTTTTCTGGGGGCGGCGTTTTTCGCAGGCTTCACAACAGGACCGGTGCAGGCATCCGAGGTTCCCTTTCCGCAAAAGACCGTGGCGCTTGCCCCCAATGGTCAGCCTGTGGCCGATATCATCAAGGATCTGTTCGGCCAGGCCGGCTTGAATGTGAAGGTCAGCACCAAAGTGCAGGGGCGCGCCGCCGGGCGTTGGGTCAATCCTCCGGCCGAAATCTGGAAACAGCTTGCGAAAGCCTATAATCTTGTCGCTTATTATGACGGTGCCGTCGTTCGCGTCTATCATGCCGATGAGATAGCCTCGCGCAATTTTACGACTGCTTCCCCCGATTTGGTGGTCAGTTCGGCCAAGAAGATGCGTTTGACCAATAACGGCAACGAAGTTCGTGCCGGGCAGGGCATGGTCATCGCATCGGGCGTGCCGGAATTTCTAATGCAAATCGCCCAGCTGGCCAGCACCCCGCCCGCGCCGCCGCCGCCTGCGATGATGCCCGCCCCGCCTGCCGCCGTCGCTATGGGCGGTGGCATCGTTTCGCCGATCACGGGTGCACCGGCTGCACGCATAGCCGGGCTTCCGGCACCCTATAAGCTCGATTACACCGTGTCGCGACAAGCCTCGGCACGCGATCCGTTTGAAATTCGCATCTATAATCTCAAATATGCCGATGCCGGCGACCGGGTCATCAATCTGGGCGATCGCGATCAGATCATCCCCGGCGTCGCGTCATTGCTGCGCCAGACCTTGGGCGATGGGCAGGTAACGGGTGCGCAGGTTGTGGAACGCGGCAATCCCCAAGGGGTCAGCCGCGGCAGTCCATCCGAACAATATGATGGCCCCGCTTTCGGTCCTTATGGCCCCTATATGCCCGGCTATCAGGGGCAGCCGCAGGAAGACCGCGCCCCCCAGCGCGAGGTCGTGGAGCGTGCCGGTCCGCGTATTGCGGTCAATCCTTCGGGCAATTCGGTAATCGTCGTCGATCGACCGTCGATGATGTCGACTTACAATGCGATGATCGAAGCCTTCGACCGGCCCAAGACACAGATCGAGATCGAGGCGACGATCATCGATATCGATGTCGATCAGGCAAAGGAGCTGGGCATCGACTGGTCGTTCGGCTTCAGCGGCCTCGGTGGCTTGTTCGGGGGGCAGATCATCACCCCCAATTCGCGCAGTAGCGGCAATATCAACGCCGGTTTTTTCCGATCCGACACCAATTTCGTCAGCGCGCGGATCAGCGCCTTGAGCCGCACGGGCAAGATTCAGATCGTCTCGCGTCCGCGGATTACCACCAAGGAAAATGAGCCTGCGGTTACCGATAATCGCCGGATCATCCCGGTCCGTTTCGGCGGCGGGCAGTTTTCCAACGGCGGGATCACCAATTATCAAGTCGGGATATTGATGGCGATCACCCCTAAAATCGCAAAGGAACCCGACGGCCTGGTCACGTCCTTGCAGATCGATCTGCGTGACGGGGCATTGACGGGCTATACCGCTGACGGCATTCCCTTCATCGATAACAGTTCGCTCAACACCAATGCCACGATCCGTCAGGGTGAAAGCCTGATTATCGGCGGAATAACGGTTGATTCAAGCTTCGATGAAAAATCGAAAATACCGGGGCTGGGCGATATCCCGCTGGTTGGCAACGCTTTCAAGAAACGGTCGAAAGGATCGCGCCGCAAGGAACGGATTGTGATCATCACCCCGCGCATCCTTTCCGACCTGCCCAACACTATCGAAGGCGTATCCGATGCGGATAATGCCGATGAAGAAGAGGAAGAAGAAGCCGAACCCGCAGCTCTTCCTAAAAAGCGGGCGAAACGCAGTGCCGGGCAATCGAGAAGCTGATCGATGAACGCGCAAACCGACATGCTTAAAACTTCGCAACTGGTTTTGCGGGTAATTGCCGGTCGGCAGCAAGGTGCCGAATACCGGCTGACCGCGGGTATAAGGGCAAGTATCGGCCATAATCTGCACCATGACATAGTGTTGCGCAACAATGATGCGAAGGCCGTATCGGTCGAGCTGGACCTGACGGGCGAGCTTGCGATGCTAAGTGTGATTGCGGGCGAGATATCGGTGCTGGGCCGTACCCTGGCTGCCGGTGAAACGGCCCCGCTGCCCCACTTCATGCCGGTAAAAATCGGCGGGATCGTTTTTGCCATAGGCACCCCGGCAAGCGAACGGTGGGACGAAGCCGCGCAAATATCCGCTGCGGCTATTCCGCTTCGTGACAGTGCCGACGAGGCCGATACTATTCCGACTGGAATGCAGGGTACGATTGCAAAGGCCGAAACCGTTTCTATCGAACGCAAGGTCGATGGTGCGCTGCGTCACTTCTCGACGCGTTTCCGTCCGCTGATAGAGACGCTGGCCATCGAGCGGCGCTGGCCGATCTATGCGGTGACGATGGCGACGCTTCTGCTGGCGATCATCTTGTTTGCACCGGTAAGAAGTTTCATTGGCGAACAGACCCACGGGGTCGAGGCCACCGATCGGATGCTCGCGCAAAACGGCTTTGCCGATCTTGAGGTCAAGGCGATGAACGGCACTCTGCTTGTCGGCGGGGTTTTGGCCGATGATGCGCAGTTGCAACGGCTGCGCCGTCTGCTCGATGCAAGACGGCCTGGGGCTGTCATCGATGTGACCACCATGGATGCGCTGGCGGCAGGGGTCACCGACATGCTGACCGCGCAGAATATCGATGCGCTGGCGAAACCGGGGCGGGGCCGGAATATCCTGATCGCAAGCGAGTATCTGCCAGCCGACCGGCAGATGGAACTGGCTGCGCAGATCCGGGCCGATATGCCCGCGATCAGGAACATATCGTTCCAGATCGATAGCGCGCGAGGCGAACCCGACCTGCAATATTTCTTCGCCAGCGAAAAATTCGGATTGGCAAGTTTTGTCGATGGCGATCCATCTTATATCACGACCGCCGATGGCACCAAATGGTTCAAGGGCGCGATGGTGCCGACCGGGCATACCATCCTCAATATCGGCAACGGCACCATCCGTTTCGAACGCGAAGGCCAAATCGAAGAATTGCGTATTACCCCGGCCGCCGCATCCGCAGTTGCGGGGGGCGTGTCTGATGCAAAGACAAATCTGAAAGAATGAAGGCAGAAAGGAAGACGTCATGACGAATTCGATAGATCGTGCAAGCCTGGGAATGCTGGCAGCCACCCCCGCATTGGGCGGATCGGGCCGCAGTAAGAACTGGTTCGAGGCTTTCGCCTCCGCCTGGGGTCAGGCGCTGGACAAGCAGGCCGATGTGATTGTGCAGAAATCGCAGGAACTGGGCGGTGAAAACGGTGCGGACAAACCATCCGACATCACCCAGCTGACCGCCGAGTCGATGCGGCTTTCGTTCATGTCGCAAAGTTCGCACACCTCGCTCGACAGCGTTTCGAAAGCGCTTGAAACCATGGCGCGGAAAGGTTGATCATGGCTGTTGAAGCGCTAACCACGCTTGCCGGGGTCACCTCGACCATAGCCGGTGAAGCGACGAAAGTGATGCACATGGCCGCCCCCGGGCACGTCTCGGCACCGGGGCAAGCGGCGCAAAATCTCGATGTGCGTTTTTCAGCGGCGATGAACCGGATGGAACAGATCGCTCCAACCGGCAACAGCATGCCAACCCCGGTAAAGGGTCTGTTCGATGCGATGGATCAGGTCAATTTGCAGGCACGATCGGTTTCCGACTATGCGGCAACGGCCGAAGCGAGCGGTGGCCAATTGACGCCGGGTGAGATCGTGCAGCTGACGATGAAATGCCAGGAGTTCATGTTTCAGTGCCAGCTAACCTCGAACATCGCCAACCGCAGTTCCGATGGTGTACAGCAATTGTTCCGACAGCAATGATGGCTGGCACACAGGGGGGTATCGTATCACGCTTCGGCATCGCCAGCCCTGCCTTGCTGGCGATGTTTATGGCGTTGGCTTTGCTGCTTTCCGGATGCAGCCAGCAGAATCTTTATGCCAATCAAACCGAGGAACATGCCAATGAAATGATTGCCGTCCTCGGCGAAAACGGCATCGAGGCACAAAAAAGCCCGGGCGAGGAAGGCACGTATAATGTCGATGTCGCGCAAGGCGATTTCGCCAAGGCGGTCGAAATCCTGCGCGCGCGGGGATTGCCGCGCGAACAGTTCGAATCGCTGGGCACGATCTTCAAACCCGGTGGCCTGAATGAAACCCCGCTCGCACAGCGCGCCAGGCTGATCTACGGTTTGCAGCAGGAATTGAGCCAGACGATCAGCGAGATCGATGGCGTCGTAACCGCGCGCGTGCAGCTTGCCATGCCGCAGCCCGATCCGCTCAGTCAGGAGATCAAGCCGAGTTCGGCCTCGGTACTTGTCAAATACCGCACCGGGTTCGATCTGCGCAGCCAGACTTCGGCGATAAAGGCGCTGGTGGCCAACGGTGTCGAGGGGTTGGCTTACGATAATGTTTCGGTGGTGATGGTGCCAGCGCAGGCCCTGCCTCAAGATAAGAACGCAGGCGACACTATCAGTCTGGCGACGTTGGGCAAAATTTTGCTCGGGCTCCTGGCCTTTGCCATTCTTGTCTTTGCAGGACGCGCCATGATGCGGGCCCGACGCAAACGGGCCGTTTCTGCCGAGCTTGTCGAGACGAACAGCACATGACGATCGCCGCCCAACCCACCCCACGTACCGCCCTATTGCGGCGCAAGCTGGAATATGTGCGTGGCCATGCCTTTGGTGCGCGGGCGACACGCTTTAGGCTGCGGGCGACAGGTAAGGCGGAAAGCGGCAAGGCCGAAGCCGATTTTGCGATGCTGGCGGCGATGCCCGAATGGATGCTGGCGGATGAGGAACGTCAGGCGCTGGTCGGGTTGGCGGCGGCCATCCTGCAGGCGCGCCCGGCAATCGATCGGGAATTGTCGGGTGTCAGGCTGGCCGCGATCGCAGCGGTCGTCGGCGATGCTCTGTTCGATCGGTTATGCGATTGCGACCTGCACGCCATAGGGGACATGTCCGTCACGGCCCGTCTGCCGCGCCCCGAAGATTTGCCTGCTATCGGTGCACAGCTTCGTCTGGCGGCGTTGCCCGCATCGCTTTGCGACGGTCGGCCTATTGAAGACGGCGAAGCGACCCGCGCCCGTTTGCTATGCGCTATCGCGGCGAAAGCGATCGAAGCTGGAACGGGCGAGCCATGAGCTATTTTCTGTTCCCGTCAGCCGACAGCCAACTATTGGGTTCGCGCAGTCCGCTGATCAAAAGGGCCGAACGGGTCGCCTTTTCCGAGGCCGCGACACTACTGGCATATGCAGGGAACATAGCCCAGTCTGCCGAAGCGCAAGTCGAGAACGCACGATTGGAAGCGATCGAAAAAGGCCATGCCGAAGGAAGTGCCAAAGCGCAGACCGATCTCGATGCGGCGATTCAAGGTTTTGGCGATGCCATTCGGCAGATCGAGGCGCTTCATGCCGAACAGGTGGCCGAAGCCGCCTATGCCGCGACCATCGCAATCATCGGCGAACTGGATGACAAGAGGCTGGTTGAGCGGCTGGTCGGACAGGTGCTGGCAAAGCAGAAGGATCAGACCGGGCTTGTCGTCCATGTCGCACCCGAATTGCAGCCACAACTGACCGGGCTGTTTGGCGAAGACGGCACGCTGCCGGTAATCGCCAATTCCGATCTGGCAGGCAGCGAATGCCATGTCATGACCGCCAAGGGCCGGATCATCGCCAGTCTCTCCGTACAGCTTCCGGTTTTGCGCGAACGGTGGGGCCTTGGCGAAAGCGAGAAGAAAGAATGAGCACGCAAGGTTCTGCCATTTCGCTCGTTCGCGCGCTTGGCCAGGCGCCGATGTTCGAACAGCGCGGTCGGATCATCGGTGCCCTTGGCACGACGATCCGCGTGACCGGGGTTACCGCCCGGATCGGCGATCATTGCCAGATCGTCGATGAAGGCGGCGAAGGCGGTTTGTGGGCCGAAGTCGTGGGGCTTGCCGATGGCGATGCGCTGCTGACCCCGCTTGGCGACCTGCGCGGACTATCTGCCAACAGCGATGTGATCTTGCGTTCGGGGGAGGACAGCGTCGCCTTTGGCCCCGAGCTGGTCGGCCGCGTTCTCGATGCGCGGATGAACCCATTGGACGGGCTGGGTCCGGTGCCGCGCACGCATGTTCGCCCGCTGATCACCGATCCGCCGAACCCGATGGCGCGTCAGCCGATCGAGCATGTCCTGGAAACCAGGGTGCGCGCGATCGACGGGTTGCTGACGCTTGGCATAGGGCAGCGTCTGGGCATCTTTGCCGCCGCCGGTTGCGGCAAGAGTACCCTGCTCGCGCTTCTCGCCCGTCAGGCGAATGCGGACATCACCGTGATTGCGATGATCGGCGAACGCGGGCGCGAAGTGCGCGAATTCGTCGAGGATGTGCTGGGGCCAGAAGGCCTTGCCCGCTCGATCGTGATCGTCGCGACCTCCGACCGACCGGCGATGGAGCGCGTTCGCGCCGCGCAGGTCGCAACGGCCATCGCCGAAGGGTTGCGCGACGAGGGGAAGAACGTCCTGCTGCTGATGGACAGTGTCACCCGCTATGCCCGCGCGCTGCGTGAAATCGGGCTGGCGGCAGGCGAACCTGCGGTGCGGCGCGGATTTCCGCCATCGGTCTTTGCCGAACTGCCACGGCTGTTCGAACGTGCCGGAAACGGGGCCTATGGGTCGATCACCGGTATCTATACCGTGCTGCTGGAGGAAGAGGAGGGCGATCCGATCGGTGAGGAAGTCCGTTCCTTGCTCGACGGCCATATCCATCTGTCGCGCAAGCTTGCGGCGCAGGGGCATTTCCCGGCGATCCATATCCTCGATAGCCTTTCCCGGCTTTTCCCCAAACTGACGACCGAAAGCCAAAGGCAGGCGGCGCAGACCGTGCGTGCCATGTTGCAGAAACTCGAGGATATCGAACTGGTTGTGCAGATGGGGGATTATGAGCCCGGTCGCGATGCGATGGCCGACCGTGCGCTGGAATCGCGCGCCGCTGTCGCCGATTTCCTCCGCCAGACTTCGGGCGATGTCACGCCGCTGGCGCACAGCATCGCGCGGCTGCGGGCATTGGGAGCAGACGATGGCTATTGAAAAACCGCAGGCCATGCAACGGATTGTGCGCGTGTCCGAGGTTCGCAAACAACGCCTCGCCAATGCAGCGGCCGATGCGCGCCGTGGTTTGATCGCGGCCGAAGACGAATTGGCAGAGGCGCAAGCCAGGGTGGACGCGGTCGAAACCGATCTGAGCCATGCCTGCCAGAGCCTGTCGCAAAACCCTGCAAGCGATCAGATGCGCATCTGGCGCGATCATGTTTCGGCGCGCAAAATCGAGGCGCTTTGCGAACAGGCCGATCGCGAGGATGCGCGTATCGAGGCGGGAATGCGCCTGTCGCAATCGCTACGCGCACTGCAGCGGCAGGATTTGCGACACGATCATCTGGCGGAGAGGGCAAAACAGCTGAAAAAGAAACTGGCCGATGCCAAAGAGGCGCATGCCGACGATGACATGCAGGGTTGCGGCCAGGCAAAGCCGATGCCGCTTTTGCAGCAAAGGATCCGGTAATGAGCGGTACGCCCCCCAGCGCCAATACGCATCAAGGCAACCGGGCGAAGATCGGCGCCGCAATCCCGCAGGGTGCGTCCAATCGCACCCCCGCCGACAATGGCCGCCAGTCAGCGCTTTTTCAGCGCGAGCTGGAAAAGCTCGGTAAACCCGGCAAGCCGGAAGAAAGCGGCGAAACCCGGGGTAAGGACGAAATGGCCGCAAAAGGCGGGAAGGGCGCAATCGACGACCAGGATCGCCGCCACGGCAGCGACGATAACCAGCGGCATCATGGCGAACTGCCGGCCGATTTTCTGATAAACGCGGCTTTTCGCGCGGCCAAGGCCAATGCGATGCAGGCCCCGTCTGCACCGGAATTGCCCGCCGAACATCTGGCGCGCATTGCCGCTGCCATCCAGGAACTGGTAGCGGGCGGTGCGACAGCGGATTATCAACTGCAATTGCCGTTGGGCAATGCCATGCTTCAAGGAGCGGTCGTCGGGCGCGACGGCGGGGGCAATCTGGCAATCCAGCTCATCGCATCGGGAACATTGTCTCCCCAGCATGCAGCGCAACTGCGCAGCGAATTGCTACGGCGGATGGAGGAACGGCGGTTGCGGGTGGCATCGCTAGCCATCAGTACCGGCGGGCTGCACGATCAACGCCTGGAACAACGGCAAAAACCGGACTGATTGCCGCTTCGTTACCGCACGGCACCGCGCAAAGCCGTGGTTGCGCTGTCGACAAGGTGCGAAACCGCAGCAAGGCTGACAACCGCACCGCCATCGCGATCGATGTTGCCAATCACCGAATGTACGAAGGTGAGCGAACGGCTTTCGGGGCGCGCGGCAAAAAGGGCGGCACCTTCCTGTACGAAAGCATGAAAGGCGCGCGAAAGCTCCCCCGCTTCGCTTGCGCTTCCCCCGATCGAGGCGGTTAGTTCTTCGACCAGATCCTCGATCTGATAGGGATCCTTGCCATTACCCTGCCACTGATCGGCACCTGCATTGCCCGTCAGGCCAAGAGCCCCGCCAACCGAAGCGGCCATTTTCCCGGCAAGCCCGGTCATTGCCTGTTGCGCAATCGCCCCTGCGGAAGCTCCCGCGCTCGATCCCGCTGCCTGTGCCGCACTGATAGCGCCGCTTCCACCTGCCTTGATCCGTGTCATCACCCGTCTGCATAGCATCATTTAATGGCGTACGGAAATCGGCTTTTGCCGATTTTAGGGTCCGGGCCCTAAGGGACTGTTGCGATTCAAGCTTCCAACCGCAAAAAAACAGTGTCACCCCCGATTTAATCGGGGGTCCATGGTCTGAACGTCGGTTCTACAATGCCATTGCAGACCATGGATCCCCGCTTCCGCGGGGATGACAGTGAAAAAGATACAAACACTGTGAATCGCAACAGGCCCTAGCTTGTCATCCGATATTCGGCCCAAAGTGTATCGAACACATCTTCGGAAAGCGGCACGCGGATCAGGGGTCCCGATTGTACCGTCGATGGGCAGCCAGGCTTTAGGGAGCTGTTTTCCGGCTCGATCGCTGCCGTCCGCGCCCGTTTCGATCTTTTCTTTTTGACCTTGCGCTTCGATTGCAAGCCAAATTCCGCGCCCGATGCCCAGGCGGTAAAGCCAGTGCCGGCCGTTTTGGTCTTGCGTGATTTCCGCGCCACCAGCGGCGCAAAGCCATAGACGCAGCGCGCACCATCCAGGCTTTGCGATACGCCGCGCGCGGTCAGCCGGTTATTTTCGTCATGATAGGCAAGCAGGAAAGTCGGCGCCGACCCAATCAGAAGAGGCGTGAGTCCGGCAAGCCGCACGTCACGCGCGATTGCCTGCAACATCGGCGTTTCCACATTCACAAACAGCGCCCGGACATTGGGTTCCAGCGGATTGCTTTTCGCCAGCATCGACACCAGCGCGGCGCGGCGCTTCGCCATCCTGTCCGACAGGCAGGCAAGGGCCTTGGTCTCTTCGCGCAAGGCGCATTTGCGCATCGCAGACAGATATTTTTCCTGTTCCCTGTTGGGTGCGGTCACCACGATGTTCGAACCGTCGGGGCGGGGGCGACTGACCGTATTTTGATACAGCCGATCGACATCGTCGCGGTAAGCGCGAAGCGCCGATCGACCGGCCTGGCAAAAAATCTGCGACAAAGGCGTGGCAGGGCTGTTGCATTCGGTATCGGGTTTGGCGGGTGCGCCAAAAGCACTGACCGCAAGTTGGAACGCATTGGGCAAAATCGTGGCTTGCCTGCTGCCCGAGGTGATAAGCACCGGCCCTTGCACATTGGCGTTGGCATATTGCGGTATCTGATCGAGCGCGATTTCGGTATTGTTGAGGATCACATCGACCAGATTGGCATCCCAAAGCGAAAAACTGCCAAGCTTGGCCCCGGTAAGATTGGCCCCGCGCAGACTGATCTGCTTGCGATTGAACGAACAGCCATCGGCTGCCGTCGATCCGCAGACAAACCGGAAGCCGGTCATCTGTGCGTTTTCAAGGCGCATTCCCTCGATGCTCGGATCCCAGCCGCCGTCAAATTGCCCATAGGCAAGATTGGCACCCGATGCATCCATTCGGGTCAATAGGCTGTTGCGAAAAAGCGCCCCACGCAACGATGCCCGGTCGAAGATCGCCGCGGTCAGATTGACGTTCACAAAGGCGGCACCGTCGGCCTTCGATTTCGACCAGCGGGTGCCCAACAGATTGGTGCCGTCGAAACACAGATTGCTGAAATTATCGTCACCGAATTTTTTGCCGGCAAAATCGCCGCCCCTGATGATGATCGGGGCACCGTCCTTCGCCTTCGACCGAAGCGCCCGAACATCCGACGGCCCCTTTAATGTCGTGCCGTCGACGACCCGGATCGCAGCGTTCGGGGTGCTGCCCAGCGTTCCCAAGGCGGCCAGACAGCTATTATCCACGTTGTTAGCAACGGGCTGTTTGTCGCTTCTGTCTTTTTCGGCAGCCGATGCCGGTTGCGCCGAAACCGAAAGGGCAAGTGCGACGAATTTCCAAAATTGCATAGATTTCCCCGATGCGGTTTCCGTCACCGAGCCGAAACGCGACTCGCATAGCGATTTCTAGCATTTTGTCGGTAACATGCCAGCGCAAGCGAACGTTTTAGACCCGAATGCCATCATGCTCTGCAAGTCTGTGCGTGATCTGCCGGGGACAGTCCACGGCGCTGCGCTTGGGACAGTTCCTCTCGCGCCCCCTCGCGCCGATTCAATGCCTTCCAAAGCGCTTGACGATATCGGCCTTCGCTTCCGCGCTCAGCACCATTCCCGCCTTTTCCATATCGGGTGTCGGCCAGCTTCCTGCCAAGACCATCTTTCGTATCATCGCGGGATCGGGCGGCGGCCAAGGCAGACCGGAGTCCTGCGCCTGCGCGATAAGCCTCTGCCGTGCTTTCATATCGGACTTTGCCGGGTCCAGCACGGGTGGTTTATTCAACGTCCATGCCGACAGAGCGCCCGCTCCGTTGATCCGCCACAATTTGCCGCCTGCCTTTACCAGCCTTTCGGCAATGGCATATTGTTCCATCGACAGAGCGGTATCGAGATGGTCGTTTCCGAAATCGTCGACATAATTCATGTCGGCTTTGTGGCGGATCAGCGTTTCCACCCCACCGATTGCGCCAAAGGCGATCAGTTCGTGCATTGCATTCTTTCCGCCTTGCTTCTGCGGATCGGGACTGGCTCCGGCACGCAGCAGCGTATCGGCGATATCGGGCGTATCGGCCAACAGGGCAAGCGTCAGCGCCTCGCCCTTTTGCACACCATCGGGTGGCATGCCGGCCGCCAGCAAGGCAGCGACCATATCCATGTCGCAACGGGCAACGGCAAAAGTGAGCAGGTCGCCATATTGCCCGGGTGGGGGCGATTGCATTTTCGGGTCGAACTTGACAGAGCTGGAAAGCAGCCTGGGATCGGCGGCAATTAGGCGACGCACGGCATCGACATTGCCAGCAAATACCGCCTCGGCAAGTTCTCTTCCCGCCGAACCGGTGTTTATGTGCGCAAGCGCCAAGCGCTGATCGGGCAATATGATCGACGGCCGAGCGGTAAAACAGCGATTGTCCTCTGCCAACGCACAGCCCTCCAAAGTCAAGAAAACGGACAGGAAAAAGAGGGAGGTCCGGTTCATGCCGACATCAGAAATGGAAAGATCCACCCATTTTGGCAAGAAGATTCGAAGAAGCCTTCAACGAGCGAGACTGGACAATACCCAATCCATGCCGTGGCGGGCAACGGCATTGTCCTGATACCAGCGCAAGCCTTCGGGACGCACCGCATCAAGGGCGATCCGGTTCCCATAAGCTTCCGGAGCATCGACCACGGCCGCACCCACCAGTCCGCCCAGCGCACGGCCCAGCAGGCGGTCGCCCCCATCTTGTAACGCCGACAGAACTTCGCCGCGTACATAGTAAGCGGAAACATTCTCCGTGGTTGTAACGCCTGCCGATGTACGGATCGAGCGTGCGGAATCGATCGTTGCATCGCTGAGACCCGCTGCATTGAAGGTTGCCGCCTGGCGCCCCGATGCGATCGCCGCAGCCGATGCCAAGCCCCCACCCAGCGAATGGCCGGTAACGACGACATTGGCATCGCCTGCCAAAGCGAGTTTCGAACCGATATGGAGCGCGCGGCGGTAATGATCGCTCGACAGGCCGATGCCCTGGCGAAAGTTGGTGGACCAGTCGCCCCCGCCCGTCGTGCCGCGAAAGGCGACTATATGCTGCGCATCGTCGCCGCTGCCCTTGACATACACGCGGGCTCGAAAAGGGCTTTGCGTCGATGTAAGGTCGGCGGGATTGAGGCCCAGCTTTGCCAGATCGCCATCGGTTGCCACGCGGTATCCGGCGGGCGGCGCGGCCGTGTCGCGGTAGACATCGGCTGCAAGTAAAGCCAGTTCGCGCGTCGATGTGCACGATGGCAAGCTTGTCGAAGACGTTTGTGCAAAGCTTTCGGGGGCACTGAAACTGACCGAAGCTTCGGGCTGACGATAAGCCTGCGCTTCCTGCCAGGGAATTTGATTGGCAACCGTACCCGTCAGCGTCGGGCGCAGCAGCGCCGGTGACAATGGCGCGGTCGGTTGCAGCGAAAGACTGCGCGCTTCGTTCAAACGGATGTCGGCGAGATTGGCAAAAACTGTGCGATGCGCCGCGTGAGTCGCCTGCATTCTGTCCGGCCCGTTGATTTGCGAGTTTTGCACGCTTTATCCCTTCGAACGCCTGACCTATAGTCAGAACCAACGATCAGTCTGTCAGATTTTGCAAAGCCTGTAACTAAACGATTCGTTTAGTTACGCCCGTATCCGGATGTGTCAGGCTGCAATCACTGCCCAAGGAGTCGCATCATGAATGCCAGCGCTGCAGCGATCGACAGGACATCGAATTTCCAGCCTGCAAATCGCGGTAATCCGACGGCTACGGATTATCCCATCGGGCGCGGGGATACCCTTGGCGAGATCGCCGCGCGTTTTGGAACCGATGTCGATACTCTGGCCCGGATGAACGGTATCACCGATCCCAATCGCATTTATGCGGGCCAGATGCTGAAAGTGCCTGGCAACAGGCAAAGCCATCCGGTCGAGCGCGGTGATACCCTGTCTGAAATCGCCGCTATGAACGGCACCAGCGTTGACGCCTTGATGCGGGCCAATCCCGAAATCCGAAACGCCGATCAAATCTATCCGGGACAGGTGATCCGGATCTCGCGTGAAGAAGGCGTTTCGCTATTATATGCACCCAAGGCGCCTTCCCGTTCGTCGACGCCGGAAAGCGTAAGCGGTGTAGAGTCCACGTCGATGCAGAATGGCCGTCTGTCGCTCAGCCAAACCGATATCAACAACATCAAGAAAACCCTTCAGACCGAATGGGTGCAATCGTCGGGCGATGCCCAGGCGAGGGGAATCGTCGATACCATCCTCAACCGCACCGCATCGGGGCGCTGGGGCCAAAGCGTTGCCGATGTCGTCAACGCCCGCAACCAGTTTTCCGATATCAACGGCCCACCGGCCCGAAGAAAGGGGCGCGACTCGGTTGAGGACTATCCCATGGCGCAGGTAAGCCGCAGGGTCAGCGATTTCGTCGACGCCTATCTTGCGCAACGCGCAAACGGCACCCCGTCGTCGATCGGATCGCATCTGAACTATGCCAATCCCCATTATTCCGACAGACAAAATCTGGGCTGGATCATGGCGCTCGACGGACCGGTCCTGGGGCGCGGCGATGCCGTGCACCGCCATGGGACGACGCCCGATCTGGAACACTATCGCCCTGGCGCCTTTTCGGTCGTGCTTCCTTAGGGTCTGTGAGAATTTATCTGCCGTAATTTTCAAAACAACGCTCATCATTCCCGCGAAGGCGGGGAACGCCGTGCCCGGAAAACTCAACGCCGGTTTTTGATCCTGGTGCAGCGCGTCGTCTTTTCGGATATCGGTTCTTTCCCGCTCCACAGGGTCAACGTCCACCGGGTCATCGACGGATTGAAAGCAAGACTGATATCCGATCCATCGGTCTGATAGAAATAGCTGCCGCTGCTTGCAGGGTGGCGCTGACCCTTATGGGTAATCGAGGCACCGGGTTCTCTGGTATCGAGAATAACCTTGCCGGCCCTGGGAAACAGGCACTTATAGGTCTCACCGATATAGGCCTTGGCCATCGCCGGGGGCGCCGATGCCAGGAAAAAGCCGATGACAGCAAAAAACGAAAGGATCTTTGGTGGAAACGCATGTCGCATCGAAAACGGCCTTTCTATAGCGTGATGACATTAGATTAATTCATCCCGTTCGTGCTGAGGAAGAAGTGAAATCGAAGATTGAACTTCTGTCTCGAAGCACTCTTAAGGCTCTTCAAGACGCGTTTCAGTCTACGACTTCAACCCTCCTCAGAGCCTGCCCCGGCGAAGGCCGGGGGCGAACGGATCAATATAATGTCATCAGAGTCTAATGACTCTGTCGGATGACTCCGGGCAAACAGCGTCGTTCCGCTAAGAAGCTTTGGACTTCTGGTCCGGACCTGTAGCAGAGTTGCAACAGATCTGCCAAAACCGGATGAAAACGCCCTTGGTTCCTTGATCTTTAAACATATTGGCGTATCGGCTGGCCCGAAAGCTAAAAAGGCCGGGAACCATGGAGGTTCGATAAGG
>JBOFLS010000060.1:0-19059 GCA_051657985.1 Sphingorhabdus sp. | reverse complement strand
GCATAGGCCATTTGCCAGAGCATGAAATTGGACAACCGCTGTTCGCCCGAAGTGCGGATCAGCAGGTCGAGCGGCGGCAGGTCGGCGGTGTCGAGGTGACGCTCGATCGCTTCTGCTGTAATTGCACCCTCGCTTGCTGCAGCCTGCGCAGCACGCACAAGTTCATCCTGGGAACCATAGTTAAGGGCCACTGCCAGCGTTGTTTTATTATGCGCTGTCCGGGCAAGTGCATTATCGATCATCTCAACAATATCAGGAGCAAGCGCCCGGTAATTGCCAATGATTTTAAGGCGGACGTCGTTTTCGACAAATTCATCGATATCCGATTTGATAAAACTGCGTAACAGGCCCATCAAATCGCTGACCTCGTCCTCAGGCCGCTTCCAGTTCTCACTCGAAAAGGCATAGAGAGACAGCGCTTCTAACCCGGTGGTTGCGGCATGGCGTACAATCTCGCGGACGGTCTCGACGCCCTTTTTATGCCCCAACGCGCGTGGCACATGCCGTTTTTTCGCCCACCGGCCGTTGCCGTCCATGATGATGGCGACATGGCGAGGGGTAGCTTGGGTGCTGCTGCCCGTTTTTGCAGGTTTGGGTTTCAGGCCGAGCATAGTTGCTCTTCCAGTCAAACAAAAAATTCGTCATTCCCGCGAAGGCGGGAATCCATCACCTGCCGTTTAAAGTTCAGCTGTGGGTGATGGCCCCCCGCCTTCGCGGGGGTGACGAAAATGGTAGGGAAGGCAAAAGAACCACTCACTGGCTCATGATTTCCTTTTCCTTCGAAGCCGCCGCCTCATCGATCGCCTTGATCGTATCGTCGGTCATTTTCTGGACTTCGGTTTCAAGCCTTTTGCGATCGTCTTCGCTGATTTCCTTTTTATTTTCATCGGCTTTCAGCGCATCATTGGCATCGCGTCTTACATTTCGTGCCGCAATCTTTGCTTTTTCCGCATATTGCCCTGCAAGCTTTGCCAGTTCCTTGCGGCGTTCCTCGGTCAGATCGGGAATAGGCAAACGCAGCATCTGGCCGTCAGTGATCGGGTTAAGGCCAAGCCCTGCCGAACGAATTGCCTTTTCAACCGGCGTCACGTTCGATCGATCCCATACCTGCACCGATAGCATGCGCGGTTCGGGCGCGCTGACGGTCGCCACCTGATTAAGCGGCATGTTGCTGCCATAGACCTCGACCACTACCGGATCGAGCAGGGTCACATTGGCACGACCGGTGCGCAGGCCAGAGAGATCGCCCTTGAGTGACTCGACAGCACCCTTCATGCGCCGTTCGACATCGGTCTTGTCATATTGCGGCATGATCAGTTCCCTTCATTTCTTACAACGGTAAAGGTTCCCGATCCATCGAGAACTTTCAAAATATTACCCTGTTCACGGATCGAAAAGACTACAATCGGAATGTTGTTATCGCGGCACAGCGCCACGGCACTTGCGTCCATAACCTTCAGATTATCCGATAAAACACGATCATAAGAAAGCGTTTCGTAACGCTTTGCCGTGGAAACTTTCTTCGGGTCGGCGTCGTATACGCCATCGACCGACGTGCCTTTCAGCAAGGCATCGCATTTCATTTCGGCCGCTCGCAGGGCAGCGCCGGAATCGGTGGTGAAATAGGGAGCACCGACACCTGCGGCAAAGATCACCACCCTGCCCTTTTCAAGATGCCGTTCAGCACGGCGGCGGATCACGGGCTCACAGACTTTGTCCATCTCTACCGCGGATTGTACGCGCGTATGGACCCCTAATTGTTCGAGAGCATTCTGCATTGCGAGCGCGTTCATGACGGTTGCCAGCATACCCATATAATCGGCCTGTGCCCGATCCATCCCCTTGGCGGCCCCTGCCATCCCGCGAAAGATATTACCGCCGCCGATCACAAGGCAAAGCTCGAGCCCGGTATCTTTTGCGGCCTTCACCTCGGCGGCCACGCGCGCAACGGTATCAGGATCGATACCAAAGGCCTGATCGCCCATGAGCACCTCGCCCGACAGTTTCAGCAGGATGCGGCGATAGCCGTTTGCGCTCATTTTTCCCTCATCCCTGTAAGCCGGCGCATATACCGGACGCAAATATGGCGCCCGCTATAGGAGCGGAGCGCCATATCGCCAAGTAGTTATCCCACTTTTCAGCAAGAAGACCTGTTGTCAGTTTCCAACTGCAGCTGCAACTTCTGCCGCAAAGTCGCTGACTTCCTTCTCGATGCCTTCGCCTAGCTGGAAGCGGACATAGTCGACCAGCTTGATCGACTTACCGGCGCCCTTTGCAGCTTGCGCCACGACATCGGCAATCGGCGTCTTGTTATCGATTACGAACAGCTGCGAAAGAAGTGCATTTTCCTTGGCAAACTTTTTCATTGCGCCATCGACCATCTTTTCAACGACATCGGCCGGCTTGCCTGATTCCTTGGCCTTTTCAGCCGCAATAGCCCGTTCGCGCGCCAGCATTTCCTGGTCCAGACCGCTTTCGTCAAGCGCCTGCGGGAAAGCAGCGGCGATGTGCATCGCGATCTGCTTGCCAAGACCATCAAGTGTGGCTGCATCCGCATCGCCTTCCAGCGCTACAAGCACGCCAATACCGCCCATGCCGGGGGCTGCAGTGTTGTGAACATAGGAAACGACGCGACCTTGCGAGACCGTGATGGTCTTTGCCCGGCGGATCACCTGATTTTCACCGATGGTCGCAATGTTGTTGGTCAGCACTTCCTGCACCGTACCGCCATCGGGGTAGCTGGCCGCAAGGATCGCCTCGGCATCGTTCGCGCCGAGTTCGAGAGCAACGCCCGTCACCTTGCGAACGAAATCCTGGAACTGTTCGTTCTTTGCGACAAAATCGGTCTGGCTGTTCACCTCGACAGCTGTACCCTTCGTACCGTCTACGGCAACGCCGACAAGACCTTCGGCGGCGGTACGGCTCGATTTCTTGGCGGCAGTGGCCAGGCCCTTGGCGCGCAGCAGATCGACGGCGGCTTCCATATCGCCATTGGTTTCTTCAAGCGCCTTCTTGGCGTCCATCATGC
Source organism: Sphingorhabdus sp. (assembly GCA_051657985.1). Lineage (GTDB taxonomy): Bacteria > Pseudomonadota > Alphaproteobacteria > Sphingomonadales > Sphingomonadaceae > Sphingorhabdus_B. The sequence goes on along the minus strand of JBOFLS010000060.1, from coordinate 16,031 downwards.
CAGCGCCTGAACGCTCGCGCAGTTCCTTTACGGCTGAGGCGGTAATTGCAGACATTGGTGTGTCCTTTCGAATGATTGCGGATCTGGAAAGACCCTGATGAATTTCGTCACCCCCGCGAATGCGGGGGTCCATCACCTGAGGGATCGGTTTAACCGGTAGCTCCGGTGATAAATTCCCGCCTGCGCGGGAATGACGACAATTGTGTTACGCTTCTGGTGCAGCTTCTTCGCTGGCTTCCGATGCAGCCGGGGCTTGCTCGGCAGCAACTTCAGCAGCAACAGCTTCTTCAGCAACCGGGGTAGCTTCTTCAACCAGCGCGGGTTCAGCCATCGGCTCAACTTCGGCACCGAGATCAACGCCGGCCGCCTGCTTAGCGCTGACATTGCCCTTGGTGGCTGCGGTGGCCACAGCTTCGCAATAAAGGCGCAGCGCACGCGCCGCATCGTCGTTTGCCGGAACCGGAAAAGCGATACCATCAGGCGAAACGTTCGAATCGAGGATTGCAACGACCGGGATACCCAGAACATTGGCTTCCTTGATCGCCAGTTCTTCCTTGTTGGCATCGATCACGAACATCACGTCGGGAACCCCGCCCATATCGCGGATACCGCCCAGGCTCATCTCCAGCTTGTCGCGCTCACGCGTCATCTGGAGGATTTCCTTCTTGGTGAAGCCCGAAGTGTCGCCCGAAAGCTGTTCTTCCAGCGTCTTCAGCTTCTTGATCGAGTTCGACACCGTCTTCCAGTTGGTGAGCATGCCGCCGAGCCAGCGGTGGTTGACGAAATGCTGGCCCGAAGCGCGGGCCGCATCGGCAATCGGATCCTGCGCCTGACGCTTGGTGCCGACGAACAGCACCTTGCCGCCCTGGGCAACGGTTGCTGAGACAAAATCAAGCGCACGTGCAAAGAGCGGAACGGTCTGCGACAGGTCGAGAATATGAACCCCGTTGCGTGCGCCGAAAATATACGGCTTCATGCGCGGGTTCCAACGATGGGTCTGGTGGCCGAAATGCGCTCCGGCCTCAAGCAATTGGTGCATGGTGACGACAGGTGCCGCCATAGTCTTTCTCCTTCCGGTTGAACCTCTGGAAAGCAAGAACCCGATGACAGCCTAAGCTAACATCAAGCACCGGTATGTGCGCTTTCCATGTGGAATGGGCGGGCCGTTAGAGAGCAAATAGCAAAAGGTCAAGATATGATGCAGCAGAAAAAGGGTTTGCGGCCAATTTCTATGCCAATTAGGGTCCGGACCCTAATACAGGTGAATTAGGCTATGGAAAAATTGAATACCGTTTTTCGCCAATGGAATCCAAGCAGGGCACCTGCGATCCGAATCGAGTAAACCGTTTCAAAAAAACAAGCGTAATATTCCGCATCATGAAAAAGACTAACCTTCGCCGCCACAATCTTAACGCGCTGCCCGTGCTACGGGAAATACTGAAACATGGGAATCTTACCAGAGCCGCCAAGGCGCTTGGGCTTACCCAACCTGCACTCAGCAATATATTGAAGCAATTGCGCATTGATTTTGACGATATGCTGATCGTAAGGCAAGGCCAGAAAATGCAGCTGACGGTCGCGGCCCTTGAGCTGGTCGAGCCATTGGAGCAGGCGATGCAATTGCTCGAAAACCTGTTCTCCAGCACCGAATTCGATCCTGCCCATTCGGACCGTGTATTTCGGATTGCAACCAGCGACTTCGTCATCACGCAGTTGGGTACACGGCTGGCAGGGGTGATCGCAAAGGACGCGCCCGGCGTTTCGATACAGATGCAGGCGGCACAGCGGTCTTCCGTACAGGCGTTGATGGTTGGCGAAATCGACATGATCATTTCCCCAACAATATTGCTCACATCGGGCGTTGCCAGCCAACCCGAAAGCGAAAGCGTTGAAACCGAAGTCGTCCTGCGCGAACAGATGGTTTGCTTGGCCCGCGCCGATGACCGGGCCTTTGCGAAAGGCTTGACGCTCGATGAGTATCTCGCCCGCCCGCATGCAGGCTATATTTTCGGTAATAGCGCCGGCAGCAGCATGGAGCAGGTTTATATGCAAAGACTGGGTTTGCGGCAGAACGATAAAATGCTGGTTGCCAGCTATGCGGCCCTCGCACCGATTGTGGCGGAAACAGGTTTTCTCGCGCTTGTTCCCGAAAGCATGGCCAGGGCGGCCATAGTCCACTATCCACTGCAATATGCCCGCCCGCCCTTTGCCCCGGTCGAAATGGAATGGTCGACGGTCTGGCACAAGCGACAGGACCGGCGATCCGACATGCAATGGCTGCGCGCCGTCATCAAAAGACTGCCAGCGCGGTAATCGGGCGATAGCGCCTTCATAACAAGACCTTTATAGCTACTATCAAGAATCCGAATTTTGCAGTTGTCGCATTTAGTGGGACAGCGCTCCCGATGTCAGACGTTGAGCCTTTTTGGGTCGCACCTCTTTCGTCTGGCGTCACCATTTGGCTTGGGAGGGCCTTGGGGGCATGGGACAAAAATTATCGGAAAGCGACGCCGTTTGGCGTGATTTTGAGCTGTTGATGGCCGATCGACCAGTTACAAAAGCTGGACTTGAACTGTTTGAATTGCTGCATTCGGTAGATGCAGAAAATATCGGAAAGACGATTTGGAGTATTGGCGGGCAGCGACCCGGATTGCTTCACAAGATTACCGGTTAGAGCCTGCATAGGCTCACTTGTCGGCGTAAAGCTTAACCAACTGGTACAGATAGTCGCGCCCATCATAGACCGATTGCACTCTGATCCGTTCATTCAGTCCGTGCACACCGCCGCCATCAGCCTCGAAGAAAATACCTGGAATACCATAGGTTGGAATACCGATCAGTGCGGTCATCGTTGCATCGGTAGCCCCGGTTGCCATGATCGGGATAACAGGAACGCCGGGAAACATTTCACTAGCCAGCTTGATCGCTGGATCTATGATGCGCCCTTCAAGCGGTGGGGCAACTGCCATCGGACGATGCGGCTTGCGCAGGGTGACCTTGACGCGTGGATTAGCGATCGCCTTTTCGATCGCGCCTTGCGTTTCCTCGGTCGTCATGGTCGGTACGATACGGCAGTTGATCACCGCCTTGGCACGCTGCGGTAGTGCGTTTGCCGCATGGCCGGCCTGCAGCATCGTCGCGACGCAGGTTGTTCGCAAGGTTGCGTTCATTACCGGCTCCGCGGACAATATACCCCCTGCCGCGACATTGGTTTCATCGGCAAGCAGATCGCTAATTGCCCTTTGTGCAGCAACCGGCGCGGTTTTTGAAAAGTCTTTTAGAAATTCGCGCGTGGTGGCGTTCAATTGTACTGGAAAACCAAGATTTTTAATGGCAACTACGGCATCGGCAATATCGTATATCGCGTTATCGGGCCGGGGTATCGAACTGTGTCCCCCGGGATTGGTGGCTTCCAGGTCGAAAGTGCGCGTAGCCTTTTCGCCGATCTGCATAGTCAGAAACTGACGCTTGCCTGCCTTGTCCAACCTGCCGCCGCCACCTTCGTTCAAGGCAAATTCAGCGGATAATGTCTCAGGCATATTGCGGGCGAGCCATTCTGCACCATTCAGAGCCTCAGCATTGCTCTCCTCTCCGCAAGTTGCCGCAAGTTTTATCGTACGTTTCGGCTTATAGCCTTCCTGCCTGTACCGTATAAGACTATCCACCCACATCGCTGCCTGCGCCTTGTCGTCAGCAACTCCCCGCGCGTAGAAATAACCGTTCTCCTCTATCAATGTAAAAGGATCGCGCGTCCAATCCTCACGCCGCGCCTCTACCACATCTATATGGGCAAGCAGCAGCATCGGTTTCAGCTTTTTCGATGTTCCGTGTAAGATCGCAACAAGATTACCCTCGCGATCATGCCCTGGCGCAACAATGACGCGCACTTCATCCTTGCTATAGCCTGCCGTCCACATACGCTTCGCCAAGCGTTCGGCGGCTATGGTGCAGCTGCCGTTGGAAAAGGCTGTGTTGGTATTGACCAGTTCGGCATAAAGCTGCCGAAACGCCACTTGGTCCGGACGGAGATCCTGAGCCAATATATGGGCCGTAAATGCGGTTGTTAAGACTGCAAATTTAATCGGCATTGCACAGCGCATGCTATTTTCCCCTGCTGTCAATTTAAAGCATGGAACTATTCTGTGGATAAAATCGTTTCAAGCTTTCGAAATAACAGTTGACAATGGAACAGATGTAGAACAGATGCGCTTTATCTAGTGGTTTGGAGGATGTTATGGTAGCAGTGATCGCAATTATTTTTGCCCTTGCAATGATCATATCGGCAGCTTCTATCCTATCTTTCGTAAACCAATGGGGCCGGATTAAGTCGGTAATGGCGAATCAGGGCAAAGCGCAACGCCGGATTATTCGGGTCGGCAAGATTAAAAATACGGGGCAGCGAATCCGCTTGGTTGTCGTTAATGAATTTGATGGTGAAGAGCAGCAGGTTTTCAATTTCGCCGACTATAAGGCTGCTCAAGGCTAGACCCTAATCATCTTAGTTTGATATTCTGAAACAAAAAAGGCGGGGCTGATGACCCCGCCTTTTGTTTTCATGAAGATGCAAAATATTTAGTTCACTGCATCCTTGAGAGCCTTGCCAGCTTTGAACTTGGGCTGGTTGGAAGCCGGAATTTTCATCTCTTCGCCGGTACGTGGATTACGGCCTGTCGAAGCTTTGCGCTTGGCTACAGCAAAGGTGCCAAAGCCGACAAGACGCACTTCATCACCTTTTTTAAGAGCCTTTGTAACAGCATCGAAAGTTGCTTCTACCGCCTTGCCAGCATCGGCTTTGCTAAGACCGCTTGCATCAGCAACGGAAGCGACGAGATCATTTTTATTCATTTCGGGATCCCCCTCTTATGTGACTATTCTCTTTTCGATTCCTCCAGCGGAATCGCGGCTATGCCGGACGCGGAATAAGAAACAGAAAGAAGCGGCTGTCAAAGGAAAAATCCGCATAAAACGGCGCTTTTTGGCGATTAAGTGTATATTCTGTCGATAATTGCGTTTAGTTGGGGCTCTACTACGTCAAAACGGGATAGCATTTTAATGGATTGCCCACCGAAAGGCGGCATACCAAATAGCATGCCGCCAGTCGAAAACATCTATCAATGCGTGACCGCCGAGCTTGCAGCGGCCTGCTGCGCCGAAGGTTGCAGTGCCGCAAGTTCATCCGCCTCGGTCCATTCGACGGGATCAAGATGTTCGACAAGCGCGCGCGCCAGCACCTGATCGACATGGGAAACCGGAATGATTTCCAACCCTTCCTTGATGTTTACCGGAATGTCCGCCAAGTCCTTCTCATTTTCCTGCGGGATGAGTACCGTCTTGATACCGCCACGCAGAGCGGCCAAGAGCTTCTCTTTAAGCCCACCGATCGGCAACACTCGACCGCGCAGCGTAACCTCGCCGGTCATCGCAATATCGCGATGTACTGCAATTCCTGTCAGTGTCGACACGATCGCAGTCACCATTCCAATCCCTGCAGAAGGCCCGTCCTTCGGCACAGCACCTTCTGGCAAGTGAATATGAATGTCCTTACGATTGAAAATCGAAGGCTTAATTCCATAACTGGGCGCACGCGCTTTCACAAAAGACAAGGCCGCCTGGATTGACTCGCTCATCACCTCGCCCAACTTACCGGTGGTTTTGATTGCACCCTTGCCAGGAACGGTTACCGCTTCGATCGTCAGCAGCTCGCCGCCAACCTCGGTCCAGGCAAGACCGGTAACCGCCCCGATCTGATTTTCCTCTTCGCCGATGCCATGGCGGAAGCGGCGGATACCCGAAAATTCATGTAAGTTTTCAGGCGTAATCGTAATTGTCTTATCCTTGCCCTCAAGAATACGCCTTAGCGCCTTGCGCGCCAGTTTCGCGATTTCGCGTTCGAGCGTACGCACACCGGCCTCGCGGGTATAATAGCGGATCAAATCCCGCAGCGCTTCGTCAGTAACGGCGAATTCATCTGCTTTCAGGCCATGAGCATCGATCTGCTTTTGCAAAAGGTGGCGCTTGGCAATTTCCAGCTTCTCGTCCTCGGTATAACCTTCAAGCCGAATGATCTCCATCCGGTCAAGCAGAGGCTGCGGCAGGTTCATGCTGTTTGCCGTGGTCACAAACATTACATCGGATAGGTCCAGATCAACCTCCAGATAATGATCGTTGAACTTGTTGTTCTGTTCGGGATCGAGAACTTCGAGCAAGGCAGACGCCGGATCGCCCCGGAAATCCTGACCAAGCTTATCGATCTCATCGAGCAGAAACAACGGATTCATCGTACCGGCCTTTTTCAGGTTGGTCGCAATCTTGCCCGGCATCGATCCGATATAGGTACGCCTGTGTCCGCGGATTTCCGCTTCGTCACGCACGCCGCCTAACGCTTGGCGGATGAATTCCCGTCCTGTTGCTTTGGCGATCGACTGACCAAGCGAGGTCTTACCCACACCCGGGGGGCCCACAAGACATAATATAGGCCCCTTAAGCTTGTTGGTGCGCGCTTGAACGGCCAGATATTCGACGATCCGGTCCTTTACCTTTTCCAGCGCAAAATGATCAGCATCGAGCACGTCCTGGGCTTTGGCAATATCGCGCTTCAATTTCGACCGCTTGCCCCAAGGAACGCCCAGCAGTGCATCCAGATAGTTGCGCACCACCGTCGCTTCGGCAGACATCGGCGCCATGCTGCGCAGCTTTTTCATCTCTGCCTGCGCCTTGGCTTTCGCTTCCTTCGAAAGCTTCAGCGTATCGATCTTGGTCTGCAGTTCGGAAAGTTCGTCGCCGCCATCCTCGTCGGCATTACCTAACTCACGCTGAATCGCCTTTAACTGTTCGTTGAGATAATATTCGCGCTGCGACTTTTCCATTTGGCGCTTAACGCGGCCACGGATCTTTTTTTCAACCTGCAACACGCCAAGCTCGCCTTCCATAAAGGCAAAAGACATTTCGAGCCGCTTCAATGGATCGATCTCAACAAGCAGCGCTTGCTTGTCCGAAACCTTCAGGTTGATATTGGCTGCAATCGCATCGGCCAATTGCGCGGCATCGTCAATCTCTGCAAGCTGCACCGCGGTTTCGGCCGGAATTTTTTTGTTCAGCTTCGAATAGTTTTCGAATTGCTCGATAATCGAGCGCATCAAGGCGCTGGCTTCGGGGCCATCGACATTTGTCGGTTCGATCAATTCGATCTCGGCCTCGACATAATCCGAACCACGATCATGCAGTTGCAGCAAATTGGCGCGCTGCTTGCCCTCGACAAGAACACGCACCGTGCCATCGGGCAATTTCAGCAACTGCATGACCGTCGCCGAGACGCCGACAGTATAAAGATCGTCAAAATCAGGATCGTCCTCGGCGGGATCGAGTTGAGCGACAAGGAAAATTTCTTTGTCTGCAGCCATCGCTCTTTCCAGAGCGACCACCGATTTGTCACGCCCAACAAACAAAGGCACGACCATGCCAGGAAACACGACTATGTCGCGCAAAGGCAAAAGAGGTAGGGAAAGCGTCATATTCACTCCAGTCCTGCGCCTGTTTCTCGCAGGGATTTGTATGGAATATGAGCCTGTTTTTCAGGCTTTCAACGGGATAGCGGCAAACTGCCTGGAAAAGTTGGGGAAAAGAATGTGCTCCTTGCCCCCTGCCCCTGTTTGTTATTCCCGCAAAGGCAGGGAAAGCGGCGATCGCAAGCTTAATGCATCATCTATAGGGTCAGAACCTCTTGAATAGGTTTTCGAGGCATCAAAATGGCAGCTTGAACCCCGGCGGCAGAGGCAATCCACTCGACATCTTGCCCATCTCTTCATTGCTTGCGGCGTCTGCCTTCTCACGCGCATCATTAAATGCAGCCACGATCAGATCTTCCAGCATCTGTTTGTCCGAAGGCACGATCAGGCTGTCATCAATGGCAAGACCGATGATCCGGCCTTTGGCACTGGCACGGACTTTGACCAAGCCGCCGCCCGACACGCCCTCGACCTCGATCGTATCGAGCTTGCCCTGTGCCTCTTCCATCTGTTTCTGGATCGTCTGCGCTGCGTCCTGCGCCGCTTTCATCATTTCTTCAATGCTTTTCATGCTCTTAAGCTCCGAACTTCGGCTTCATGGGGAGAATGGATGATACGGCCTTCGATGCTTACCTCTGCATCGGGGAATGCCTCACGTGCTGCTTTTACCAGCGGCGAGTTCATGATTTCCGCGTCCGCCGCCGCGCGAGCAGCGTTCTTGGCCTCGTTTAATGTAGGTTGCGCTTTACCTGGTACCTCGGCGATTTCCCAACGCGTCCCGGTGATTTCCAAAAGCGCCGCTTGCAGCTTGGTCAGGAAATCGCGGTCAACCGGCCCTGCCAGTTGATAGGCAAGCCGGGGCGGCGCATAATCGACGACCCGCATCGCGTCGGCCAATGTCTCTTCGACGATATAATGCCCCCGTGCACCCAAAAGCTGCACGAGCGTTTCAAAACTTTCAGGAAAAGCGGACTGGGTTGGAGAGGCGCTTGTTCCGGATGGGTCAGGCGTAGGGGTGGGTGCCTGTACGGATGTTCCGCCACCATGCTGCAACAACCGCGCAAGCTCGCCCGGATCGGGCATCGATGCGCCATGCAATACGCGCAATAACGCCATGTCGCAGCATTCGACCGGAAGGCTCGCCTGGCGAACCTCCTCATACCCTTTCAGCAGCAGTTGCCAGAGCCGGTGCAGCATCGGAAAGGATAGCTTGTCCGCCCATTCGTCGATTTGCAGCCGTGCCTCTTCAGACAGAGCAGCCTCGGGCGGATTGCCGATCTTTGCAAGCGTTATCAGATGCACCTCGCGTAACAGGCCGGAAAGCGTCGCGACCGGTTCGACACCCAATTGATATTGCACGCGGGTTTCGTTGAGTACCGCTTCCGATTGGCCTTCAAGCAGCAGTCCTAACAATCGTCTTACCGCAGCACGGTCGGAAAGACCCAACATCGAGCGGACCTGCCCCGCCTCTACTCGTGCCTCGGCACCACTATCGTCGGCTGCCAGATCGGCATGGGCGATTGCCTGATCGAGGATCGACAAGCCATCGCGTACAGACCCTTCGGCAGCCTGAGCGACCAGTTGCAAAGCCTCGGCTTCGGCAGACACGCCCTCCTTCTTGCAAATCTCGGCAAAATGCGCAGCGAGCATTCCCACTGAAATACGTTTCAGATCGAAGCGTTGGCAACGCGACAAAACGGTGACCGGAACCTTATTGACCTCTGTCGTTGCAAACAGGAATTTCACATGCGCAGGCGGTTCTTCCAGCGTCTTCAAAAGCGCATTGAAAGCGTTTTTCGACAGCATATGAACTTCGTCGATAATATAGATTTTATAGCGTGCCGAAACAGCCGCATAGCGCACAGCCTCGATAATTTCGCGGACGTCATCAACCCCGGTATGGCTGGCAGCGTCCATCTCGATCACGTCGATATGCCGCCCCTCCGCGATCGCGCGACAAGGTTCGCATACGCCGCAAGGGTGGATCGTCGGGCCGCCCTGCCCGTCAGGCCCGATGCAGTTCAGGGCTTTGGCGATCAAACGCGCGGTCGAGGTCTTGCCTACACCACGCACCCCGGTCATCAAAAATGCATGCGCCAATCGCCCACGCTTGATCGCGTTGCCCAGCGTCTGTACCATCGCATCCTGACCGATCAGTTCGGCAAAATTCTGCGGGCGGTATTTGCGCGCCAGCACACGATAGGGCGAAGCGGCTGTGCTGGGTTTCGGCGCTTCGGATAAACCCAGCCCTAGCGCATCGTCCGCCATATCGGGATCGCGCGCAGACAATGCGGGTTCGGGTGAATCATTCATCCCTTACCGATAGGCGCGGACAGCGAATTTGTCGAAGGGCTATTTTATTTGGTCGCAGAACGGCGGGCGAAATGTGCCTGCACCGCGCTTGCGACCGAACGGGCGACCTTGGTCTGGCCATCACGCGACGACAGGAACTCGGCATCTTCGGCATTGCTGATATAACCGGTTTCAAAAAGCACCGATGGCATATCAGGGGCTTTCAAGACGACGAAAGAGGCGAATTTATGCGAAGTGCCACGCAGTAGCATATTAGGCTTTGCCTCACGCAACAGCAGCTTGGCAAAACCGGCGGACACGTTCATCGTTTCGCGCTGGGTCAGGTCTATCAGGATTGAGGAAACGTCCTGATCCTGCCCGCCCAGATTGACGCCGTTTATGATATCAGCCTTATTCTCACGCGATGCCAGTCTTTGCGCCTCGCGATCGGAAGCGACTTCGGAGAGGGTGTAAACGGTGCCGCCGCGTGCATCCTTATTTTCCGCTGCATCAGCATGAATTGAGAGGAAGAGGTTGGCGTTCATCCTGCGAGCGATGCCAAAACGATCCTGCAACACCAAAAAGCGGTCGGTCTCACGGGTCAGCGCCACGCGAACTCGCCCGGTCTTCACAAGCTCGTCACGGATAGCGCGCGAAATTGCCAGCGTTACATCCTTTTCACGCTTGCCATTATGCGGGCTGATCGCGCCGGGATCATGCCCGCCATGGCCTGCATCGATTACAACGAGCGGCAGTCTGGAGTCGGCGGGGCCGTATATTTTGGGAAGACCGCGCGCCGTGCCTTTGCCGATCGGAGCGGAAACCTCATAACGCTGCTTCGGCGGCTCTGACCGGAATTGCGCAGGCGGCAATATATTTTGCCGCATCTTGGCCATTGCCTGACCGAACTCGCTGTCGCTGGCATCGCGCAGGGCAATCGTCAGACTGCGGCCATCGGGCGCGAACCGCGCATCGGATATTATTGCCGGGTTACCGAGATCGAACACCAGCCTCGCTGTATCCGGCGCGAATTGCGCCTGCCTGATGCCGCCAAAGGCTACAGACACAGGTGCGCCGACATTTGCCGTTGCCCCTATGATATCGACCGCAATCCGGTTCGGCCCTGCCAATGCGAACATCCTTGCCTCGGACACCACATCGTCAAATTCAACCGTCACGGCATTGCCAGATGCCGAAATACGCTCGATCGTCCCGGCTTGGACAGGCGATGCGGTAACCGATAAAGCAATAAGCGCCAAGAAAGCCATGATTGGCTTATGCCGCATGAAGGCCAGACTGGTCGAGACGAAATTAAGGGGTTGAGCGCAGATCATGATGAAAACTTTATTAAGCATGACTGCTTCCAGCGAGGTTTTCGGATTGGGTTAACAGTGCGTTAGCGATTTATGCAGCGAGGCAACCGTTTAATAAAATCGCCTACCTACTTGCCGACAGGCTTAGCCAGTGCTAGCTCACAAATCAGGCGATCCTTATATGAAGGATTTATTGCCTTTGCAGCGCCGGGCTTTTTGCCGCCCGGACATAATACAGGTTGATGTTACATGCGGCATGAAATTTCCCCTTCCACTGACCCAAAAGGGTTCGGTGCGTTGGCGGCAAGTTACGCCCGCGCGATATGCGCCCGCGGTGCCCCGGTAACAGACACATTCGCACATCAAATAACATATGCCACCACGCGCGCCGGCAAAACGGCGTGCTTTTCGGCATGGAGACATCATAATGAAAACGCGTATGCTCATCGACGCGCGCCACCGGGAGGAGACCCGGGTCGCTGTCGTAACAGGGAACACAATTGAAGAGTTCGACTTCGAGTCGTCCGAACATAAACAGCTCAAGGGAAATATCTATCTAGCCAAGGTTACCAGGGTCGAACCGTCTTTGCAGGCGGCATTCGTCGATTATGGTGGCAATCGCCACGGCTTTTTGGCTTTTAGCGAAATCCACCCCGATTATTATCAGATCCCAAAAGAAGATCGCGAACGCCTTTTGGCTGAAGAGGCCGCTGCCGCTGCGGAAGAAGCCGCTTTGCGCGAACAGGAAGAAGCCGAAGAAGACGAACCTGCCGATATCATGCGTTCGGACGCGCGCGATGATGAAGATGCCGACTTTATCGAAGTCGAAAGCGACGACCGGATCGATACGATCGATATCAGCGAAGGCGAAGAGCTCGATCTTGAAGCGGCTAACGATGACGAAGGCTATGGCGAAAGCGAAGCGGTTTCCGACGACGAGAGTGCTGAGGATGATAATGGCCGCCGTGATCGTCGCGGTAACCGCCGCCGTCGCGGCAAAGGTGGGCGCGGTAATGCACCAAAGGCTAGCGACGAGGCCCGTGCCAAGCGCATGAACTTGCGCCGCCGTTACAAGATCCAGGATGTGATCCACAGGCGGCAGGTTCTGCTGGTGCAGGTGGTTAAGGAAGAACGCGGCAACAAGGGTGCAGCGCTGACTACGTACCTCAGCCTTGCCGGGCGCTATTGCGTGCTGATGCCTAACACCTCGCATGGTGGCGGGATCAGCCGGAAGATTTCGAGCGCAGCGGATCGCAAGCGGCTAAAATCGATCATTTCGGATTTGAGCCTGCCCGCAACGATGGGCTGCATCATCCGCACCGCCGGTCTTGCCCGCACCAAACCGGAGATCAAGCGCGACTTCGATTATCTTGCCCGCCTTTGGGACGAAATCCGCGAACGCACATTGAAGGGCGCGGCACCGATGCTGATCCATTCGGACAGCGATCTGGTGAAGCGCGCGATCCGCGATATCTACAACAAGGATATCGACGATGTGCTGGTCGAGGGCGCCGAAGGCTACAAGGCCGCCAAGGATTTCATGAAACTGCTAATGCCCAGCCACGCTAAGCGTGTGCAGCATTATGCCGACCCGGTGTCGTTGTTTCAACGCCACGGCGTCGAAGATCAGTTGAACGCTATGTATAATCCCGTGGTTCAGCTGAAATCAGGCGGCTATATCGTGATCAATCCTACCGAAGCGCTGGTTTCGATCGACATCAACTCGGGCCGCTCGACTAAAGAACATGGTATCGAGCAAACCGCGCTTGCAACCAATTTGGAAGCGGCGCGCGAGATTGCCCGCCAGTTGCGCCTACGCGATATGGCGGGTCTGGTTGTGATTGACTTCATCGACATGGATCATCATTCGAACGCCCGCAAGGTCGAGCGGGCAATGAAGGAGGCGCTCAAAAACGATCGCGCCCGCATCCAGGTCGGACGCATTTCGAGCTTCGGCCTGATGGAAATGAGTCGCCAGCGACTGCGCACCGGCGTGCTGGAGGCGTCGACTCGTCAGTGCCCGCATTGTGAGGGAACGGGGCTTGTTCGCACCGCATCTTCGTCAGCACTTTCTGCCTTGCGGCTTATCGAGGAGGAGGCAGCCCGTGGCGTCGGCAGCCAAATTTCCTTGCAGGCCAGTCAGGAAGCCACGATTTACATTCTCAACAACAAACGTGCCGAGCTCGCGGAAATCGAGGATCGCTATCATGTCCGCATCGAGGTTTTGCCCAATGGCGAGATCGAAGGCGCGAAAATGATGGTCAGCGCTGGCGGTCCCCGCCCCGAACGTCCGACGATGCCTGCCCCTATTCTCGAGATTGACGAGGATGACGATTTCGATGAGATAGCTGATGAAGGCGAAGGCGAAGAACAGGACGCGCGCACCGACGAAAGCCTACGCGAGGAACGCAACGGCAAGCGCAAACGGCGGCGTCGTGGTCGTCGTGGTGGGCGCAATCGTGAACGCGAAGATCGCATCGGCGAGGATGAGGAAGTGAGCGAGGCGCTACCTTTGGAACCGATCGAAGCGGTAACCGAAGTCGCGGAAAAACCGAAACGCGTACGCGGCCGCAGCAAGAAGGCGGAGGCCGAAACGGTAGCCGCTGAAAATGATGCAGAGACCGCGACCGCACTGGCCATCGAAGAAAGCCCCGCTCCGCCCAAGGCAAGGCGCGGTGGCCGCAAGACCAAGACGGTTGCCGAAACCGAAGCCGTGTCGCCCGCTACCGAGGAAAATGTTTCGATCGAGGAGAAGCCTAAAACGCGTCGCAGAGTTAAGGCTAAGAATGGAACTGAAACCGATGCCAAAGCCGATGCCGAGCCGAGCGAAGCCAAGACACCGGCAAAAGCCAAACCCAAGCGAACAACTAAGAAGAACGCTGCCGAAACAACCGATACCGCCGCTTCCTCGGTTGATACAGAAGACGAGACCGGCGGCCCGCGCCGTGGCTGGTGGCAACGGACCTTTGGCTAAAACGATTCGAACGCTGCCCGGTCTCATATCTTTGGTAGAGGCCGGGCAGCTTTTTACCGCTTCATGGGCTATTCATCGACCGGACGGCAAAGCAAGCGAATGATGATCGAAATGTCGATTCCGGGCCTTGCTGCCCGACTGCTCGCATTGCTCGCCATTCTTTCGATAAGCTTGCAGCCCGCGCATGCTCAATCGATCTTGCGCGATGCGGAAACCGAAGCCTTTTTCGATGAGATTTCCGAACCGCTTGTTCGTGCCGCAGGCCTTGATCCTGCCAATGTCGATATCGTTCTGATCAACGACAAATCGATTAACGCATTTGTTGCAGGCGGCCAGACGATTTACATCCATACAGGACTTATCCAGGCCGCTTCCACGGCCAATGAAGTTCAGGGTGTGATTGCCCATGAGCTGGGCCATATCGAAGGCGGCCATGTCATTCGTTATTCTGAGGGTGTAGAGGCGGCGAGCAATATATCAATCGCAAGCCTTATCCTGGCTGCTGCGGCCATAGCGGCGGGTGCGGGCGAAGCGGGCATGGCGATCATGCAAGCAGGTCAGCAAGCCGCCATGGGCAGGTTTCTTGCCTTTAGCCGGGTACAAGAAAGCGTCGCCGATGCATCAGGCGCACGTTATCTTTCCAAAGCCGGAATTAGCGGTCGCGGCTCGATTGCGTTTTTCAAGAAATTGCAGAATTTCGAGTTTCGCCTCGGCATTCCTCAAACCGACAGCTATGATCGCACGCACCCTTTATCCGGTGAGCGTATCACGGTCTTGGAAGATACCTATAAAGTGGATCCCGCCTGGGATGCGAAGCTCAATCCCAAATGGGAAAACGGCTTCAAACGCGTCAAGGCGAAACTGTTGGGCTATATCGCCGAGCCCAATACCACTTTGCGCGATTATCCCGAAAGCGATACCAGCATAGCCGGCCATTATGCACGTGCCTATGCCTGGCACAAAGCCGCTTATCCTGACAAGGCAATGCGGGAGGCCAATACGCTGGTCATGAAAAATCCCGACGATCCGTATTTCCTCGAGCTGCAAGGACAGATTTTGCTGGAATCGGGAAAGCCCGCCGAGGCCTTGGCATCGCTTCGCAGGGCAGTCGATCTAACCGGCAATCAGCCCTTGATCGCGGCCGTTTTCGGACATGCGCTGATCGCTACCGAAGACAAGGGCAATCTGGATGAAGCTGTGAGGGTATTGCGCGCAGCGGTTGCCAAAGACAACAATAATCCTTTTGCCTGGTACCAGTTAGGCGTCGTCTATCAGGCATTGGGCGACGAACCGCGCGCCGCATTGGCCAGCGCGGAACGTTATCTGATGGAGGGCGCGCCGCAACTTGCCTTGCCCAATGCGGCAACGGCTATGGCAGGATTGAAAGAGTATTCGAACGACTGGATCCGGGCCCAGGATATCAAATTGGTGGCCGAAGCGCAGGTTCAGAAATTGGCAAAACGCAAACGTTAAATTATGGTTCTGCGTAATCAATCTAATTAAGGGGCAAGGATGGGACAGCGATTTAACGGCAAAAATTTGCCGATCATTTTTGGCATCATTGGCTCTTTGATCGTTGTTGCGATTGCCCTTTATCTTTATTCGAACCGGCAATCCGTCGAAGGCGATAAGTTGGTAGCCGACGCTTCAACAGAAGCAGAAAAGGCTATTTCCGCTGCCGGTGTAACTAATACGGAACGTGCGGCGACAGAGGCGATCGTGCGTGCCTATATCCTTCAAAATCCTGAAATTATTACCGAAGCCGTGCAAATTCTGCAAAAGCGTGAGGTGACGAAACGAATTGAGAATGCAGGCGGTGCATTGACCAGGCCATTCCCGGGAGCCGTAGGCGGCAATCCCGATGGAGCGATCACTATTGTCGAATTCACCGACTATAATTGCGGTTTCTGCCGTAAGGCCGTTGCAGACGTCAGCCGCTTGGTAGCA
>JBOFLS010000059.1:0-2130 GCA_051657985.1 Sphingorhabdus sp. | reverse complement strand
AAGGCCATGTGCCGGTTGCGCCAGTGTATAGTCTCGATCAAGCACTCGATAATCCATGGCTCGATATCATTGGCATGCGGCAGGTGGTGGAACAGCCAGACAAGGGCCAGATGCATGTGCTCGCCAGCCCGATCCGCATCAATGGCGAACGGTTGCCATCGCGTACCGCACCCTATCTTGGACAAGATAGCGATACGATCTTGCACGAACTCGGCTACGATGCTGAAACGATTGCAGATATGCGTCGTTTGGAGATCATCTAAATATGCCAAAGCTGTCGGGCATCCGGGTCATCGACCTGTCCGTTTTTCTGCCCGGCCCGATGATGACCTTGATGATGGCCGACCAAGGCGCCGAGGTCATCAAGATCGAGACGGCTGCGGGTGATCCCGCGCGTGAACAGGCCCCGTTCGAGGCGGGCCAATCGGTCTGGTTCCGCAACCTCAACCGGGGCAAGAAAAGCATAGTCCTTGATCTGAAGAGCGAACAGGGCAAAGCGCGGCTTTGGGAGCTGATCGATACTGCCGATGTTTTTGTGGAGGGTTTCCGACCCGGCGTGATGCAACGGCTAGGTTTCGATTATGCTAAGGTCTCGGTACGCAATCCTCGGATCGTTTATTGTTCAATCTCCGCATTCGGGCAGCATGGCGCGCTGGCCCATCATCCAGCGCACGATATGGCGACACAAGCGCTGGCGGGCTTTCTTTCGGTCAATGACGGAGTGGATGGCACCCCTGTAGTTCCCGGTGCACCCTCGGCCGATATGGCGGCCGGTTTAACTGCGCTTTCCGCTACGCTGATGGCACTGGTGGGACGCGAAAAAACGGGCCAGGGCGACTATATTGACTGCGCAATGCTTGATAGTCTGCTCCCTTGGTGCGCACATATTGCTGGAAGTGCGATTGCAGGCGGTCCTGCGCCGGTTTCGGCAAAACAGCGATCTTTGGGAGGTGCAGCATTTTATCAGGTATATAGAACAAGCGATGGAAAACATATCGTTCTTGGCGGACGCGAAATCAAATTTGCGGAAAATTTGTTGAATGCGCTTGGCCGTCCCGATCTGATAGAACATGCCTTGCGCGAAGCGGGCGAACAAAATGAACTGACTATCTATTTGCGATCGATTTTTATTACAAAAAGCAGGAATGAATGGGTTTCCTGGTTTGCCGGCAAAGACGTTGCTTTTGCTCCTGTGCTTGATTTCCGGGAGGCCTTGAATGAGCCTCATATTACCGAGCGTGGATTGTGGGTAGAGTATGACGGTGCGCATCATATTGCGCCAGCCATTCGATTTGCCTCTGATCGATGGGAACCCAATAACGCGCCAGAGCTGAACAGCGATGGTTGAAAGGTTATCCCTCTACATCGATATGCATCGAATAGGCGAACTTATCCCCCGGATGGTGACTGGCCGATACTTCCAAAATACGATCAGTCGTATCATGATAGCAGCGCAAAATGCGCAGGCAAGGTGCGCGTTTGACCAAGCCCAGCGCCTTGGCTACTTCGGATGGCGCAGCAACTGCCTGAATATCCTGAGTTACCTTGACAATCTTGATCTTGGCCAGGCTTTCGATCTGGCGAAACAACGTATCTTCGCTTGGATCGATTTTCTCGGAAATGGCACGCAACGATTCGTGTACAAAGGCTTCGGTATAGGCAAGCGGTTCGCTCGAGTCCGTCCGACGGCGAAGGCCACGAAAGCGACTCCACTGGCCGCCGGCGACGATACCGATCTGTTCGGCATAGACGCGCGGCAGCGGCCCTTGACCAAGGGCAGCAAATTGTGCCCGTGTGTCGCGCGCATATTGCAGAATTTCAGCGACATTCGACAAGGGCTGGTGCAGCGCGCCACCGCGCGCCGCTGCCGACTGGATCATCGTGCCCGACCCACGTTTGCGGGCGATCAGCCCTTCGCCCTGCAGCGCACGCAAAGCCTCCCGCACGGTGAAGCGCGATACGGCGTAGCGTTTGCAAAGCTCGCTTTCGGTCGGGAAACTGTCTTTGCTATAATCGCCCGCAGTTATTTCAGCGCGCAATTCATCGGCCAGTTGCTTATAGCGCGGCGTGCGAACCAATTCCGTTCTCCCCTGAGTGCGGGAGTTCCCGCATGACCCAGCTCTTAAGCCT
>JBOFLS010000058.1:0-6890 GCA_051657985.1 Sphingorhabdus sp. | reverse complement strand
GGCCAGGAACCGCGCCAGCACTCTGAGGGCCAACTTTGAACAGGCCGTCGGCAGCGAACCAGGCGATCGAACCGCCACCGGCGCCAACGGTCGTTACGTCGACCATCGGCAACTGGACAGGAAAGCCATCAACGTCGCGCCCGGCCGATAGCTCGACCCGGTAATCGCGGATGAGCGCCACGTCAGCGCTCGTCCCTCCTATATCGATAGTAATCACCTCCGGAGCCTTGGCCGACTTCGCGACCTCGATAGCACCCACTACACCTGCCGCAGGACCGGAAAGCGCCATGCGGACCGGAAACGCACGCGCGACATTCAGCGACATGAGGCCACCGCTCGACTGATTGATTCCCACCTGGGCCGCAGGGATGGTCTCGGAGAGATCGTTGATCAGTGTCTCGATGTAATGTTCGAGGCGCGGCTGTAGATAGGCGTTCACGACGGTCGTAGTGAACCGTTCGAACTCGCGGAATTCGGGCTGCACTTCGCTCGAAAGCGACACTGAAACGCCTGGGAGGGCAGCGCGGAGAGCGGCGCCTACCCGCTCTTCATGCGCAGGATTGACGTAAGCAAACAGGAAGCAAACCGCGACAGCCTGAAGTCCCTCCGCTCGGATCGTCTCGATCAGCGCCGCAAGCTCGTCTTCCGGGACGGAAGAAAGTACCTCGCCTGTAGACAGAAGGCGTTCGCCCAGTTCGTAGCGATGCTTGCGCGGGATCAATGGCGGCGGAGAATCGATCTCGTGGCTGTCAACTACCGGCCGAGTTTGGCGGCCAATCTCGATGACATCGCGCAGTCCTTTGGTCGTGATGAGTGCGCAGTCCGCCCCGCGTCGCTGGATCAGCGCGTTCGTCGCAACGGTGCTTCCGTGGCAGAGCCGATCCACCTCTGCGAGTGGAATGTCATGGGCCATGCACAGCTCCTTGAGGCCAGCAATGATCGCCTCGGCGGGGTTGGAGGGAGTGGACGGCCGCTTCCACTTGCGCGTGGCGCCGTCCACCTCCCGGAAGGCGAAGAAATCGGTAAAGGTCCCGCCGACGTCGACGCCGATGATCCAACTCACTAAGCCATCCTCCTTTTGTACGTATGGAATGGCTGTTGCCTATCCATTGCGTCGGCGTGAAGCGCGTGCCGCGGATGCGATTTCCGCGCGTCAAGCCATCCAACCTATCTGGTATATACCAATAATGCGTTAGTCAATCATAGATTGAGGCGTCGACGAACTCCGATTGCGCCTCTCTCATCCATCCGCCCGGAACCGAAATCGTGCTTCCTGTGATGAGCTGCGGATCATTTAGACTAGCCACTGGAGGTATAAAAATGCGCGGTCGGTTCGTGGCCATCAGCTCTGCAATCCCTTGATCCTCCATCGGGATCAGAATGCAGTGTTGCATTTGGTATGCTCCAGTGCAAATCTGGTATGATACTTTGTAGGACTGAGGCGCGAGTCGACAACTTCTCCCAATCCTTGAGCTTTGCGGCAGGGTCGTCGTTGGTCGTTGCGAGACTGACGACGGGAGTAGTCTGTTGGTCGCGGCAACCGCCAAGCATCAGTTCAACAGATTTGGTCTAGATTGAAAGGCTCGCGATGACCCGGACAGCACCTCAACTTTGTGGTTCAATTTCAGGTCGGGCCTCGCCAAACGCTCTCGGCGTCAAGATGCATGAAGCAGGTTACGCTGCTGCTGGACTCAGTTTCCGGTATGTCTCCGCTGAGTCACAGGATTTGCACTCGACCGTTGGTGCATTTCTGGAGCTCGGCTTTCGAGGTTTCGGTGTGTCGATGCCTTTCAAGCGTGAAATCCTTTCGCTGCTTGACGAGGTTTCGCCCGACACCTGCGCCATCGGCGCCTGTAATACTGTTGTAAACGAAAGCGGTCGACTGAGCGGACATAACACCGATTGGCGCGGCGCGATGGACGCCTTGCAGGAAGCGGGCGTTCATGTACCCGGCCACGCACTCGTACTTGGCGCCGGCGGCGCTGCTCGTGCATTGATCTTTGGACTCAGAGAGGCCGGGTGGATCGTCGAAATCGCCGCGAGAAACCTCGATGCAGCCAGAGTTATTGCCGCCGATTTCGATCTTCCGCGCCCACACTCTGCTAACTTCCAATTCATGCCAGGTATCGACCTTTTGGTTAATGCAACTCCGAATACGGACCTGCCGGATGGCTTTCTTGCACCTGGGCGATTTCCTGACTTGGAAGCCGTATTCGACGTCGTCTTCAATCCGTCGCGTACGCTGCTTTGCGACCAAGCCGAGCGCCTCGGCCTCATTTCGGTACCCGGCTGGCTCATGCTGCTCCACCAGGCCCTGCACCAATTTACGCTGTACACCGGTCTCGAAGCGCCGGCGGGAGCGATGCGCGAGGCCCTGCTGGCGCATCTTCGATGAACGATCCGTATCTTGTCATTCTGGAAGTTTTTCAGCTTTGCGCGGGAGGCGAACACGGTGGCTGATCGTGAGAACGTGCCGCCGTCGCCGTTGAATCTAGGCATGCCGTTACGTCCAACAATTCGGTCAGCGTCGGGCTTTGGCGCGACGAATTTTGTATTCTTTGCCTCATCCATCATGGCGCTTAACGCGCTAGGCATCGACAGCATGCTACCTGCATTACCTACAATCGGTAATGCTCTTGAAGTTGCGCACGCAAATGATCGTCAGTGGATCATCGCAATTTTCATGCTCGGGTTTGGTCTTGCTCAGATTGTTTGGGGGCCGCTCGCGGATCATTTCGGGCGCAAGCCGCTGTTGATCATTGGCGTGACGTCCTTCGCCGTCTCCAATCTCCTCGCCGGGTTTGCTAGCAGCTTTTCGATGCTGCTTGTGGCGCGGCTGCTCGGAGGGGCCTCAGCAGCTGCGGCGCGTATTATCCTGATTTCTGTGATCAGGGATTGCTATTCAGGGCGACAGATGGCCCGCATAATGAGCTTGGCGATAATGATGATCTATCTCGTGCCGATGGTCGCACCTAGCCTTGGGCAAGTTATCGTGGTCATTCTAGGGAGCTGGAGAGCGATTTTCTTCATGCTCGCTGCCTATGCCGGCGTTGTCGGGGCGTTCGTGCTCATTCGACTTAAGGAGACGCTGCGCCCCGAATTTTGCCGTCCGCTCAATTTCGCAGCCGTCGCCGACGCTTTCGGTCAGGTCATCCGAGATCGATCAGCCATAGGCTATACAATGGCCTCAGCCTGCTCTTTTGCTTGTGTCAGCAGTTTCGTCATGTCTGTGGAACCAATCTTCACGGACATTTTCCGTCTCCAGGATCTGTTCCCGATCCTGTTCGCCGGTATTGGCGGGTGCATGGGAATTGCAATGTTTATCAACGCCTGGTTCGTTGAGCGCTTTGGAACACGACTGATCAGCCATGCTGCGTTGATTGCCTTCATCGCCGTCAATTTTCTTCATTTAGCTGTTGCCGTTAATCGCGGCGAAACTCTTTTCAGCTTCGTCGTGTTACAAGGGGTGCAGATGTTTCTTTATGGTCTCATGAGTTCAAATTTTAACTCGATGGCCATGGAGACGGTTGGCGATATTGCAGGATCCGCATCGTCCGTGCAGGGCTTTATATCGACGTGCATCGGTGCCGGCGTCGGCGCAGCCGTCGGTCAGCTATTCGACAGCACAACCGTCCCTCTGGCTTTGGGGTTCTTAGGATGCAGCCTGTTTTGCCTGTGCGCGGTCCTCTATGCGGAACAGGGGCGGCTATTCCGGCCGCACCACACTGACACAAGTCATCCTCCAATTTAAATTCCTGAGCTTAACATGGAGGCGCAACGGTACGGAATCTTTGTTCTCACTCCACCGACGACATCATCCTGCGGCATCGCCACCGCATCCCCGCAAGGAGGGCGTCAAACCTTCCTCACGAGACTACCCGCCTCGTCCGGTTAGGCAATCAGCGGACCAATCAGTGAACCAATCATGTCGTCACAGACGATTCTAGTTGCATTTGGTATATACCACTGTAAATCACACGAGTCGAAACGCCTGAGATGGCGTCTCGGATTGGCAAAAATTGATTCTGTGGAGGGTGACAATGAAATTAATGAGCAAGACGGCCCGCATCCGCTTGTTTGGCGCAACGGCAATGACTGCGGTTGGGATGCTATTGCCCCACACTGCCCTTGCTCAAGAAGCCACGTCCTCTGCGACTCCGAAGGAAGGAGTCCGGACGGAAACAGCGGAAGACATCCTCCAAGAAATCGTCGTAACTGGCAAACAAGAGCGCCAAGTCGCCGGCGGCCTTATGATCCTTCAGCGTCAGCCAGAAACCACGAACAGCATCACGGCCGAAGCCATTGAGCAGAAGATGGGTATCGCGGGGCCATACCAACTTGTCTCAACCCTGCCTGGCGTCAGCACCGGACAGTCTGATCCCTATCAGATGAGCATCCGCTACGGCTTGTTTATCCGCGGCCTCCCGATGAACAAACTCGGATGGGTGGTTGATGGAATGGCGCCGATGGACCGCGCCTATCTGCTCCCTTATTCTGAAACTTACGTCGATAACGAGAACATTGCTGGCCTCACCATTCATCCAGGATCGGCGCGCATTGCTGATCCGGTGCAGACCGCCGTCGGCGGTGAATTTTCAATCACCGTTCGCGATCCGTCCAAGGACACCGGCGGTCAAGCCTCCTACAGCCACGGCTCGTTTGCAGGACGCCGTTGGTTCGGTAGTCTTGATACAGGAGAGATCGGCAATTCAGGACTCAAGGCATTCGTGTCGGCTTCATATACCAAGGCTGGAAACTTCACGCTCCCTGACGAAGCGATCGGTGAACGCTTTCATGGCGATTTCAAGGTAACGAAGGACTGGGGAGACTCCGCCAAGAGCTCGATCTTCGCATCCTACAATGATTGGGATGTTGTTCGCTCTCTGGCGATCAGCCAAGCTCAGTTCAACACGGCTCGGCTGACCGGCAATTACGCCGCCTTCAATTACAGGCCAACCTGGGATCCGACCAGCAACTCGAACAATTTCTGGAAGCACGGGGTCTACACGCGCAAAAACCTTCTTATCGCGTGGAACAACGATATCGATGCGGGCGACAGCATTCACCTGAAGATCACGCCCTACTATCAGTGGATCAAGTCCAACAGTCCAGGCGGTTCATCGCTCAACCCCGCTAGCATCTATGCCGGCAATCAATTGCAGACTGTGAGCACGGCGGGCCTTTTCCTTCTCCCCAATGGAAATATCCCGGTCAAAACCAATATCTTGCAGAATCAGCACGCGTATGGTGTGAACACCATAGCCACCTTTGACGTTACTCCAAGTAGCAGCCTCCAGTTTGGTTGGTGGTATGACCATTTCACGATGGATCAGCTAAATAGCTTTTCGCCTATTTCCAGTGGCGGCAATGCCCCAGATTGGGGTGCAAATCCGCTTCTCTCGACGTCAGGGCGCGTGATCACAGGCGCCAACTACACGTTCCGGACAAACATCAATGCATTGTCTGTGCAGTACACGCAGTCAATGCTTGACGATAAGTTGAAATTCGAAC
Source organism: Sphingorhabdus sp. (assembly GCA_051657985.1). Lineage (GTDB taxonomy): Bacteria > Pseudomonadota > Alphaproteobacteria > Sphingomonadales > Sphingomonadaceae > Sphingorhabdus_B. Next base: position 1,379 of record JBOFLS010000058.1, on the reverse strand, counting down.
TCGGACTAAAATACTTCATATACCGGCTCACGGGGCAAAATCTGGTCCCAGGGCCGCAATCAGGCATGCAATTTTCATATGAGAAGCTCCTTCCCCGAGCGACGATCTCCTACGATATTGACGACAGAACGCAGATTTACGGCAACATAATTACCGAAACCCGAACGAACGCACCGATCACAACCTATCCCAACACATACAACGCATCTAACGGAACGTTCGCTCAGGCAGGCAATCTCCTCGCGCCACCTGAATATGCTGTCGGGCAGGAGTTGGGTCTCCGTTATCACAATCCGACCATCACGGTTGACGTGGCGCTGTTCAATAAACTTCTCAAGAATAACAGCGTAACATCGCTGGCATTCCTCAACGGCGCCGGTGTCAACAGCACACTTAGCGGCGGCGATCTGAAGATGCGCGGAGTTACAGCGGAGTTTGCGTTTGGGCCGTTCCACGGGTTCAGCCCTTATATCAACGGGCAGTATCTTTGGACCCAGACGCAGAGCAACATCCAAGTAGCCAGTTCTGCCGGTGTCGATTTTCTACCTACAAAGGGCAAGGAAGGCGTTCAGGCTCCCAAGTGGACTGCGACGGCTGGCATCAACTACGATAACGGATCGTTCTTTGGTAATCTCCTCTGGAAGTACACTGGCTCCCAGTGGGGTACGTTTATGAACGATGAGAAAATGCCGGCATACAGCACTTTCGACCTGAGTCTGGGCTATCGACTTCCGGAAGGCCTGATCGGTAAGGAATCCAGTATCCGAGTCTCGGCGACCAATCTCGGGAACAAACCCCAGCTGGCCACCTTTGCTTCGGCACAAACCAATGCGGTCGCCACGACCGGTATTAACGGGACTACCATCCCAGGCCGCACCGTCACTTATTGGTTGGGCTCGCCGCGAGCCATCATGGGAACCTTCACCGTTAAGTTTTGATCTCACGCGCTCTTCCCAGGGGCCATGTGTCGCTTTGCGACGCTTGGCCCCTGGATATTACTTAGTATGACACCTCAGGCAAAAATCCCTAGGCAACTAACTTGTCAGTGAGCTGGCATATGCGCGCGTGCGGAAAGAAGATCTTGAAATGGATTCGCCCATTAGCCCTAGAAACGCTCAGCAAATTAATGGCGACAATTACGGTGTGCTTGATCGCCGTCCATTGGTGGCAGCGATCTTGGGCAACGCAATCGAATACTACGACCATTCCTTATATGGCCTGTTCGCCGCATACCTCGCCGTAGTTTTCTTTGACTCTTCCGATCCAGCCTTCGCGCTGCTGGCAACCTATGCCACCTTTATCTCATCATATGCTGTAAGACCGATCGCTGGTCTGTTACTAGGAAGGCTTGCCGACTTGAGGGGGCATAGGTTTGTGCT
>JBOFLS010000057.1:0-16425 GCA_051657985.1 Sphingorhabdus sp. | reverse complement strand
TCCTCGACGGTGACCGACGGATCGAGGGTGACCTGTTTCTCGACTGCACGGGATTCCGTGCGCTGCTGATGGAAGGCGCGCTGCATGCGGGCTTCGATGACTGGACGCACTGGCTGCCCTGCGATTCCGCTATCGCCATTCAGACCGAAAATGTCCGCCCGCCCTTACCTTATACCCGGGCCATGGCGCATCAGGCGGGCTGGCAATGGCGTATCCCGTTGCAGCACCGCACCGGCAATGGAATCGTTTACTGCAGCCGCTATCTCGAGCATGACGACGCGCTTCAGCAGATGCTGGGCAATCTGGAGGGCAAGACGTTGGTCGAACCCAACCGAATCCGCTTCGTAACCGGTGCACGCCGCCAGCAATGGTATCGCAACTGCATTGCGGTCGGCCTGTCGGGCGGATTTATGGAGCCGCTGGAGTCGACAAGTATTCACCTGATCCAGCGCGCGATCCTGCGCTTCATCCGGATGCTACCCTTGGGGCCGGTCAGCGCGCGCGACATAGCCGAGTTCAACGATCAGCAGATGCAGGACATGCTGCAGATCCGCGATTTCCTGATCCTGCACTATAAGGCGACCGATCGGCGCGACAGCCCATTCTGGCGTCAATGCGCGGATATGCCGATCCCGGAAAGCCTGGAGCAGAAGATCGAGCTGTTCCGCGAAACGGGCCGCGTTTTCCGCCGGAACGAGGAATTGTTCGCCGAAAACAGTTGGGTGCAGGTAATGATGGGGCAGGGGATACTCCCGCAAAGCTATCATCCCATTGCGCAAAAGCTGCGCGATGATGAGCTGGAAAAGATGCTGGCGATGATCCGCAAATCGGTGCGCGCTACGGTCGATCAGCTGCCGAGCCACGGAGATTATGTCAGCCGTTATTGCGGTGCGAAGGTTCCGATGGCCGCATGAAAGGGTTTCGGCTTTTCATGCTGGCGGTCCTTTTCGCATCTGCCGCCGTATCTGCTCAACCCGCGAAGGATTGGCGGCTCGTCTGGTTCGATGAATTCGACGGCAAAGAGATCGACCAAAGCAAATGGGATTTTGATGTCGATTGCTGGGGCGGTGGAAACGACGAACGGCAATGCTATACCGACCGTCGCAGCAACGCGGCGGTGAAAAATGGCATGCTGGTTATCACGGCCCGCAAGGAACGGGCCACAGGCCCGGCCTTTCCTCTTTCGCAACATAACGACAAGAAGAAGGCCAACGCCCGCGCGACCAAGAACTATAGTTCTGCCCGGCTGGTAACGCGCGGCAAGGCGGCCTGGCGTTATGGAAAGATCGAGGTGAGGGCGAAGCTGCCGCAAGGGCAGGGGACTTGGCCAGCGATATGGATGCTGCCGGAAGGCAATGCCTATGGCCCCTGGGCACGATCGGGTGAGATCGATATCATGGAGGCAGTCAATCTGGGCGTCAAATGCAAGGAATGTTTGGGCGGTCGCGAAAACCGTATATTGGGCACGCTGCATTTCGGTAATATTTGGCCAGATAACAAGCTGAAGAGCAACGAGACGTCGCTTCCCGGATCGCTCGATGACTTTCATGTGTTTGGCGTTATCTGGGAAGAGGGGCGGATCGTCTGGACGATAGACGGGCAAACCGTTTCCGAACAAAAGGCGGGCGATTGGTATAGCGCTGTGACCACCGATCCCAATGCACCCTTTAACCGGCGCTTTCACATCATCCTCAATTTGGCGATTGGGGGCAAATTGGCGGAGTCGCGCGGGATTGGCGGGGTGGATCCACGTGGGTTTCCAAAAGATTTTGAAATTGACTGGGTTCGGGTATGGCAATGCGACCATGATCCTGCCACGGGCAAGGGTTGTGCGTAATAGGGCGGGGCAATGGCACGAAAACGACAAGCGGTAACGATCAAGCACGTGGCGGCCGATGCCGGCGTGTCGCTTCAAACCGTTAGCCGCGTCATCAACAATTCCAAGAACATCCTGCCGGATATGAAGGCGCGGGTGCAGGCATCGATCGACAAGTTGGGCTATGTGCCGTCAATCGCCGCACAGCGAATGAGCGGATCGCGATCTTACCTCATATTGGCGTTGAACGATCGGGACCGAACGATCGCCGACTGGCGCGCGCGCCAGGGGACGGACTGGGTCGATCAGATGTTGCTTGGCGGCATGCTGAAATGTGCCCAATATGGCTATCGCATGATTTTCGAACTGGTCGACACGCATAGTGACAATGTCGAGCGCGAGCTTTTAGCGGCAATTGCCGCGCTTAGACCCGATGGCATCATCCTGACGCCGCCACATTCGGATAATGAAATGATCCTGCAGGTCTTGAAACAACAGGATATAATTTTTGCCCGTATCGGTTCGAACGACGGGCCGGGTATTTGCATTGATATGGACGATGCTGGATCGGCATGGCTGGCAACCCGGTATCTGATCGATAAGGGACACAGCCGTATCGGTTTCATTGCAGGATCGGATGAATATCATTTAACCGAGCGTCGGGTTAATGGCTGGAAAACCGCAATGGACGAGGCTGGTCTTTCCGTCGACAATTTGATTGCACAAGGCGATTTCAGCTATGCATCAGGTGAGAAAGCCGCAAGACATTTGCTGGAAACATCCGATCCGCCGACCGCCATAATCGCAAGCAATGATCAAATGACCTTGGCTACGCTTGATGTTGCACGGATCAAGGGTCTGATCGTACCAACCGATTTGTCCTTGATCAGTTTCGACAACACGCCATTGGTTCGCTTCACTCATCCTCCACTTACTGCGATAGATCAACCGATTGCCGAGACTGTATCGCGTGCCGTCGAAGCGATAATATATGTTCAGAATGGAAATCCGGTACCGACCGACATAGTGATTGTCTCGGCATGCCTTGCGGAACGCGGATCTGTTTCGGAACCGAGCAGCCTTTGATCATTGGCAGACCTGGCACCGCCGTGCGGCCAACTGGCTTTCTGATCCTTTACGCGCTTGCATGGGCGGGGGGCTCGATCGCCTATGTTCCGTTTCTCAACATTCTTCTGCCTAAGCGGGTCATGGAAATTGCAGGAGCATCGGATGTCGATTGGCTGGCTTATCTAGCCTTCGCTGGTGCCGCCGCGGCCAGCATGAGCGCGATATTTTTCGGCTGGATAAGCGATCTAACACGTAATCGCCGGGTATGGACGGCATTTGGCCTCATCATGAGTTGTGTCACGCTCAATCTGTTTCGATGGGCTGAAAATTTTGGCCAGATATTATCGCTGATCATTTTTTGGCAATTAGGCCTCAACATGATGCTTGCACCGCTGACGGCATGGGCCGGTGATTGCGTACCGGATCAGCAAAAAGGATTTCTTGGCGGGTTGATGTCCATTGCACCAGCCATGGGCTCAATAACGGGTGTTTTTGTGACGCTTCCTGGATTTGCCGCATCAGATATGCGTCTGACGATTGTTTCGATACTGGTATTGTCGTTTGTGCTTCCGCTCTTATTGTTTGGAAAGGCAGCGCCCGCTCAAACCTTTCAAACAAATCGTGCCAAAACCCATGATCTTATGCCGATCAACAAGCCCGTAGTTCAGATGTGGGTTGCTCGTCTGATTGTGCAGGTAACCGAAGCCACATTGTTTGCATTTTTATTCCTCTGGCTTCGATCGATAGATCCAATGGCAAAAGACGTCTTTTCGGCTAGCGTTTTCAGCGGCGCATTGATCTTGGCAATCCCCTTATCGCTGATGGTCGGCCGTTGGATAGATCGAAGCAATGATGCAATCCTGCCACTTGCAATTGCTCCGCTGCTGGCGGCTGTCGGTTTGCTGGCTATGGCATTCGCGCCTGTTATAAAATTTGCCGTTGTCGGTTATATGGTTTTTGGCATCAGCATTGCACTGTTTTTATCCTTACACGCTGCCCAAACGCTAAATATATTACCGCGGCCACACCGTCGCGGATTGGATCTGGGGTTGTTCAATCTCACCAATACATTGCCGTCAATGATCATGCCTTGGCTTACGCTAGTTTTCGTCCCCCTATTTGGTTTTGCCGGGCTTTTCATGGTGCTGTCTGTTTTATCAGCGATAGCGAGCATGATTTTGGTTTCATTGAGAGCCGCAACCCGAAGGGGCAATCTTTGAGCGTACTTGTATTTGATAGAAACATGTGTATTCATCATCAATGTGAACGTTCACATTAATGGGATAATGGGGTCGAGCGTGAAAAAATCGGTTTTTCTACTAGCTAGTTTATTCAACGTAACCGCTTGCGCCCAACCCGCAATGAACATTGCGGTTTCCACAAGTCCATCGGTTGAAAAGACCGCACAGGCGAACGCCGAACGGTGGCCGGCCGCAAAAAGCCCAGACGCGATCACCAGCATCGCAACCGAAAGCCAAATAACCGCCCTGCTTGCCCGAATGACGGTGGCGCAGAAAGTTGGTCAGGTTATCCAGGCGGATATCAGCGCTATCAAACCCGAAGACTTGGCGCATTATCCCTTGGGCTCGATATTGGCTGGCGGCAATTCAGGCCCCTTTGGCGATGAGCGCGGAAATGCGGCAAAGTGGAATAAGATGGTCGATCAGTTTAGAACGGCATCGGTAAAGGCTGGCGCAAACATTCCAATCCTGTTTGGCGTCGATGCTGTTCATGGCCATTCCAACCTGCCTGGTGCAACGATCTTTCCGCATAATATCGGTCTTGGTGCCGCCCGCGACACCGATCTTGTTCGGCGGATCGGTGTTGCTACAGCGGCTGAGATTGCAGGCAGCGGTATTGAGTGGACGTTTGCCCCGACACTGGCGATCCCGCAGGATTTGCGTTGGGGAAGAAGTTATGAGGGATATTCCTCTGACCCCGCAATCGTCGCTGAATATGCCCGCGCGATGACATTAGGGCTGCAGGGCCAATTGCAAGCCGGCCAGCCCTTGGGAGCACGCCAGGTGGCGGCAACCGCCAAGCATTTCCTTGCTGACGGCGGTACAGCCGAAGGGCGCGATCAAGGCGATGCGCGCATGTCTGAACAGGAATTGATCGCAGGCCATTCCGCTGGATACCCACCGTCGATCGAAGCAGGCGCGCTTACGGTGATGGCGAGCTTTTCAAGCTGGAACGGAGTTAAACACCATGGCAACAAATCCCTACTGACCGATGTCCTTAAGCAACGCATGGGATTTAAGGGGTTAGTGGTGGGTGACTGGAACGGTCATGGCCAAGTAACAGGGTGTTCCGCCACCGATTGTGCCGCATCGCTTAATGCAGGCATTGATCTTTTCATGGCCCCGGACAGTTGGAAGGGGTTATTCGATTCGACTGTTAAAGCCGTCAATGATGGTCGTATCACGATGGAACGGCTTGACGACGCTGTGCGCCGTATTTTGCGGGTCAAACATAAATTGGGCCTGATGGGCGATATTGCGGTTGTGCGCAGCGATCATGAACAGGTTGGCGCGGCAGCGCATCTCGAACTTGCACGCGAAGCGGTTGCGAAATCCTTGGTGCTTTTAAAGAATGAAAAGGGGCTGCTACCGATAAAGCCTGGTAGCAGGGTTCTTATAGCTGGATCCGGTGCCGAAAATATGGCGATGCAGGCTGGGGGTTGGACGATTACCTGGCAAGGTACCGATACCAAGGCAAGCGATTTTCCAAACGGCCAGACGATCGGTAAAGCTATTGCTGAAGCGGTTGGAAGAGCGGGCGGCCAAACCGAAATTTCTTCAGATGGGTTCGGTAACGGTGCCGATGTCGCAATAGTGATTGTCGGCGAAAACCCCTATGCCGAGTTTCAGGGGGATGTGCCCGACCTTGCTTTTCGACCACTGCAAAATGATGAGAACCTGATCGCTCGGTTGAAGGAAAAGGGCATTCCCGTGGTAACTGTATTTCTATCGGGCCGGCCGCTCTTTACGGGCAAACAGATCAATCAGTCGGATGCGTTTGTTGCTGCCTGGCTTCCCGGTACTCAGGCCCGGGGCATTGCCGATGTGCTGGTCGCTCGCGCCGATGGCAAACCGCTGCGCGACTTTGTCGGCCGTTTACCTTTTGCTTGGCCTGCCGATGCGCGATCACCTATCAAGAATCCTTTGTTTCCTATAGGTTATGGGCTATCCTATGCAAAACCTCAAATGGTTGCACGGGTGAACGAGGAACCCCGGGTCGATCTTTCGCTTGTGAACAACGCAACAAGCTATCTCTCACGTGGACGCGTACCTGCACCATGGCGTTTGGTTATCGACGGGTCGGTAACTGCAAAGTTTGTCGATCTGTCGGCGCAAGAAGACGCGCAGCGATTTTCATGGAACCGGCAAGGCGCGGTCGCGATCGAGGGTGGGCCGGTCGATCTTTCTCGACAGCTCGATCAAAGCTGGATCTTGGTTCTCGATTGGCGCATCGACCAGGCCGGGACCGCGCCGGTTCAGCTGTCAATGGCCGGAGGGACGGTGGATATCAGCAACGAGATCCGTACTGCGGTACCAGGCAAAACTTTTGAAACTCGCATTCCGTTGCACTGCTTTAAGGCCACAGGTGCCAGCTTTAATAATGTAGGTGTGCCGATCCGCATCGCGGCCGACACCGGATTTACTGCTACGCTGCGAACGGTAAAGATTGCCGCGATCGGCGAAATGCTTCATTGCCCGGGCAAGGCAAATTAAAATAATAAATGGAGGAATAGCAACATGGCCGTGATAGGGACCGTTACGGATAGCGAGACAAGCGAGCGATCGCAGGAGAATCCGCAAGGATTGCAATATTTCGTGATGGCCTTGTTTTTCGTTTTCGGCGGAATCACTTCGCTGAACGATGTTATCATTCCGAAGCTGAAAGAGCTGTTCACGCTGAATTACACCCAGGCGATGCTGGTTCAGTTCTGCTTTTTCGCAGCCTACCTCGTCATTGGTCTTCCAGGGGCTGCGCTTGTCAAGCGGATCGGTTATATGCGCGGTGCTGTAGCAGGCTTGTTGATCATGATGATCGGGTGTCTTCTTTTCATCCCGGCAAGTCAGACCGCGACCTATGGGGTCTTTCTGCTGGCTTTGTTTGTACTGGCCAGCGGTGTTGTGGTGGTACAGGTGGTGGCAAATCCACTGATCAGCCTCTTGGGAAAACCTGAAACCGCCCATAGCCGATTGACCTTTGCGCAGGCGTTCAATTCTTTAGGGACAACAGTTTTCCCGATTGTGGGTTCGATCCTGATCTTGGGCAGTCTTGCGACGGTCAGTGCGGATCAGCTATCCGGCGCCGAGCTTGACGCCTATCGCACGGCCGAAAGCGAGGCGATCTGGCAGGGCTATTTGGGATTGGCCATTGCTATCGCAGTCGTTGCAGCGGCCGTATGGATGTTTCGCAACAAACTGCAACATGATGCCTCCGCTGTCGAAGGGGCAAAGCTGGTCGCGCCGTCGCGTTATATTTTTGGTGTGTTCTGTATTGGTTTGGGTATTGCGGCAGCGGTTCTGGGTTATAACTGGCTGGCTTTGCCGCTGACGATGATCGCACCCGCCGTTTGGCTTTATGGAAACGACCTGCTGAAACGGATGCGTTTCAGCTATGGCGCACTGTGCATCTTTCTTTATGTCGGTGCCGAGGTTGCGATCGGTTCGCTGATCGTCAATTATCTGATGCAGCCGCACGTAATGGGCTTGGAGGAACAGGCTGCAGGAAAGTTGATTGGTCTGTATTGGGGCGGGGCAATGGTTGGCCGGTTCATCGGCTCGGCAGTTCTCCGTGTTGTCAGCCCAGGCCTTGTGCTTGCAGGCGTATCAATCGGCGCAATTGCCTTGATCCTGATTTCAACAGCAACCACGGGCGCCGTTTCCGGATATTCGCTGCTTGCGGTTGGTCTCATGAATGCAATCATGTTTCCGACGATTTTCACATTGGCCTGTGAAAAGCTTGGGGTACGGGCCGCGGACGGATCGGGGATCATCAATGTTGCTATATTCGGCGGTGCAGTAATCCCGCTTGCAACGGGTATGATTGCCGATACATCTGGAAGCCTTGCAATAGCGTTTATGCTCCCCGTTCTATGCTATGCTATCATCGCGGGTTTCGGGGTTTTTGCGCGCAAGCCGGCTGTATAATAAAAATACTCAAACTGTGTCGTTCTATTCGGCTTTTAAACTAAGCGGCAGTTAAAATCCAACTGCCGCCAAAGTCTAATAACGCTGCTGCCACTTATGAAGAGCTGATGACTTATGCGGAAGAGCCGCGTTAGCGGCAAGGCGCATCCGCCACTCTTGATACGGGCGAGCATGGTGTCAGGCTAGCATTAAGCTCGGGTAACGCGAAGCAATTATGCACCAAACATTTGGCAAGACATATCTGCATTCTTGTTCTTGCGTGCCGCCTTTACGTTTGAGAAGCAGACTTTCATCTTCGACTCGTCGCAAATCTGTCGGCGCACCGTTTCAGAATATTCGCTGTTCTGCTATCAGCTCGCTCCAAACAGGGATTCGGGGCTCAAATCCGTGACATTGGGAAGTGAGAATACAGGACCGGCAAGTCCTGCGCAGGGTAGTGCTGACCGTGCGCAGCCTTTTGTGCATCCATCGCTTGCCTGCTTTGTCCTGCTCGCGAAATTTCTGGGGACGCCGGCCGATCCGGGTCAGATTGCGCATGAGCGTGGACGCGGCGAAGATCCTTTTACCCTCGAAGACCTGTCGCGGACGGCCAAACGGCTCGGACTGATCGCGCGGGTCAAGAGCGTGGCGCTTGCGGAATATCAAAAGCTGCCCTTGCCGGCCTTGGCTGAACTGCATGACGGTGACGCCGTTATCCTTTTAAAGATCGAGGACGAGAGTCTCAAGCCCCGCTATCTGGTCCAGCGCGGCGATGCCGAGCGGCCCGAGGTCTGGTCGGCCAAGGAGGCTGAAGACCGGTTCAGCGGGCGTTTGCTCTTGATGACGAGCCGCGAGGCGATGGCGGGCGAGAAGCGGCCGTTCGACATTGCCTGGTTCATTCCCGCATTGGTCAAATACCGCTCGCCTTTGCGCGATGTGCTGATCGGCTCCTTCTTTTTGCAGCTGATGGGGCTGGTCTCGCCGATCTTCTTTCAGTTGGTGATCGACAAGGTGCTGGTGCACCAGTCGATGACGACGCTGGATGTGCTCGCTATCGGCCTTGCCGTCATCCTGATCTTCGAGACTGGCATGTCGGCTTTGCGCAACTGGCTGTTTGCACACACCACCAATCGGGTCGACAGCGAATTGTCGTCGAAGATGTTCCGCCATTTGCTCAATCTGCCGCTCAGTTACTTCGAGGCGCGGCGTGTAGGGGACAGCATCGCGCGGGTACGCGAGCTGGAAAGCATCCGCGAGTTTTTGACCTCCAACGCCGTGACGGTGGTGATCGATCTTTTCTTCACGATCGTCTTCTTTGCGGTGATGTTCCTATATTCGCCGCTTCTGACCTTGGTCGTGCTGCTCTCGATCCCGCTTTACGTGGCGATCTCGATGCTCATATCGCCGATCCTGCGCGACAAGCTTGAGGAGAAGTTCAGGCGTGGTGCCGAGAACCAGTCCTTTCTTGTCGAGAGCGTGACCGGTATCGGCACATTGAAAGCCATGGCCGTCGAACCGCAGATGCGTGACCGCTGGGAAAAGCTGTTCTCCGGCTATACCAATATCGGCTTCGATGTCGCCAAGCTCGCCAATACGGGCAGTCATCTGATCCAGCTGGTGTCGAAACTGACCACGGTTGCCATCCTCTACTTCGGCGCCAAATCGGTGATTGCGGGCGATCTGTCGGTGGGGTCGCTGGTCGCTTTCAACATGCTCGCTGGGCGTGTAGCCGCACCGATCCTGCGGTTGTCGCAACTGTGGCAGGACTTTCAGCAGGTGCGCATCTCGGTCGAGCGCCTTGGCGATGTGCTGAACACGCCCGCCGAGCCCGAATATAATCCGGGCCGTGCCAGCCTGCCGCCGATTGCCGGGCGGATCGAGTTCGACAAGGTGCGCTTCCGCTACCGCCCCGATGCGCCCGAGGCGTTGCGCGGGGTGAGCCTGGATGTGCGTGCAGGCGAGATGCTCGGCATTGTAGGTCCTTCGGGATCGGGAAAATCGACGCTGACCAAGCTGGTGCAGCGGTTGTATGTCCCCGAACAGGGCCGGGTGCTGGTCGATGGTGTCGATCTGGCGCTGGTCGATCCGCCCTGGCTTCGGCGGCAAGTGGGCGTGGTGTTGCAGGAGAACATATTGTTCAACCGCACGGTGCGCGAGAATATTGCGCTGGGTGATCCGACGCGGCCGATGGAGGCGGTGATGGCGGCCGCCCAACTGGCCGGCGCGCACGAGTTCATTTTGGAACTCAACCACGGTTATGATACAGTGATCGACGAGCGCGGTGGCAATCTGTCGGGCGGGCAGCGGCAACGCATCGCCATCGCCCGGGCGCTGATCAACGACCCGCGCATCCTGATCCTCGATGAGGCCACATCCGCGCTCGATGCCGAGAGCGAGGAGATTATCCAGACCAACCTCAACAGCATCGCCAAGGGCCGCACGGTGATCATCATCGCGCATCGGCTGTCTGCGGTGCGCCAGTGCGACCGGATCATTACCGTGGAGGCGGGCGAAGTGACTGAGATGGGCAGTCATGCAGAGCTGTTAAAAGCCGGTGGTCGCTATGCACAGCTCCATGCCAAGCAGATGGGGACGAAGCTGTGAGTGTTCTCTTGGATGTTGTGCCGTACAGCAGCGTTGTGAAAATTTGTTTCACGCGAAGCCGCGAAGCCGCGAAGAAGGTACTCCGCACCGCAGGTGCATGTATTATATCGCAGCCTAATCGGCAACGAAGCGGAGAAATGATGGCGCTGCGCGCAGGTTTACACTTCTTCTTCTTCGCGGCTTCGCGGCTTCGCGTGAAATATTTAAACGCTGTGGCCATAATATGAGCCTCGCCGACCGCTTCCCCTCGCTTGCGCGCCATTGGGCTATCCTGAAGCAAAGCTGGCGTGATCAGGATGAGGCCGAAGGCAAAGCCAGGCCCCGCTCGGACCACGAGTTTTTACCGGCCGCGCTCGAGATTATGGAAAAGCCGCCCAGCCCCGGCTTGCGCTGGCTGCTCTTGGGCGTGTGCGCGCTGTTCACCCTTGCGCTTGTCTGGTCCTTTGTCGGTAAGGTCGATGTGGTCGCGACCGCCAGCGGCAAGGTGATCCCCTCAGGCAATGTGAAGATCATCCAGCCCATCGAGATCGGCTATGTCCGCGCGATCCATGTAAAGAACGGCCAGCGGGTGAAGGCTGGCGAGTTGCTGGTCGAGCTCGATCCCACATTGACCGGCGCCGAAGCCTCACAGGCATCCCAGGGGCTGCTCAGCGCTGAAGTGATTGCCGCGCGCAATGCCGCTCTTCTTGCGCATCTACAAGGCCGCTCGGCGCGCTTTGTGCCACCTGCCGGCACACCCGCCGATATTGCCGAGACGCAGGCGAACTTCGTCCGCACCGCAATCGCCGAATATGAAGGTGAGCGCGCCAGTCTCCAGCAGCAACGCGCCCAGCAGCAGGCGCAGCTCCAAGGCTCTGAAGCCGAAATTATCAAGCTTACGCAAACGCTGCCGCTGGTTGAACAGCAGTTGAGCGCCAGAAAGGAGCTGGCCGACAAGGGCTACTTCTCCAAAATCCGCCTGCTCGAATATGAGCAGCTGAAGGTCGAGCATATCCAGAATATCGAGGTGCAGCGCGCGCAGGCCGCGCAAGCCCGTGCGGCGATCGGCAATATCGATGCGCAACTGCTGCGCTTGCGCGGCAGCTTCGGCAAGACCGCGGTCACCGAACTGGCCGAAGCGCAGGAGAAATCCGGTCTCGCGCGCGAAGAGGTGACCAAATCGGCACGGCGCAAGGCGTTCCAGGAACTGCGCGCGCCCGTCTCCGGTACCGTGCAGCAGCTTGCCATCTCGACGATAGGCGGCGTGGTGCAGCCGGCACAGGCGATTATGGTAATTGTACCAGATGAGGCGCAGGCAGTGGTCGAGGCACAGATCCTCAACAAGGACATCGGCTTTATCCGCGAAGGCCAGCCGGTGCGGGTGAAGCTGGAGGCTTACAACTTCACCGACTATGGCATCATTCCCGGCATAGTCGAAAGCATCAGCCGCGATGCCATCGACATGAGCCAGCCCGGGCAGCAGACAGCAAAAGACCCCAACGGCCGCCCGATCCATCCTTCGACAGGCTCAGAAGGGCTGGTCTACTCCGCCCGCATCCGCCTCAAACAGCGCACCATCCGCGTCCGCGGGCGCGACCAGATCATCGGCCCCGGCCTTGCCGTGCAGGCCGAGATCAAAACCGGCGAGCGAAGGATCATCGACTTCCTCCTCTCACCCATCGCCAAAACCATGGATGAAGCCGGAAGGGAGCGGTGAAAACCGCTCTCAAGTAAAACTCAAATCGAATACTTAAAGTTCAGGCTGCCTTGCTGCTGGGCGTATCGATCTTTTCAGCGCCCATTTTCTGCAGCGTTTCGGCATCGACCAGCCGCGTGATGACCGGATGCAGGCGCAGTCCGCCTTCCTTCACCACCTGCTTGAAATTGGCGATGACGCTGGCGGTGGCGCGCTGATCGGGCGCGATCACATCGAGCAGCCAGTTGATCTCGCCCGAATTCCAGTCATCCGCTTTCAGCCGCACGGGGAAGGTTCCGGCCTTGACCTGCTCGCGAATGCGGCCATCAACTTCTTCCGAAACGCTGGCCCAGATGGCGAAGCCGACAACGTCGGCCGCCGCGGCATTTTCGGCATTTCCGGGATAGGCAATTGCAATCCGGTCGCGAATTAACGGTTCCAGGACAAGATGTTGCAGATCAGCCAACGTCTGGTTGCGGTAGCGCGGCAACATCATCATCGCCATCACAACCTTGCCGAAACTTTCGCGCACATGGCTGCGCACTGCGGCGATCTTCTCGACGATTGCGGGGTCGAGCGCAGGCGTCGTAGCCTCATCATTCGTGCCTCCTTCATTCGCTTTCGCCGCCGCCACAGCCTTGTCTGCTGCGCCATTCTTCTCCTTGGCCGCTCCGTTCGGTTTAGCCTCTTGCCCCTTTTTCGCCATGCGATGTCCCTTGATTCGTGTTGTAGCGTAAAACGGCATTGCCTAGCTTTTCGATCGCCCCTGTCAATGGAGCAGCGATGAAGCGTCAAGGGCCGGCCGGTGCTGGTGACCTATTCGGACGGGCGCACCGAACAGGCGCGGGTTTATGAAAGCGATATGGGGAACATAAGGCGAACAGCGTCAAATTTATACAATTTTAACTAGCCCGGCCAAGATCAAGTAAAGCGTGTAGGATTTACATTGCTTTACTTGAAAACACCTGTAACGGATGGGAGGAGCGGATTCGCGTGGGGAGCGAGTGCGCCGGGGGTATTCAGCATGTCAAAGAGCGTAAACAGCAATCCGAGCATTGCAAAGCAAATCCTACATTGCAAGCGCAAAGGCTGCGCGGGGCAAGTGAGCCGCCGCGGTGCGGCAGCGCGCTCTCTTGATCGAATAGGCGCATGGCCGGAACGGCCATTCCGCTTTGCGCAGAGGGAGATGGCGGCGTGACAAATTTTAAAGAAATCACCTCGGAAAAGCTGCGCAGCCTGCGCTGGACAGATTTAGTTGCGCTTAACGAAAAAACCATGGAGAGTCAAAAGGCTGTTTGGAGCAAAAAGGCCGGAAGAAATGTCTGGCCCGACGACGTGCAAGCAGCGATTGATCTATTTGCAACAGAACGGGAGCGTCGCCGCGACATCATCACGTCTGACCAGTTACGCGTAGTTGTCGAGCGAGCGCTAAAGACACCCGAAATCAAGGCGATTTTTGACCGCGTTGGCCGATATGGCCTGATGACCGATGAGGATCGCAAGCTGATCTCTGATTTTTGCGATGAACAGCAATCGGACGAATTTGGAGCCATCGAGATTCGTAATTTTCGGCTGATGATCCCGGTGCTGCGCCGGATGTTGAGCGGTGAGTGGGCGGGGCTGGATGATCCGCGCGTTGATGCGCTGGTGGAGCGTTATCGGGTGCGAGGAGATGAAGTCTGGAAAACCCAGCTGCCCTATTTCAGTGAAGTTGTTGACTTTATGCAGTGGGCCATAGCCAATCCGCAAATATATTATGACTATACTAATGAAATTCTTGCGGGTGAGCCGGGCTATGAACAATGGATCGGTAGGCTGAAGAAATATGGCATGGCTTGGGATTTCGAAACTTTAGGACGCCTTAGTGAAGCAGGTCTTGGATTGGGCCGATCACTATTATTTAAAATGGCCAATGGTCAATTAAACATCGAAAATATTGATGATCCGGCTGCGGTGGAATGGTTGAAGCATAATGATCCGCATCGGATAAGAATTGACTTTTCGGAAGGGGCAAACTGATGGCGTTTGATATCATTGATGGATCGACCATCGAAAGTGCCATCCATGCTGGCGGTGGCGATCCTGCAAAAATCCGCGAGGCGCTTGATACACTGTTCATCGGTCACGGTCGCATTGTTATCCTGAAAGATGTTATCAATGAGATAGATGGTCGTAATTCTGGCGCGCCTGACGCCATCAAAAATGCTTTCCGTTCTTGGTATGATGATAATTTCAATGCCGCCAACAAGCTTAATAGCAAGATCATCACGCCCGATTGGACAATCGATGCTTCAATAATCGACGACATTAATGATGCCGACACAAGCCCATTCAAAGGTGACCGGGGGGACCGGGCGATAGTTGAATTCGCTCGCAATTCGCAAGCCGACTGGGTCGGAACAGCGACGCGCCCCAACCTTAATGCTGATATCGCTCAGTGGACCGGCAGCACCGACAATCTGTTCCGAGTTGTCACAGATGATCAGCCCTTTTTCCAGAATCTGAGTAACCAGCTTGGCCGTCAGGGCCGCAATGCCAAACTAAAGAAATTTGGCTTGGTTGCTATGCCGCCGCAGGGCTTTGGCGGCTATCTTGCTGGGCTTGAGGTGCAGGGCAAAATTGATGCTCAAAAAATTGCGACTTATGGCACCAACATCAATATTCAGAACAGGACCAGCAATCGCCTAAAACCGGCTATGGCGGACGCCTATATAAGCAAAGCAAATGCTGACGCCCGCGTTAAAGCCAAATTGGAAGGCCAACCCAGAAACATCTTGGGCAATGAAGAAGGCAGTACTCGTGTTGCTTATGGCGTCGCGGCGGGAATGTCGGGTCTCGCGGTAGCCGCGCTGAACAAAATCGGCCTCGTCGATGACATCATCACATTCATTGCGACCGCATCTGAAGCCGAAGAACTCTATGCGCTTGGCGACACCAAGGCAGCCAATAAGCTCTGGATGGGATATCTGTTCGAGACATTTGGGGGTTTCGCGGGTGGCGGAATTGCAGCGGGAATTGCCTTTTCAAGAGGGGCTGGCTGGGGCTCCATTCTGGCTGGGATAGCAGGTGGCTTTGCCGGCTCGTATCTCGGTGGCGCGGCGGGCAGAGCACTTTACGATGCGTTTCCAGAATATTTTGATCCGCTATTGGAAGCAGCACATGACAAGATTGAGGCATATTATGATGCTGGTTCACCACAAGTCGAAGCGTTTGTTCTAGCCACAATTGAAAAATTTGGCTTTGATTACACAACTGTTGATGGAACTTCGGGTAAAGATTTCATTTATGGAGCCCAATTCGGAAACTGGCAGGGCTTGGGTGCCGATGATATCCTGATAGGATGGGATGCCTATGGAATTAAGGCAGGTGAGCCGGTCAATCCGGATGATCCGACGAGCAATATAGCAGAAGAAGATTATCTCTTGAAGCTCGATGGCGGCACCGGCAATGACTGGGTCATTGCAATTGAGGGCGAGAAGGCAATTACCGCAGGGGGGCTAGGCAAGGATTGGGTTTACAACACGAGCGCCAAGGGCATCATCTGGGGCGATGTAGAAAATAGTTTCAAGCTGGGCGATGGCACCCGAGGCTATATCGAGAATGGGGTGGTCAAGACGATTGCCGACGATGCGTCGAACGCGGATGTGTTCTGGTATGCCTCCGATACGACAATCATGGATGCCGGGAAGTATGATCGGCTGAAGCTTTACGGGATCACGCTGACCGGCGGGGATACGACGGCTACCAGTGCGGCATTGACGGTATCGGCGCTGGCAAGCCCGCTGTTCGGTGCCGGGCTTGCAGGGGCGGCGGCGGCGGTGAACCTTGGGCGGATGGCGGCGGATTTGCCGCTCATTTATTTCGACCGGTTCGTACCCTTCATCACCTACAAGCTTGTGGACGGCGACGAGGCGGGGACGCAGGATCTGATCGTCGGCAATGTGCTCAATGATTTTCTGAACCTGTTCGATCTGGAAGATGTCGATACCGGCCCGCGCGGCACGATGGTGGTGAAGGATTTCGATCGCGGGGCGGGGCGGGTGTTTTCGCAGCCGGGCGATCTGGGGATTTCGCTGGACGATTTCAATCCGTTGGCGCTTCTCTCGCTCATCGCCCCGCGG
>JBOFLS010000056.1:0-10084 GCA_051657985.1 Sphingorhabdus sp. | reverse complement strand
CATGCGCAGCAATGCGATCAGCCATTCGCCCTTATAACCGTCCAGCGACCGACCATTCCATGCACGGTGCAACCGGTCGGCAACCGGTCGCGCTTCCTCGGGAAAACCGGGGGGCAATAGAGCGTCGCGACCGGCCGCATATTGGCCTTCACCCAAACGCAGCTCTCCCAGCGGCGGATGTTCCGCCGGGGCAATCCGGGCCCGTCCACGATCCTCGACGACCACTTCGCGCAAGACCCTACCATCCTCGCGCCAGATCCAGCGATGCCCCCGCCAGCCGTCGACCGTGTATGCGATCATTTCGCCCAGGTCGGCATCGATGGTAATGGCCGCTTCGTCTTCGGCAAGCCAGGCGGCCTGTATCGCGTCGCGACCCTTGATGATCCCAAGGCTATCCTCGCGCGTGGCACGGTGAACATGGCTGTCGGCAAGAAGGGCCAGCTTGCGATCGCGCCGCAACGCCGTCTCGAGATCGGCCAGTTGGAAATCGATCGGAGCGCTCACAGCCCCCCCTCCATCTGCCGCATCAGCGCCACTTCGTCGAAAACCGTGACCTCATCGACGATCAGGCCGCCATCGATCTTCCAATGCGTAACCCCCAGGATATAGCAGGCCTCACCCGTTGATGGACCATAGAGCGCTGGACCGTTGTGCGTTCCAGCCATTTCCCAGCGTACGGCAATCTCGTCGCCCACGGCGGCTACATGCTGGATGCGCATTCGACAGTCGCCGAAGCTGCCGACCAGCGCTATGAACCATCCGGCAATTTCGCCCCGGCCGAACAGCCGCCTGCCCCCCGGCCCCGCCCAATGTGCGGCTGAACTGTAGGTTTTGCGGACATCTCCGAAACGGCGATGGTTGACGATGCAATCGAAGAAGGCCGAGGCGAAACCGTGCGGGTCGTCCGGCCCCGGCATCGGGCCGTTTGGAAAAGGCGATCGGGGTTCGGCATTCACACGTTCCATAGCCTCAAGACGCCATACTGCACGACCGCCTTTGGCCCTGTCGCTTGCGGCCTGCAGCCGTGCGACGGCGCGAGGGTGGTAACCGAGCTGCAACGCCATATGGCTGTAGTCGCGCACCAGCCATTCCTCGATTATCAGATTTTCCTTGCACAGGCAATCGGCGATCGTGGTGAAGGTGATCCGCCTGCCGGTGGCGGGGCCGAGTTCGGAAATGCCGAGATTGGTCGCAGTGGAGGTGATCCGGTGCGAGGACAGATAGGCCCCCTTCCCCTCGTCGGACCAGATGACGGCTTCCCCGGTCAATGTCCGGTCGGGAAAGGCCGATAGCGTGCGGGAGGTGCCGGCAATCACTTCATCCATGCCGAATGCCGGTCCGGTCATCATGTGCACGACGATGTCGGGACCATAATGGGTGGCGATCAGGCCGACATCCTTCTGCTCCCAGATGCGGTGCGTACAGCGCAGGATATAGTCGACAATGTCGCTATATTCCGGATCAAAACCGGGGATGTGCTGGCGCGGTGCGCCTTGCGGCATCAATATTTCGGCGATGTCGCGACCACCGATCTGAGGTATCGCCCCGTTCATCCGCCGACATGATAAAGCGCGGCACCATCATCCGATCCGATGCGGTGCGCAAGGCCTGTTGGAACGCTCATGGTATCCCCTTTCTGCAATAGGGTGCGTCCGTCGTTCCACACGATATCCACCTGCCCGCGATGCACGAACAACACTCTTGGCGTCAAGGCGCCATCCATAGCGAAAGCGCTGTTTGGAAGAATGTCGATCCGGTTCAAGACGATATCGTTTTCGGCCAGGACCGGCCCTTCCGATCCGATGATGGCGCGCATTGCGGTTTCCTTTGCATCGGAATTTCGCCAGACAGCCGCTTCCAGATCGGCTGCGGATGGCAAAGCCATCGCGGCAACCTGCGCCGCGCTTGTGCGTGGCATCGGGGCAAGGCCATCGGGCACAGGCTGTCCGGCCCTGGTATCAACGAGACTACCGTTTTCCAAAAGAATCAGGCCATGATCGCGTGCCATGTCGAATACATAGGGCGCCCACAATACACGGCCCGGATTATCCTTGCCCAGTACGACCCAGAGGAAGCCAATATCGTCGCCGATATTGGTAAAGCCCCGAAACAAGCCAGTCGGCACCGACAGGACATCGCCGGGTTCGATCACCAGATGCGCGTCATCCCCATGTTCCCCGATATTGATCTGCCAGCGACCGCTATGCACGACGAAAATTTCGGCTGTATCGTGGCTATGCTGCGAATTGACGCAACCCTTCGGCTGTCGTGCGCCGCCGATATTGAAACCGTGCGGCTCGGAAATATGCACATGCTGTTCGGGGTTTTCGGCAACGCCGGGTCCAATGATCGTGAAATTTTCTTTCGCCTCCGATCCCGGCGAACGCGTGTCGATGAAAGCATTGCGGCAGGGGACGAGGTCGGTATAGCGTATGATCCGCGCTTCCATCCTATCTTTGGTCCAAACCCTTGATTTTCCGGCCGCATCAGCCATTCCACTCACCTTGTGCAAACTGTAGGAACTTAAAGGGTTTACGAAGATTGCATTCGAAGTCAATATATCTTGACCGAACAGAAAGACAGGCGGTTGGAGAAATCGGCTTATTGGGCGGCAATTGCCGGTCCCGAACCTTTGATGCGATCGCACCGAGCGATGAAAAGCGCTTTACGCGAAGTATTGCCGTTTTCATGTCGGGGCACCGATCGAGACTATCAGTGGATCGGCCGAATTTCTAAGACGGTTTTGGGCATCCCTGCTTTCTTCTTTCGGGAATGCACCATGTTCTGGGCGCCGCTGATCACCGGGCTTCGTGTTGAAATATTCGGTCGTGCACCGGTCACGAGCCTTGCTTTAGCCAGCGTCCTTGCCGCTGCGTTCATCGGGTTCGGCCTGCCGGAAACGGTGAAGAAGGCGCGCCGTTGATGTCGGTCGGTGCACCGCCTTTGCGCTTCCATGCCTGTCCACCAGAAGGCGTCTGGTTCAACGATCCCAACGGCTTGGTCAAAACCGATCGAGGATGGACGCTGTTCACACAGGTGCGGACCGATGCTCCCGACTATCGGCGGGTAGGCTGGGCGCGTTTGACAAGTTCCGACCTGATCGACTGGAAATATGAAGGCGTGGTAATTCCCTCCGACAGCGCTAGCGATGCATGGTCGGGATCGGTGCTTGCCGAGGAGGACGGTCTGCATGCCTTTTATACGCGTCATCGCGACGGATTGCAGGAACAGGTACGAAGTTTTTCGGTCGACGGAGGGGCAAGTTGGGCCTCACCGATCTTGGCAATCGGGCCTGCTCGGGTCGACTGGCGCGATCCGTTTCTGTTTCAGCCTGAAAAAGGCGGGGCGTGGTTTGCTCTTGTTGCTGCCCCATGCCCTTGGAACCCCCCGCCGCAAGCGCGATCGACGATAGAGATATACCGGAGTGACGACGGCCGGAACAGCTGGAGATATGCGGGTATGATCGGCCCCTGGTCCGAACCCGGCATCCTGTGGGAAGTACCGATAATGGTGCGCGAACCCGGTTCCGTGGATCGATGGTCGTTGATCGTCTCAACCGTCGATCGACGCGGTGACAGGGCCGATTGCACCGTCTTGCGGTGGAGGGGACGCTGGCTTGAGGATGGTTTCCTGTGCGACGGCGATCCCGTTTCATTGGTACAACCGCTCGATTATGGTCCCGATTTCTATGCCGTCATCGCAGGCGGTATCGGGGACGACGCCTCGAACGACATACCGCTTATCGGGTGGGCATCGTCGTGGCAGACCGCCCGGGATTTTCCCTGGCCCGGTTTTGCAGGCGGACCTTTAAGCATAGTGCGCCGGTTGACGGCGAATGGATCGGATTACCGGCCCGAATTTGCCGAAGCTTTCACCATTGAAAGCCCGAAGGTGCCGCTATCGGGCTTCGGCATTACCGATTTTCTGACCGGTGCGTTGGAATTACGCATCGAAACGAACTGTTCGACGATGTCGATAGTGATCGCTGCCGACGGTGCGATTCGTGCCCGCCGAGAAGGGCCGGACTGGCTGAAATGGCATACAAACGCATTGCCCACGGTGCAGCATTCCAGGCGGTTGTCCCTGTTTGTCGACGGCCCCCTTTTCGAACTGCATATCGCGCCGGACGATCGCTTTCTAACTTTCGCCTTACCCGGCAATAGCAATGCGGCGGCAATCAGCCTGAAAAATGCAGGGCTGGAAAGCGCGATCCATTGGCGAATGCTGCCCCCGGCATAGACGCGCAAGGACCCTGTTCTCAACTAATCGAAACGGGCTCTAATCAACGGAAGACGATCGTCTTCGATCCATTCAGCAGCAACCGTCTTTGCGCATACCAGAGCACCGCTCGGCGGAGCACCGCCGTTTCCACGTCGCGACCTGCCGCGATCAGATCGTTGGGTGCAAGGCTGTGATCGACCCTGTAGGTATCCTGTTCGATGATCGGGCCTTCGTCGAGATCGCTCGTCACGAAATGCGCCGTTGCACCGATGACCTTCACGCCGCGCTCGAATGCCTGATGATAGGGTTTCGCGCCTTTGAAGCTGGGCAGAAATCCATGGTGGATATTGATGCAACGACCGCGAAGCTCGTCGCTCAGCTCGGTGCTGAGCACCTGCATATACCGTGCAAGGATGACAAGTTCGGTCTGGGTGTCGGCGATGATTTCCCGCAATTGCGCTTCGCCTTCGGCTTTATTGTCTTTCGTTAGCGGAATGTGATGATAGGGCAGTCCGCACCACTCGGTGAAATCGCGCATGTCATCATGGTTCGATACGATTCCGGTGATATCGATGGGCAGCAAACCCGCCCGCCATGCATGAAGCAGATCGAAAAGACAGTGGCCGAACCGCGAAACCATGATCAACGCTCTGACGGGACGCGTGCAATCATGGACCGTCCAGTCCATCTTAAAACGCGATGCTATTGATTGAAGCCCAACCTCAATCTCGATTTGCGGCGGCCCCCGCCCATCGAAGCGAAAGGCGTTGCGCATACACAATTCGCCATTCATCTTATCGTTGAAATGCGTGCTTTCGGTAATCGTCGCGCCGATTTCGGCAAGATAGCCGGCAACCGCACCGACAATGCCCGGCACATCCGGGCAGCGCGTGATAAGGACATATCCGTCAACGGGCGGCATCGAACCAGCTTTCCAGATAATAGGCGAACGATCGTCGCGGCAGGATCTCGAATATAGGATAATCATCGCGTTTCAACAGGATAATCTGCGCTCGCGCAAGCATCGTACCCGCGCATTGTCCGGTAGCGAAAACGTCAGGATGGAAATCGAGCGAACAGCCTTTTGCAAGCAAGGCAGCCGCCCCTTCACCTTGCAATCGGTAGCGAACACGGTTGCCCGAAACATCGACGACGGCAATATCCTGTCCTGACGCCGCTGCTTTAACCTTTCGGATCTGTTCGCTGCTTGCATCTTCATCAATCAGCAGCCATTCGTCGGGAGACATCCAGATGGCGGCACAATTGTCGACAACCGCAAACCGGTTAGCCGTCGTCGGCAAGACGATCGGCAATGTGGCTAAATTCTCATTGCGGCACCGTATGGCGAACATCGGTACATCGGGAAGTCTTGTCAGCTCAGCCATTCATCCGGCCTCCATCGGGATCGACGACGACCGGGTCGATAATGTCGCACAGAACCGCTTCGCTGCCAAAACGCGCATAGACCGCTTCGCCAATCCGGTCTCGCCCTGCCGATAGCAAGGCTAGTGCGAAAGGTTTGTCGAGCGCGGGGCTCCAATAGCTTGATGTGACATGGCCGAGCATCTTGACCGGCTTTGCGCCGCCCTCGCTTTGGGTAAGCTGGGCACCTTCCGGTATCATACGCTTTGGCAAAAGCCCGACCAGTTGTTTGCGATCATCGCGCAGCATATCGGCGCGGGCCAGTGAACGTTTGCCAATGAAGTCGGGTTTGTTTTTTGCGATGGCCCAGGACAGCCCCAGATCGACCGGGCTGACGGTGCCGTCGGTTTCCTGGCCGATGATGATATAGCCTTTTTCCGCGCGCAATATGTGCATCGTCTCGGTGCCATAGGGGGTGACGCCGAACGGCTCTCCGGCAGCGATCAAGGCTTCCCAGACGGCACGTCCATATTGGGCGGGGATATGCACTTCGTAGGAAAGCTCACCGGTGAAACTGATCCGGTAAAGCCGTGCCGCTATGCCCGCAACCCTGCATTCGCGCATCGAGAGATGCGGAAAGGCTTCGTTGCAAAGATCGGTGCCCTCAACCAGAGGCTCGAGCATTGCACGCGCTTTAGGTCCCGTTACGACGATCGCGGCCCAATGCTCGGTTACCGAATTCAGCCAAACCTTCAAATGCGGCCATTCGGTCTGCAGATAATCCTCCAGCCGGTCGAGCACGCGGGCGGCGTTGCCCGTGGTGGTCGTCATCAGATAGAGGTTCTCGCCCGTTCGCGCCGTCACACCATCGTCGAAAACCATGCCGTCCTCGCCGCACATCACCCCGTAACGGCAGCGCCCGACCTCAAGCTTCAACCAGGCGTTGGTGTAAACAAGGTTGAGGAATTGCGCGGCATCGGGCCCCTGGATATCGATCTTGCCCAGCGTCGATGCATCGAGCATGCCGACGCTAGCGCGAACCGCCCGGCCTTCGCGCAGGGTTGCAGCGTGCATATCCTCGCCCGCCTTCGGATAATAGCGTGCCCGTTTCCACTGCCCGACATCCTCGAATACCGCGCCGTTTGACACATGCCAGTCATGCATCGGCGTCAGCCGCATCGGATCGATCAGGTCGCCGCGGTCATGTGCGGCAAGCGCGCCGAAGGTGACGGGGGTGTAGGGCGGGCGGAAGGTGGTGGTGCCGACCGCACCCGGCGTGCTCGAAAGATTGCTTGAAAGGCGCTGCAAGGCGTTCAGGTTGGAAAGCTTGCCCTGATCGGTTGCCATTCCGGTCGTGGTATAGCGCTTCAGATGTTCGATCGAGACAAAGCCCTCGCGCGAGGCAAGATCGATATCGGCAATGGTGACATCATTCTGGAAATCGATGAACGCCTTTGCCCCCGGAACCGGGGCGACCGGTGCCACCCTGTCGACTTCCCCAGCGCAGGCACCAACCGATTGCGGTGTGGTCTCGTCCTGAACCGGTACAAAGCAATTGCGTTCGCTATCGAACAACACCTTGCCGCCGAGATGCGAATGGAGATGGACCGCTGGTTGCCAACCCCCGGCCATCAATATGGCATCGCAGGCGACATGTTCCTGTCGGCCGTTGCGGTCAATGACAGCACCCGTCACGCGTTTGCGGCCCGATGCGGAAACGATATGCGATCCCGCATCGGCATAAGCATAGGTCACCGTTGCGCCCGCTTCCTCAAGCAAATGATAGCGGTCGTCGAGGCAGCATCCCGCAATGACGATCCGCTTTCCGACAAGCACCCCGAAATCGCGGAGATAGGCCAAGCCGGCTTCGGCCAGCATCACGCCCGGCAGATCGTTGTTCGGAAAGACCAAGGGCTGTTGATGCGCGCCGGTGGCAAGCACGATCCGTCCAGCGCGTATTTGCCAAAGTCTTTGTCGCGGACCGCTCCTCTGCGATGGCGGCAGATGATCGTTGCAACGCTCGACCGCCATGATCAGATTGTCGTCGTAACGCCCGAACGCTGTCGTGCGCGTGAGCAGCTGCACACCATCCAGACCCGCGCAGGCATTGCCCTCGTCGATCAGGATCACCCGTGCGCCATTCCTGGCCGCTTCCTGGGCCGCAACGCTTCCTGCCGCCCCAGCGCCTATGACCAGCGCATCGCAGTGCGCATGCATCTTGTCGTAATGTTCGGGATCGGCGGCGGTTGGCGCTGGGCCAAGACCGGCCATGCGCCGGATAAAGGGTTCGTACAATCGGGTCCAGCGCTTCGCAGATCCCAGAAAGGTCTTGTAATAAAATCCCGATGGAAAGAGCGGCGCGAACAGCGATGTCGCCGCGCCCAGATCGAACCCGAGCGAGGGCCAAGCGTTCTGGCTGCGCGCTACCAACCCGTCATGCAATTCGATCATAGTCGCGCGCGCATTCGGTTCGGCCAGGGCTCCCTCGCCCACGGTTACCAACGCATTGGGTTCTTCGGCACCCGCGGTCAATATTCCGCGTGGACGGTGATATTTGAAACTGCGACCGACAAGATGGATATCGTTTGCAAGCAGGGCCGAGGCCAGCGTGTCGCCGGGATGACCCATTAGGTGCCGTCCATCGAACGAAAAGGATATCGTCTCGGCGCGATCGATTCTGGCGCCCCCCGTCTGAACCCTCATGGCAGGAACCTGTGATTGCGGGTGTCGCGCGTCAGCGTGAACCATTTTCGGCAGCCTGCGCTGTGCATCCAGCGTTCGCGGTGCGTGCCCTTTGGATTACGGCGCATGAAAAGGAATTCCGCCCATTCCTCATCGCTCAGCAACGCAGGATCGACAGGCCGGGGGCGGTCGCCTTCACCGCCCGAGGCAAATTCGATCTGATCGCGCGGGCCGCAATGGGGGCAAATGATGATCAGCATCAGTGCGCCACCGCCGCTGCGCCATGCTCGTCGATCAGGCGTCCGCTCGTAAACCGATCGAGCGCGAAGGGTGCCGCCAAGGGATGCGGCTCGCCCTTGGCGATCGTATGCGCAAAAACATGCCCCGAACCCGGCGTCGCCTTGAATCCGCCGGTGCCCCAGCCGCAGTTGATATACATATTGTCGACCGGGGTCTTGCCGATAATCGGCGAGGCATCGGGGCAGATATCGACCGTGCCGCCCCAGCTTCGCAGCATCTTCAACCGCGAGAAAGTCGGAAACAAGGCCAGCAGCGCGCCCATTTGATGTTCGATCACGGGGAAGCTGCCGCGTTGCGCATAACTCAGATATTCGTCGATCCCAGCACCGATCACCAGCTCGCCCTTATCCGATTGACTGACATAAACATGCACCGCATTCGACATCACGACGCAATCGATCACGGGCTTTATCGGCTCGCTGACCAGCGCTTGCAGCGTATGGCTTTCGACCGGTAGCCGAAAACCCGCCATGTCGGCCACGACGCTGGAATGCCCGGCAACGACCATGCCGACCTTACCGGCACCGATGCGTCCGCGTGTCGTCTCGATTGCGGCCACCCTGCCGCCTTCGCGCACAAAACCCGTTACTTCGCAATTCTGGATGATGTCGACTCCGCGGGCCGAGGCCGCCCTGGCATATCCCCAGGCCACCGCATCGTGTCGGGCGGTGCCCGCACGCCGCTGCAGCGTGCCGCCCAGAACGGGATAGCGTGCATCAGAAGATACATCGAGCGGCGGACAAAACGCCTTGACCTGCGCGGTATCGAGCCATTCGCTGTCGACGCCGTTCAATTGCAACGCGTTGACCCGGCGTTGCCCTTCGCGAACATCGCCCAGATTGTGCGCGAGATTCAGGACACCGCGTTGCGAGAACATGACGTTGTAATTCAGCTCGTCGGTCAAATTTTCCCATAGTTTCAGCGCATGTTCATACAATGCGGCGCTTTCGTCCCACAGATAATTGGACCTGACGATCGTGGTGTTGCGGCCGGTATTGCCACCGCCGATCCAGCCTTTTTCGAGTACCGCGACATTGGTGATGCCGTGCTGACTGGCAAGGTAATAAGCCGTTGCCAGCCCGTGCCCACCGCCCCCGATAACAACTACGTCATAATGCGCCTTCGGCTGGGCATCGGCCCAGGTCCGCTGCCAGCCGCGATGGCCGTTCAGGCTTTCCTTGAGTAAGGTCCATGCGGAGTTGCGTTGCATTGATCGATCTTGGCTGGTTTTTCAATCTGTGCTTGTCGATATGCGACATACAATTTGTATAATGGCGTCAGCGCCGATATTCAGAAAATATATGCAGCCCAAGCAACTCTCAGTCGGTTTCATCCCGCTTCCCGATTTCACGCTCACGCCGTTTTCGGCCTTGATCGATATGCTGAGGCTGGCCGCCGACGATGGCGATGGCAGCAGGCCCCGTCGGGCGCGCTGGCGCATTCTCGGCAATGCGCCTGTGCGATCGAGTTCGGGAGTTTTCGTAACACCCGACGAGGTTTATGGCGATCCGACGCGCTT
>JBOFLS010000055.1:0-37154 GCA_051657985.1 Sphingorhabdus sp. | reverse complement strand
GTTCCACTCGGCCCCATTAAAATTGCTAAATCATGACCTCAGTTCGGCACGCGACTGATGGGATGCTGGCTATGACTACATCGTAAATCCCGTCGTCGACGGCTGCAAAAAATTTTGATAGCGTTAGGCAGCTAAGCTTTTGGGATGAACACAAAGCCAAAATGGCAAAAGCGATGAAATCAAAACCAGGATTGTTAGTGCCGACGCTCGCAGATCTGCAGACAATGTGGGATGCGCTCCCGGCACTCGTCTTCGTAACCGATGCCGGCGGCGATAATATCTATACCAATTGCTCGTTCCAAACCTTCACCGGACGGTCCGCTTCCCAGTTACTCGGTACTGGCTGGTTGCAAATATTGCATCCAGACGATCGGGTCCGTGCAGCCTCGGTCTGGTCGGTAGCTGTTGCCGCATCCGAACCTTATGAAGCCGAATACCGGTTCTTAAGCGAAGATGGCGAATATCGCTGGTTTCTATGCCGGGGTTCGCCAACGCGGCGAGAGGATAACGGTTTGATCTGGGTCGGCGCGTGCTTTGACATCGACGATCAAAAGCGGGCGGCCGCATTACATAGTTCAGCGCCTATCGAGCAGTCGCCTGATGGGGACCGCGACAAGCATGCACTAACGGCGCTTGATTGCGCCGTTTGGGACTGGGATCTGACTACGAATCTGGTCCACAGAAGTGAAGCGTTCGAACAGCAATTTGGTTGGTCGCTCGATGCGATGGCAAGCGAGGCCGACTGGTGGTCGGCCAGATTGCATGCCGATGATCGCGAGCGTGTCTTTGCAAGCATTGCCGAAGCGCTTGCCGAGCGTGATCGGTGGCAATGCGACTATCGCTTTGAGCGATCCGACGGAAGCTATGCCGACGTCGCTGATCGCGGCTATATCGTGCGCGATAAAGCGGGAAAGGCAATCCGTCTTGTAGGCGCGCTTGCCGAGGTAACCTCGCGAAAGGCGATCGAACGCGCACTTGCCGCCGCCGAAGCCCGGTTTCGCGGCTTGGCGGAGTCGGTTCCGGCCTTGCTGTTCGAGGCCGATGCCACCGGCGCAAATAGCTGGACCAGCGAAGCCTGGTGCAAATTTGCAGGCCTAACGCTAGAACAAGTAGCCGGTAAGGGTTGGATGTCGGCTATCCACCCCGACGATCTTCCGCAAGGCTATCCCCTATGGGCAAAGGCGATTGAGAAGGGCGAGCCTTTCAATTACAGGTGGCGTATTCGCCGTTTCGATGGCGTTTGGCGCTGGCATCAGGTTCAAGCCATTCCGCTGATTGGCTTTGATGGCGCTATCGAAAGGTGGAGCGGGAGTTCGACCGATATTCACGATCTTGTCGAAGCCGAACAGCGCGCGCGTGCAATCTTCGATAATGCGGCCGTTGGCGTTGCGCGGGTCGGTTTTGACGGTGAAGCATTTTTGGAAGTGAATGACGCGCTGTGTCGTATCACAGGATATACGCGTGAAGAACTTGTAGGTCGCTCGTGGGTGTCGATTACCCATCCCGACGATGTCGATCTGGACCTCATTCCCTTCAAACGCATGGCACAAGGTGAGATCGACAATTACAATGTCGAGAAGCGCTATATTCGGAAAAACGGACATGAGGTTTGGGTTCGATTGACTTTGTCGCTGGTTCGAGACGCCGGTGGCAATCCCGATTTTGAAATCTGTATCGTCGAAGATATCGGGAACCGTAGGGCAACAAGAGAAGCCCTTGCTCAATTGAATGCAGAGCTTGAAGAACGCGTGGAGGTTCGTACGGCGTCGCTTACCCAAGTTGCAGAAACGCTTCGGACCGAAATCATGAAGCGTGAAGCGACGCAATTACAGCTGTTCCAAGCACAGAAAATGGAGGCGCTGGGACAGATTGTCGGGGGCGTAGCGCATGATTTCAACAATGTGCTGACGGCAATCCAAAGCGCCTTCACTTTGCTCAACCGTCATGTGACTGATGAAGAAATGAAATTCGTTGTCGAACAAGGAAGCATGGCAGGTGCTCGCGCCGTCGGGCTTGTTCGACAAATGCTCGCTTTTGCACGGCGCGAAAAGATCGAAGCCAAGGTAATCGATCCCGATATCGTCTTGCCTGCGCTGGATGGAATGATCGGTCAAACATTAACGCCAAAAATTGCGCGTACGATCAAAGTGGAGTCAGGAACATCGCCAATTTTGATCGATCCCCACCAATTGGAAATCGCAGTACTGAATATTGCCATCAATGCACGCGATGCCATGCCTGACGGCGGCAGTTTTGCGATTACTGCTAAAAATATTTCCAGCAATGACGACCGCCCCGATGGCCTCATGAACGGCGATTACGTCCGTATCGATTTTACCGACACCGGTTGTGGAATGGATCAGGATACCATCGCGCGCGTTTTTGAGCCGTTCTATACGACTAAGCCGATCGGCGAGGGTACCGGACTTGGTCTGGCGCAGGTTTATGCATTTGCCGCAGCTGCTGGTGGCACGGTCACGATCACCAGCGAGCAAGATGTAGGAACGACCCTTTCGCTCTATTTGCCATTTTCCCAAATCAAGACCGATCAGTCGATGTCCGAAATCGTCGCTGCCGAGCTGCACGGCAATGCTTCAATATTGCTGGTCGACGACGATGATCAGGTCCGGCCTATCACCGCCATGACATTGCGGGACCTTGGCTATACCGTGATCGAAGCCGATGGTGCCGGCGCCGCCATCGCCATGGCGCAATTGCACCCGATCGATCTTTTGGTAACCGATATCATCATGCCGAACGTCGATGGCGTCTCGCTTGCTCGTCAATTAAGGGGCAGTCGGCCTGATTTATCGGTTCTCTTTGTAACGGGCCATGCAGGCGGGCGGGATACCGTTGGTGAACACGTATTGATGAAACCTTATGTTCCTGACGAATTGGCACTTGCAGTCCTTGCCGGTCTCAATCGGATCGAAGACGGGGTCGCTCGCCGTCTTGCTTCACCGCCGCGCGATCTGGAGCGATTGCAGACGCGTCTGACAACGGCTGCATTGCGCCAGGCCTTTGATGCCTGGCGTTCCGCGCTTGGTGAACGCCGCTTGCCCGACTTCGACGAATTTCAGGTTTCCGGTTTGAACATGGATGCGATGGTCGTAATAACCCCGGAGCCGATGGGTGGGGCAATTCCCGGTTTTAGGGTCGAAAGCATGGGTGCTGCGCTGGTTGCAAGGCTTGGTCGGTCATTTGTCGGTGAGCATATCGATCAAGAGCATGAAGATACTTTTGGTTCGATGGGTGCGGCCTACCAACGCTGTGGTGCGACACTGTCACCGACCTATGATTGGGCGCGTTATCGTTTTGTCGATGGTCAAACCTTTATCGAGCGGCTAGTTCTGCCTTTTTCAAACGATGGTGCCCATATCACGCATCTGGTTGCCTTTGTATTGATCACCGATTGATTGCGATTATACTACGGCATGGCGGAGGGATTGCGTGATGGCTACCGTGAATAATCTACCTGAATATGATGATCCCGATCTTGCCGCGAAGGTCGAAAGACTGACGGATGACGAGATCGATGTCCTGCCTTTTGGTGCAATACGATTGAGCCGGGATCGCAAAGTGGAGGTTTACAACCGTACCGAGCGCGAACAATCGGGATGGGGTGACCGTGAACGGATCGGGCGCGACTTTTTTGCAGAAATGGCACCGTGCATGAACAATGATAGCTTTCGCGGTCGTATTGATCGGGCAATCGAAGCTGGCATGCTCGATCTCGAATTCGGTCATGTCGGCGATTTCAGTGACCGCGAACGCGAACTCAACGTCAGGGTGCAATCATCAAGTACCGGAGGATATTGGCTGTTCTTTCGACGAATTGGATAGAAATTGTGTTCGCCGTTGGATTTATTGATCACGGTCGACAATCGTCAACAAAGCCACCGTTCGGCCTTAGGTCTATCGCCCATATTCGCCGCCGTCCGTTCACATCAGCGTTTCAGCATTTTCCTTAAAAAAAGGAAAAGCGCGAACCACGATCACATTGATCTCCGGATCACGATGATCCATGATATAAAATATCATCTTAGCGATTGAGGAACAGTCTGTGTCAGCAAACGCCATATCGTCGCGCATATGGGACGAGCAACGAGCCGATCCTGCCGGACAGGTCGCTACCGTCGAATTGCGTCCCGGAATGACCCTCGTGATGAGCAACATCGTCGATGCAGAGGAATGCGAGTTTCATCATATCCAACCCGAGGACGTGTTCGGCATCGGCTTTCATCTTAAGGGCGGTAGCCGTTTTAATATGACCGGCGCTCGGTTCGAGACGCGACCGCTCGATGTTTGGGCTAGTGCTGCCCCGGCGGGAGCGGGCTCGACGTTCATCGTCCCATCGGTCGGATTTCGCACCGTCGCCATCCGGCTGGATCCGATAGTTGCTGGGGATATATTCGGTCGCGGCATCAAGGACGATGCCGAGGTGATGATCATGATCAAGAACGCCAGCGTTGCGACAACAAGCCGAAAGCTCTCTCCGCTCGATTCGCGTGCCGCCGTTGTGGTCAACGAGATGTTCGACACAGATTATGTCGGTGGTGCCCGTCTGCTCTATTTGGAATCATGTGCGCTCAGCCTGCTCGCGGCACAACTCGACGCATTGACAAGGGTGTCGGATGCCACCGAATACGCGCATCCCGGCCTGCTGATTGCGCGTGATTATCTTGATGCTCATCTCGACGCGCCGCCGTCGCTCCTCGAGCTTGCTCGCATTGCCGGGATCAATGATTTCAGGTTAAAGCGCGATTTCAAGGCGTTGTTCGGGACCACGGTATTTGGATATGTCCGGCAGCGCCTGATGGAGCGCGCTGCCGCGAAAATGCAGCAGGGCCTGTCGGTGTCCCAGGCGTCGCAGGATGCCGGCTATGCCTGTCCGCGTTGCTTTTCCGATGCCTTTCGCCGACATTTGGGCGTTCTGCCCAGCGAGCTTACGCGTACCTCGCTTGCAAATGTTCCCCGGCTCCCCGGGTAAAACTCCCGCTTACCACACACGCTTGCGCTGACGCTTGGGTAATCTGATGGCTCCTAAGCAAATTTTGAGGTCTTATGTCCGGCGCTCGTTTTCTGGTCCCCGTTGCAATCATTTCGGCATCGCCAGTTGCGGCACAGGCACAACTGAACGAACCTACAGCGACCGGCGCAGTCGCAAACGGTTCGGATTCGCGCGCGGACATCATCGTGACCGCAAGGCTGCGTGAAGAAGCTGCGCGTGACGTCCCCTTCGCACTTACGGTGCTCGACGCGGAAGCTCTGGAGACCGGGCGCATCGACGATGCCCAGAGCTTTTATCGGCAGGTTCCGGGGCTCGCACTGACGACGTTCGACGACGGTCGCTACGGGTACTTCCAGCTCCGCGGCATTGGCCCGCTAAGCCAGGCGATCAGTCCGGACGACGGATCGGTCATCACTTATGTCGATGGCGTGCCTCAACCGGTTTATGCATCGGAATTTTCCTATCTCGATCTAGAGCGCATCGAAGTTTTGCGCGGCCCACAAGGCACTCTGTTCGGACGCAACAGCCAAGGTGGCGCGATCAACGTTACAACGCGACAGCCAGGGAACGAGTTTCGTTACCATGCGCGAGCCGAGGCCGGCGAAGACCGCTATATTCTCGGCCAAGCCTCTGCTTCGGGACCCATCGTCGCAGATCGCCTGGCGGTCGGCGTTACAGCGCGGATCTCCACTTTCGACGGGTATGTTACCAATCTTCCACCGGTTGGCGGCAAACTGGGCGATCGCGACGTCTATGCCGGACGTGTCAACATCGTCTGGACGCCAACCGGCCCGGGCGGCGTCCGTTTCGGTCTATCGGGCAACGTCGACAAGCAAGTGTCGCAGCCGTTCTTCTACACCAACGTCACGCTTCCCCGCCCCACGGTGCAGGTCAACCCGGGGATTGATACGACGCGAACAGCATCCGGGTTGAGCCTGCGCGCCGATATACCGCTCGGCTTCGCCGATCTGACGTCGGTCACCGCATTCAATGGCTATGACTATAGCTTGTTCAGCGATGACACTGAGGGTCTGATCTATGGACCGCTCTTCGGCACTTCGCCCGAGACGTTCCTGCCGCCGCTCTCATTTTCGGACTGGGCCGAGCGCGAGAAACGCTTTTACCAGGAGCTTCGATTGGGCAGCCAAGCTGGGCAGGCCGTCGCCTGGGCTGCTGGCCTTACCTACTTCAGGTCGCGCTTCGAAGGCGACTATGTCAATCGCTCGACCATTTCGCCTTTTCAAAACGGGCGTCGCGATTTCGTTCAAAAAGTCGACAGCTATGCCGCATTTGGCGAGGTCACCGTGCCGTTTGGCAGTCCGCGACTGAAAGCGACCTTGGGGGGACGGTACACGCGGGATGACAAGTCGCTGGAGGCGCTCTTCACCGGCAATGGCTTTCCAAACACGGTCGCTCAATTCACGCAAAGCTCGCGCGCCAGCTTCGACCTCTGGACCGGCCGTGCGTCATTGGCGTGGGAGGCCAGCGACAATCTAAACGTTTATGCGACCGTCGGACGCGGTGCCAAGAGCGGCGGCTTCCCTCGGTTTTCGCTCACGGCCGCAATCGGTCAGCCCGCATCAGTCTACGCCAAATCGACATCGTGGACCTATGAGGCGGGCTTGAAGGCCCGTCTTGGAACGCGCGGTCGCCTGGAATTGAGCGGCTTTTACAATGACGTTGCCGATGAGCAATTGTTCGTGCTCGACTTCGTTTCGTTCCAGTTTGTTCCGGTGAACATCGACACGCGAAGTTACGGTATTGAACTTCAAGGGACGTATGAACTGACTGATGGTCTCAACCTGTCGGGCGGCATTGCCTGGACCAATGCGAAGATCCAAGAGCTTGAGGCCAGATCGGGCGCACGGCCTGGCAACCGGGTGCCAAATGTTGCGCGCTTCAGCAGCACGGCCGCGCTCGATTATGTGGGCACTCCGATCTTTGGAAACGCCGTTCCGATCGTTTCGCTGAGCCATCAGTATATCGGCCCACGCTCGGCTGATGTCGCCGAAAGCCTCAGGCTTCCCGGCTATCACAATGTCGATGCGCGTGTCGGCCTGCGCTTTGGCAGGTTGGAAGCCTATGCCTTTGCGCGCAATCTGTTTGACACGCGGCAAATTCTCAATGGCTTGACCTACGGACCGGGCGCGCAAGGGTGGATGCCTGGACGGGGGCGCGTCGCGGGGATCGGCGCGAGCGCGAATTTCTGACGCCATGTATAGCCGGATCGCCCAATATTACGACGCCGTCATGGCGCGCGCCCATGCCCATGTCGAGTCACAGATCGAAGCGGCGCTTAAGGGTTTCGACGCATCGGCGGGCCCGATCTTAGACATCGGTGCCGGAACCGGGATGACAGTCGCCGTCATTGCGCGAGCGGTACCCTCTGCCGAGATTATTGCGATCGAGCCTGATCCGGCAATGCGTGCAGCATTGATGACACGCATCTGGTCAGACCCCGATCTGCGGCGGCGCGTGACGATGTTTCCTATGGCCCTTCGGGATGCGCCATTGCCGGAAGCGATTTCCGCCGCTGTGCTGAGCGCATCGCTCGTTCACCTGTCACCTGACGAGCGGCGGCAGATGTGGAAGATGCTTGCGCAGCGACTGGCACCCGGCGGCATCATCATCGTCGAGGTGCAGCTGCCGGAACCTGTCGAGTTGCCAGCATCTGAGGTGGCTTGCGAGCAGGTGGGGCGCATCGAATATCGGTGTTCAGCAAGCGCGGTACCGATTGGCAGCGACCGGCTGATCTGGACTTTAAACTATCGCGCAACCTTAGCCGATGAGGTCATTTCCGAAGATCAAGTAACAATGCAATGCTGGTCGGTATCACCATCCGAATTGATTACGGAAGTCGCAACATATGGCCTGACTGCCAGCGGTTCTGGTGATCTGGTGTTGATCAGACGAGAGTGATTAGGGTCAGGCAACGGTTTTGAATGCCAAACTCCGCTAACTTTCCCGCCGTTCTTTCACATTCCTGATGGGCTTAAAAGCAGTCATTGGTTCAGATGACGTCTCGGTGCATGCACATGGGTGCCGTCTTATTGCGCAACGATGTCGTAGTTGCCGCAATCACAGCGTTCACTCCTCTGGCACATAGACCATCGTTCCATCTTTCAGCCGATAAGCCGTGCCAGCTTTGCTGCCTTCGCCTTCGCCGATTTCGCCGGTTGCCTTATATTGTTTGAGCTCCTGACCCTTTTTGACCACGATCTCCATTTTGTCGGTGCCGGGGTTTTTCACCACGATAGCGTTTTCGGTGACGAAGGGGTTGAGCGGGTTTTCCATGATGGTGATGAGCAAGACCGCGACGATCACCAGAAACACGTCGATGATGTTGACGACCGACAGGATCGGATCGTCGGCGTCGTCATCTTCAAGGATGTTGGAAAGCAGGCGGCTAGGCATGGTCGCGCACCGCCGCTTCTGTGAGGATATGTTCGCCATCGGTGCGTTGGAGCAGCGCGTTGAGTTCGGTCAGCAGCCAGCGTTTGCGCACCGAAAGCACCACAAAGGCCATTGATGCCGCCAGCAGCGCTACGACGACCGCCGCGAAGGCGACTACCAGATTCTCGGCCATATTCTTGGCGTTGCCCGATGATACCGCAATCAAGGCCGGTCCCATCGGGATCATCGTTGCGACCAGCCCCAGCATCGGTGCAACGCGGCTGACGATGCGCAGCGGCTCCATCAGCTTCAACACATGCAGCTCGACCATTTCGATATTGGCTTGCGGGTTGCGCTGCTTGAACCGGGCAAGCGGCTGACGCTGTCGCCCGGTGAGCTGGCGTGCGGCCAGTTCGAACAGCAGCATGCCGGACGCGAACACCGCAAAGATGAACATCAGGCACAGGATGACCAGCACCGGGGTCAGGAAGAATTTCGAAATCTCGTAAAGGGCAAGTTCAAGCGAGTTCATCAAGCAGCTTTCAGGGTGGAATGGGATGGAGAAAAGGCGCGCTCGCGGCGCATCACTAGTGCCTGCCAGCCTGCACCTGCGAGCAGCAACAGCAAAAGCAACCACCCGTAAATCTGGACCAGTTCAGGGGGCGAAGCGGAAGGCGCGCCTTCCTCGCGAAGTTGCTGTCCCTTTACCGTCGGATTGGACGGCGCAGGCGGCTGTGGTGCGGATTGGGTGGGCTGTGCCGACGCGGAGGGCGCAGGCGGCACAAGCAAGGCGGCTGATGGTGCGGAAGGTGTGCCAAGGCCATAGCCGCTGGCCTTGGTCATGGATTCGCGGTCAAGCGCCTGTTGCTGCGCCGCCACCCGCGCGCTTGAACAGCTGTCGGCGCGGCAGGACACGCCTGCCTCGCGGATGGCGGCTTCATTGGCGGCTTCGAGCGCGGCAATGGTCTGTGCATCGGCTTTCCAATAGCCTTTGTTGACGGCGACCAGCATGCGATCGACCAGCGCCTGATAGGCGAGCAGATTCTTGCTGTCCTTAAACCGCTGACGCACATTCAGATTGTGCCGGTCGGCGACATAAACCTCATACATTTCCTGCCATTTCGCTGCGTCTACCGCTTCGGGCACCGTGACCTGCCAGCCCCACAGATTGTCGACCAAGTCACGAATGAAACGCGCGCCCGCATATTCCTCGTTCAGCATCGCATCGACCCATTGGGGGTTGAGATAGCGCGCGCGCATCTCGCGGCCCAGAAACTGGTCGAGCGTTTCGGTTTTCGCGCGCGCCGGATCGCCCAGATTGACCAGCAATGTCTCGGGCGTCTTGCCGTTGACCGCACGCACTGCCATCGCGGCACCGCCCAGATATTGGTAGACATCGTCATTATCGAGCGTGCCATAGAGATTGCTGGCCCGCGAATGGAGGACTGCTTTCACGTCCTTCAGCGCCATTTTGAACACCTCTTCGGAGACATCGCCGCCTTCGGGCTGATCGCCCCAAAAGCCTTGGCCAAAGAGATGACCATTGCGTTTGAAATAAACGTCGATGACCTCGCTTTCCTGGCTCCAGCTATTGCCCGCCAAGATAATGTTTTCCAGACCGTTGCCATAAGCCCCAGATGGCTGGGTGAACATGCGCACGGCAGCCATCTTCTCGGCCTGTTCAGACGCAATGCCCTTGGCGATCAGCGCGTCGCGGGTTTTGATAACATTGGTGCGGATGGCATTGTCGGGCTCGATCAGATTGCGCACCGCAGAGACAGCCGCATCAAGAGTCAGCATCAGTCCTGGTAGCGTATCTCGATAAAGGCCCGACGGCGTGATAATGATATCCACACGCGGACGGCCAAGTGTTTCGCGCGAAATGACTTCGACGCCTTTCACCCGGCCATAATTATCCCATTTGGGCATCACGCCCATCAGGAACAGCATCTGCGCTTCCAGCACGCCTTCGTGCCGCATGGTCTCGTTCGACCACAGGTTGAACAGCAGCCGGTCGGGATAGGTTCCGTTGCGCCGCCGATAATCCTCCAGCAGCTGGATCGCTAGGACCTTGCCCTGTTCATAGACGCCGGGCGAGGGGATCCGCGCGGGATCAAAGCCATAGAAATTCTTGCCCGTCGGGATCGATGCCGGGCTGCGCAGCGGATCGCCGCCGACACCTGCGGCGATATAGCGACCGCCAAGCCCCGCGACGAGCGCATCAAGCTCTGCCTTGGCGCCGGCCAGCATCAGCCCTTCAAACTCGGCCACTTGTGCGTCGCGCGCAGCGGGCGTGTCGAACTTGATACGCTCGGTCATCGCCAGAGCGGTTGAACGGCGCAGATTTTCCGCCGGCGCCACACCAAAAGTGTGCAGCCCGAACGGAGCCTGGGTTTGGCCGATTTCCTCCAGATAATGCTGTAGCTTCTCGACGTCGGCGGCGGTCGCAAGGTCGGATAGGCCAAGGTCTTTGAGCAGGCCCATTTTCTTGGCCTGAATGTTGATATCAGTCAGCTTCGCGCTGGACGCGCTGTCGCTCTTTTGTTGAGCGATCGTGTAATCGTCGAGCAACCCGCGCAGCATGACGAGTTCGGGATTGAGCCCCGCTTTGTCGAAGGGCGGGGTCATGTGCGAAATGATCGTCGCCATGCCGCGGCGCTTGGCCTGCAAGCCTTCGCCGACGACATCGACGATATAGGGGTAGAATTGCGGCACGGCGCCAACCATCGCTTCGCCAGGGTCGGCAGCGGTGAAGCCGACTTCCTTGCCCGACAGCCATTCGTGCGTGCCGTGCGTGCCGACATGGACCATCGCGTCCGCATCGAAGCCATTTTGCAGCCACAGGTAAAAGGCCAGATATTGGTGGTGCGGCGGCAGTTGGACATCATGATAGCTTTTGCTGACCTCCTCCCACCCACGTGCGGGCTGTGGCGCGAACAGCAGATTGCCGAACCGCTGGCCGGGAAACACGAAGAAGGGCTTGCCGCTCTTGTCGCGCCAGACCATGACCTTGAAATCCTCGGGCTGGCCCCAGGCCTTTATCATCGACGAACGAAGCTCTTCGGGCTGTGCATCGAACCAGCGGCGATAGTCGGCGACGGGCAGCAGAAAGGCCTCTTTGCTTGCGACCAGCTTTGCGAGCGCACCCGGCGACCAGCTTCCGATATTGGTGCCATGTTCGCGCAGGCGGTCGAACAACGCGTCTTCATTGGCGGGGCGTCCCGCCGTTGCAAAACCTTCACCATCCAGTCGCGTCAGAATTTGCCAGAGCGAGCGCGGCATGACGTTCAGATAGGACGCCCCCACATTCTCGGCACCCGGCGGGGAGTTGTAATAAATGATCGCAACCTTCTTCTGCGCATTGGCATCGATGCGCAGGTCGATCAGCTTGCGCATCCGGTCCGCCAGCCGGTCAACGCGTTCGGGAACGGGCAGTTCGGCGATATATTCAAGTCCGGTTTCAGGATCGGCGCGGCGCTCCTTGCTGGCGATCACCGTTGGGGCGTGAATGCCAGCAAATTCAGGGCCAGAAATCTGCCAAGAGCGTTCGGCAAGATCGAGACCGATTTTGCTCGCTTCCCACTCGGCGCGGGTTGCCTTGTAAAGCGTGATGGCGTTGATCAACGGGACATTGAGCCGTTCCAGAACTGGCCCGATCTTCTCCGGCGCATTGCCGGTTTTCAAGCTTATCGCAACAACGCCCGCGACGCGGGCATTGCCCTGTTCATCGAGCAGCAGCTTTTCAATCGGAGCCTGGCTGGGAAAGCCAAAGCCTGCCAGCACATTGAAACCGCGTTTCTCCAGCGCCGCAACCGTTGCACCGACCGCCGCATTTTCGCTGTCCAGCGCCTGACCACGATTGATCAGCAATGCGACCCATGGACGGGCGGGATCGGCCTTGGTCGCGGCAAGATAGCTTTGCCGATAGGCTTCAAACTCGGTGACGATCTGCCCTGAATGCGGTTCCCATAATCCAACCTGTGCAATTTCGCGCGGTGGCAGGGCTGCCACTTCGCGTCCAAATTCACGTTTGACGACCAGTTTCAGCATCTTGGTCAAATTGTCGGCACCGCCTGCCTCGAAATAGGCCCGCAAGGTCAGGTCTTCGTTGAGGCCAAGCTCAGCCGAAACACCTTCATTCGATCCTGCGCCGAGCGCGGTGCCGCCGCGCGCCCCAAAGGCTTTCATCGCCGGGCCGACCTGCCGCCCGATATCCCCGACCATGTGCCGCGCAATCACCACATCAGCGGTTTCGAAAGCCTTGAGATCGGCCTCGCTCAACAAGGATTGCGGCAGGATGCGCACGCTGATGCCCTTAAATGCAGCATCACTATGCGTGCGTTTCACAGCCTCGATCATCGGGCGCATATTGGAATCGCCCGGGATGACCAGGATCGTTCCGCCTTCGCGTGCTGGGGCCGCCGCTGTCAGCGAAGCTGTCAGCGCCAGCAACAGGCCGACACACAGACGGATCAGTGCGGTTATCAAAAGGACAGCACCACTTCAGCCGTGACATTGCGGCCCGGCAGCAACGAGAATTGATAGACCTTGTCATCCAGCACATTGTTGACCGACACATTGGCGCGGATCATCGGCGTGAACCGATAGCCAAATTTGGCGTTCACGGCGGTGTAGCTGTCATTCGCCGTTGGAACGCCCTGAACGATATCGGTGTTGCGCGCAGTGATGAAGGTGCGGCCCGAATAGCGCGCCTCTATCGTACCAATAAAATCACCGGCCTGAATATCCGCACCCAGATAGGCCAGGCGGCGCGGCACCTGCGTCAGTCTTTTCCCAACCGCACCGGGATCGGCAAGATTTTCAAGGATTTCGGAATCGATGAAGGAGATATTGCCATTGAGGCTAAGCCAGGATGCGGGCTTTACCAGCACGCCCAATTCGGCACCCTTCACTTGCGCCTTGCCCGCATTGATGCGCTGGGTAAGCGCAAGAGTGACATTTTGCGACGCGATGAAATCGGTCAGCCGTGTGTCATAATAGCTGGCCGTGAACTGGACGGCATCAATCGGTCGCCACTGGCCGCCGACTTCCCAACTGCGCCCCTTTTCAGGCTTCAGATTGGGATCGCTTTGAATGGT
Organism: Sphingorhabdus sp.; assembly: GCA_051657985.1. Classification (GTDB taxonomy): domain Bacteria; phylum Pseudomonadota; class Alphaproteobacteria; order Sphingomonadales; family Sphingomonadaceae; genus Sphingorhabdus_B. The sequence goes on along the minus strand of JBOFLS010000055.1, from coordinate 23,651 downwards.
GAGCAGGCCGGTTGGCGACACCGTCGAGCTTTGCACCGTGGTCGAATAGAGATCGAGATTGGAGGGAACGCGGAAGGATTCCCCCCATGATGCGCGCAGCGTCAACCGGTCTGTCGGCGTGATGACAGCCGATACCTTGGGATTGAACGCACTCTCACTGCGCTTGGCATAGGTGACATTGGCGAGTGGTGCTACAAGCTGGAAGAAGGACCCGCGCGTCTCCCATTTGTCAAAGCGCGCGCCGACATAAAGCGTTGCCCAGTCGGTTGGCTTCCACGCATCCTGAATGAAGGCCGACCATATGGTTGAGCGCCCGTCATAGCCATTGGTAATGTTCGTCCGGGTCGACGCATCGCGCCAGTTGGTCAGGTTGAACGTGCGCCGCTCGACCGTGTCGCGGTGTAGCGATCCGCCGATCACGACGAAATGCTGATCGCCAATCGGGAAGCTGAGCGTTGCGTTGGCATCCAGGCTTTCATTGGGCGAACTGCTGAGCGTGCCGGGACCCGAACCGGCGGTGGCTCCGGTTCCGATTGTCGGAAAACGGAACTTGCGCGTCGTCTTGCTGACATCGACATCGATCTTTGCACCATTGCCCAGATCGCCATCATAGCTCGCAAAATAGCGCTTGCTCGATTCAAGCAATGGTGAGCTAGCGACGAAATTGCTTTCGGCGAGCGTCACGCGCTGGCCATTTATGCCCAGCGTCCCGCTCGAAACCGGCGCACCGGTCGCGGCGTTAGTGAGATAGGTGTTGAACGGCTCATATCCCGTCTCCGCCTCCGCCAAGGCAAAGCCCGCGAGCAGGCGGTGGTCTTCGTTAAAGGCATATTCCAGTTTGATAACGCCGTTAATCTGTCGCCACGGCTGCTTGCCGCGATCGCCAACAATGAAGGCCGACAGGCCTTCGCGGGTTGTCGTCGGAATCGCGCCGTTAACCGTAGTACCAGGAGCACCTGTAACCGGTGTGCGCACGGTCAATTCGTTCACATAGCCATCCCGGCGGTTGTAAGAGATGCCAGCAACAACGCCGAACCCGCCGCCCAATGGCCCCCGGAAATAGACGCTCGGCGCTTCACCCGCCGCATCGCCAAAGCCTTTACGCAACCGCACGGTCAGCTCCCGCTTGTCGGGCCGTTTGGTAATGACGTTGATGACGCCGCCAATTGCGTTGCTGCCATAAAGCGCGCCAAAAGACCCCGGCACAACCTCAACCCGCTCGACATCTTCGTTGAAGATCGCCGTCCAGTTAACGCCTTGCGAATTGCCATTTTGCAGCGGCTGCAACCCATCTTGGATGATCAGCGTGCGGACCGTCGACATACCGCGCAGCGAAAAGCCGCCTTCAAAGCTCTGGCTCTGGCCATTTTCGCCGCGACCAAGGAACAGGCTGGGCGTCTGCAACAAGGCGTCGCTGACCCGCGATACGTTGCGGTTCTCGATTTCTTGAGCCGTTACAACTGTCACTGCTGCCGGCGCCTTTGACGTATCCTCGGCGTAGCGGGTTGCGGTTACGACAATGCTCTTATCCTCCGTCTGCTGTTCCTCTTCAGCTGCAATGGCTGGTGTAGAAGCGGTGCAAAGAGCAATGGCCAGAAAGCTGGTCGCAGAAAATTTCACGTGTAATTCCCTCAATTTATTAATATGATGCAATGGTAAGTGCGACTTTCAGCCAACCTCTGGCCGATGCCTTTGTCAGTGATGAATTATAGCTTGACCGGTCCCAGCACCTCGCGGGCATGGGGGGCAAGGTCGCTGCCCATGATTTGCTTCACAAGAACCAGTCGACCATTTTCATCCCTGCGCAGTACGGCAATGCCACCCTCGGATAGGAACAAGCCTGTCGCGCTCCGTATCAAACCAATATGCGTGACCAGCGCTACATTTTCTGTGCTGCGTCCAAGGCCATCGAGTACGGATTTCAAGTCGGCAGCGGCAACATCATTGGTCCGCCCCTGATCATCCATTTCGTGCATCAGCCGGGGCTCGACTTCATAGGTGACAAACATCTGCCTTGCAGTTTCGACCGTCCGACACATCGGGCTGGAAAGAACACGCTGTACGGGTATGGTGAGCGCCCGAAATATTGTGCGCGTTTCTGCGGCACCAGCAAAGCCCGCCGCAGACAGGTTTCTTTGCGACCGGCAATCCCCCACTGGCTTTGTATAATCGTCAGCAACGGACGGCACTTCGGTCCGTTCATGGCGGATGAGCAAAATGTTGCCGCCTTTTTTAAGCTGCTCGATCAGTTTGGTTCCGTTGATGGAAGTTGTTGGTATGGTAACATCTATCAACGGTGGCTTTTCTGGGGTCTGCGACAAAGCCGGTTGGACAGTTAGTCCCCCGAAAATCAGCGCCAACGCACCCAATCGACACGCAATCAGTTTAAACATCACAAACTCCCCCTAAACGTGTTCTAATTGTTTGAGATTTCGCGGGCCGGTGTATCGATAATCAGAACAAGCCTTGCTTCTCCGCTGCCTTCGATGGGCGGTGAGCGGTGCATGCAGGGCTCATGGCCATCGCCAAACAGCCGTCCTTTAAAGAGGCCGATCCAACCAGCGGGCATGCGCTCCAGGCAGCATTCGGGATCGCCATGTGGTGCATAGTCAGTGCCGGGTCCGGCATAGGTTGTGATCAGCCGAACATCGGTATAGTCGGCGTGAACTTTCTTGCAGGCGTTAGTCGTCACGCCTTCGAGGCGGACGCGCAGTTCGCTGTTGCCTGTGAGTTCGGCGAAGCGTGCAGCCAAGGCCTGAATGTCGGCGATGAGCGCAACAGGAAGCTCAACCAATTGCCCGGTGAGCATATCCACCACACCCTCGGCCCGCAACACGAACGGCGCTTTGGCCAGCAATGGCGAAATGTCGGCGTCACCGAGCGGCGACGCTCGCTCCTCAATTACAAGCGGACAGTCGCGCTCGTTGATGCGCGTCCAATCCTCCATAACTTCTGCATAGGTCGCGATCATGCTGGTTCGAGCACCTGCTGCGCTTCACCCCAAGCCGGGAAGGGGTCGGGCAGTTTCGTCCATGCGTCCGGCTCGAAAGCATCGCCGTTGACCAGGCACGCATCGAGCGCGGCGCGCAGCTTGGCCTCGTCCATATCAATGCCGATGAACACAAGCTCCTGGCGCCGGTCGCCCCAAACGCTGTCCCAATTCTTCAACACAAATTCTTCGAAGCTGCCATCGTCGGGCCAGCGGTTCTTGGGCACCGCCGCCCACCAACGGCCCATTCGAGAGACCGATTTCTGACGCCCGGCCAGCGCCAATTCCCCGAGAAAATCAGGCCGCGTTGCCAGCCAGAAATGCCCTTTGGCGCGGATCACTTTGTCGAGGGCTGCGCCCGTCAGGAATTTGTAGAAACGCGCCGGATCGAATGGACGGCGCGCACGATAGACAAAGCTCTCGACGCCATATGCTTGCGTTTCTGGGCGATGTGCCTCTGGTTCATAAAGTTCCTTGAACCACAGCGGATGCCGCTCAGCCTTTGCATCATCGAACATCTGGGTATCGAGAATGGTATCTAGCGGCACTTTGGCATAATCGGCGTCGACAATCTTCGCATCGGCATTGAGCGACGTGATCACTTTCTTGACCGCCGCAAGCTGCTCTGCCGAAACGGCACTTGCCTTGTTGACGATCACGACATCGGCAAACTCGATTTGCTCGACCAGCAAGTTGACCAGACTGCGGGTATCGCCTTCGCCAGCAGTTTCGCCGCGATCCGCGAGGAGAGCATCGCTCGAATAATCGGCCAGCAAGTTGAGCGCATCGACGACCGTAACCATCGTATCGAGCCGCGAGACATCGCCGAGGCTTTCACCTTCTTCGTCACGGAAGGAGAAGGTTGCCGCAACCGGCAGCGGCTCTGAAATGCCGGTGCTTTCGATGACCAGATAATCGAACCGCCCGTCCTCGGCGAGGCCGCGAACCTCTTTCAAGAGATCATCGCGCAGCGTGCAGCAAATGCAACCATTGGTCATCTCGACCAGCGTTTCTTCAGAACGCGAAAGCGCCGCCTCACCCCCGCGCACCAGATCAGCGTCGATGTTGACCTCCGACATATCGTTCACGATCACTGCCACCCGCTTGCCTTCACGATTGGCGAGAATGTGGTTGAGCAGCGTCGTTTTGCCGGCACCCAGAAATCCGGAAAGCACAGTGACAGGAAGGCGCTTGTCATCAATCAACCGCATCATTACCTCAGCGAATCATGTTATAGTATAACATTGCATTAAGAAGCGCGTTTCCTCTTTGCAACCCTCGATGAGGTTTGGCGGAATGATGTTTGCTGCGGTCATTGGATAATTGCGTATGCGGCGTGAAGATTGGCTAAATCCATGCAAAGTTGTTTCTTTTCGCCAATTTTTGCCGGGGGGACTCAAAACCGCCAAAGCCGCCTCTTCTGTCGCACCATTTTTTCGATTGTAGTGGGTTATTCCCTCGATCCGCAGAGTGTCGCATTCCTGTGTTTGGACATCTTGCTACTATCCGGCCTCAATACATTATTGAGACAAAGATTCACGGTAAGGCGAGGCACGCTAGAAGTTGAGAGAATGTCCGCATTTTGCAAAGTTGGTATAAGGTCACTAGAAGACGAATAGCCGTTTAAAGGATACACACGATCTACCTTGGCCAGATTGCCCAGACATAGACGATATATCCCAAGATAAGCAGCCCGCCCTCAAAGCGGGTGATTGTTCGTCCCGTCCATAAAAACAATAGCAGTAGCACGGACACCCCGATCATAACCGGGTTGTCAAACGCTACAATCTGGGGTGGGATTGCAGTGGGAGCGATCATTGCCGTTATTCCGCCTATACCCAAGATATTGTAAATATTTGACCCGAGTATATTCCCGACTGCGACATCGGACTGACGCCGCCAGGCAGCCATGCCGGATGTGGCCAATTCGGGCATTGAGGTACCAGCGGCAACAATGGTAAGACCGATAATTGTTTCACTGACGCCAAGCGTACGCGCAAGATCAATCGAACCATCTACAAAAAAACGCGCGCCGAAGACCAAGAGCGCAAGGCCTGCAAGCGTGGTAAGCGATGGCAGTATCCATCCTGTTTTTTGAAAAGAAGGGGCAGCCTGCTCATGGCTCAGGCCCGGATCAAGAGCCTCGAGTGCTTCGCCTTTATCATAGGCCGCGCCGTGATTATCGTCGTTTGGAACGAGCTGACGTTCCTGACGCCAGGCGGCGTAAATGTACAGCGCGAGCAACAGGACAAAAGCCGCACCCACAGGGCGACTTAACGTAGCAAACCATCCAATCGCAGCCAGCGCTGCTGCGGTCGCGATGACGATAACGCCGTCACGGCGCAGTGCGGTTGCCGAGACGGCCAGTGGCCAGATGACCGCGGCCAGGCCAAGGATCACAAGAATGTTGAAGATGTTGGAACCGACGATGTTACCGATCGCGATACCGGGCGATCCGACCATTGCGGCCTGAACGCTGGTAACGAGTTCGGGTGTCGATGTGCCGAAGCCGACGACGGTCAGACCGATCAATAATGATGAAACACCCATGCCTTCAGCCAGACGCACCGCGCCACGAACCAGCAGTTCGGCTCCCAAAACCAGTAAGGCCAAGCCGCCGATCATTGCCAAAGCTGTCAGCATATCAAAGTCACCTTGATGTTTTGAACAAGTTGACGATTACGTAGTTAAACATCGATAATTTCGTTTTATCAAACTCTAACTAATGGCTTGATCAAGATGTTCCCTCTCGATCGCTCCAACGGCTATGAGCTATCTGGCCCTAATGAACACCAAAGGCGATCCCGAAAGGTGCATGTCGCTTTCACTGTTCTGCTTTTGCTGGTCATATGGATGACGCTCAATCGCGGCGAAGTCGGAAGCCTGATTGTCGGTGCTCCGGTGATTGTTTTAGGTATCTGGCTATCGACCATGGTACCGCCGCAACCAAGATGGCGGTTGCGATTATCGGCAGTACCCGGTTTCGCATTCTATTTCGTTCGACAAACATTCATTGGCGGGTGGGACGTGATGATGCGCGGGTTTGATCGCGAATTACGTCTTGATCCTGCCTTCTTGCTCTATCGTGTGCGATTGCCGGATGGCCCGGCACGGCCTTTCTTTCTGGATGTCATCAGTCTGCTTCCCGGCACATTAAGCGCGGAAATCCAAGACGATCATGTTTACGTACATGTGATAGACCAGAGGACGGACACTAAGCGTGAGCTTGCGGACTTGGAGCGTCGCGTTGGCTCGCTGTTCGGCCTGGATAGCTGGCAATGATGAGCGAGGTTGCCAGCGTTCTTGCCATCATATTGTGCATCACGCTGGGGCTAGGATTGTTTCGTGTGGCGATTGGTCCGACCACCGGCGATCGGATGCTGGGCATTCAGTTGCTCGGTACTACGCTGATAGCCTTATCGATAATATTGTCGATTGCACTCGATATCCCGCGCCTGCTTGATCTAGCTCTAGTCTTTGCGGCGCTGGCCGGCGTGACAGCCGCGGTCTTTTATTCAAGTTATGCCACGTTAGAGCAGCGCGCGGCCGACCGGAGCGAGCCATGACCCTTATCGAAATCCTCGCTACGATCAGCATGGCGGCCGGATGCCTGTTCTTCATCGGTGGCACGGTCGGATTGCTGCGCTTTCCCGATGTCTTCACGCGGTTGCATGCATTGACCAAGGCGGACAATCTGGGTTTGGGGCTGGTCGCCTTTGGGGCGATGCCGTTGGTTGAAACGCCGTGGGATGCGCTGAAGATACTGATCGTCTGGCTGGTTGCGCTTATTGCCAGTGCAACCTCAGCCTATCTGATCGCGCTTCAGGCGCGCCGGTCCATTCGATTGCGGGACGTTGATAGATGACCGGTCCGTTCACTATTGCCCTGGACGGCGTGTTGATCGCCATTGCCATCGGGCTGACGATCGGCACATTGTGGACACGCGATCAGGCCCGTTCCCTGATGCTGTTCATCGCATTCGGCGGCGTGGTGGCGCTCATCTGGATGCGTTTGCGGGCTCCCGACGTCGCGCTGGCCGAAGCGGCAATCGGGGCAGCGCTGACCGGTGGATTAATGTTGCGCATTCGCCCGATGTTGCCTCCCGTCACAAACAGACAACCCGTTTCGTTAATTGTCCGGGCGGTAGCCGCCGCAAGCTCGGTCATTCTGTTCCTTGCCTTGGCTTTCGTGCTGCTTACCCTTGACTGGGCCGGGCGTCCGAGCCTTGCCGGTCCTGTTGCCGCAAACCTTGCCGAGAGCGGGGTCACCAATCCCGTAACCGCCGTGCTCCTGAATTTCCGCGCTTATGACACATTGCTGGAAGTCGCGGTATTGCTGGTTGCCGTCGTCGGCGTGTGGATGCTTGCCCCCCGCGCACCGGCGTTGTCACCGTTGAAAGGCGACCGGTTGTATTTTGCCATGCTACGACCCTTGGTGCCCCTGTTATGTTTGCTTTCAGGCTATCTTTTATGGCTGGGTGCCTTTGCACCCGGGGGCGCCTTTCAGGCCGGAGCCGTACTTAGCGCCGCTTTTCTATTCCTGTTGATGAGCGGTGTTGCAAAGGCTCCCGGCAGAAGCGACACTATGGGGCTGCGCTTCATGCTGGGCGGCGGTTTGCTGCTGTTCATTCTCGTAGGGATAGCCACGATGGTGCTGGGCGGCGCGTTTCTGGAGTACCCGCCGCTCCAGGCGAAAAACCTCATTTTAGCGATAGAGGCGGCGCTGACGTTCAGCATAACCTTCACGCTTATGATGCTTTTTATGGGTGGCCGACCCTTTCCGGCAGACGATCGCAGGCCATGAACAGCGCGCTGCTTTACGCTCTGGCCGGTGCCGCTATTTTCGCCTTGTCGCTTTATCAACTCATCGTCGCGCAAAGCCTTTTGAAGCGGATCATAGCGGTCAATCTGCTGGGCACCGGTATTTTCGTCATTCTGGTGGCAATCGCTTATCGCGGATGGACAACAGCGCCCGACCCCGTTCCTCATGCTTTGGTGTTGACTGGCATCGTCGTGGCGGTCAGCGCGACCGGCCTTGCCCTCGCGCTCGCCCGGCGCGTTCACGCCACCAACGATCGGCCGGACGATGTCTAGCCTTGGTATCGACTGGGCCGTCGCGGTCATCATGATACCCTTGCTGGGGGCAATCGCCTGCTTCGTTGGTCAACGCTATGCCCATGTAACAGGCATGATCGCCACGGCAGTATCGGCCCTGGCGGCGATAATGCTGGCCCTGCATGTCGCACAAGGAGTTCCGTACCGGCAAGAGGTCGGCGGTTGGCAGGCCCCGCTTGGCATTGCGCTTGAAGCCGACGGTTTGTCGGCGCTGTTGATCGCGATGACCGGGATCGTCGGTTTTGCGATCGCGCTTCAGGCAATACGGACGCTGCGCACCGCACGCCCTGCTGCCGCACAAGCCAGAGCTGCGCCCTGGGCGTTCTGGCCTTTATGGTTGCTTTTGTTAAGCGGCATGAACGCACTTTATCTCTCCGCGGATCAGTTCAATCTTTATGTTACGCTCGAAATCGTGAGCCTAGCGGCTGTCGGCTTGACCGCGGTTTCGGGCAAGGCGGAGGCCTTTGCGGCGGCAATGCGCTATCTGTTCGTCGGGCTGTTTGCCTCGTTGCTTTATCTTTTGGGCGTCGCTTTGCTGTATGCGGGCTATGGTGTCCTCGATATCGCATCGGCACGCAATGCGCTGCGACCCGAACCGTTGGCAGAGCTCGCCATGACGTTGATGTTCGCAGGCCTTGCCCTCAAGACAGCCTTGTTTCCGCTCCATTTCTGGCTGCCCCCCGCCCACAGCAATGCTGCCGCGCCGGTCAGTGCGATCCTTTCTGCCCTTGTCGTCAAGACCAGCTTCTACCTGATCATGCGCCTGTGGTTCGATATGTTCGCACCCGCGGGCATCGCTACATCGTCCGTTGCCATGATGCTCGGCATTTTGGGTGCGGGGGCAATCATCTGGGGATCTGTGCAAGCCATCCTTGCCGAAAGGCTGAAGCTTCTTGTCGCTTATTCGACCGTTGCCCAGATCGGCTATCTGTTTCTGCTGTTCCCGATTGCTGACGCAGCAGATGGCGTTGCTCTTCAAGGCGTCGTGTATCTGATGCTCGCCCATGCCTTTGCCAAGGCAGCCCTGTTTCTATGCTGCGAGCTTGTTCAGAACCGCCTTGGCCATGACCGGGTCCGTGCGTTGACGAGTTCGACCGGTCTGCCGCGGTCGATCCAGCTTGCCTTCGCGCTGGCCGCGGTCAGCCTGATCGGATTGCCGCCAAGCGGGGGGTTCGTGGGCAAATGGCTGCTGCTGGTCTCAAGTTTGAATAACGGCTTCACGGGATTCACGGCAATTATCCTGATCGGCACCTTATTGTCGGCGGCGGCAATGATGCGGGTTCTGGTCCGTTTCTTCGCGCCTCCAAAAGATCAAACTTCCATCCAGACGTCAGGGACGATATCGGCGCGAGCTTTGGACCTTGTGCCGCTGTTGCTTGCCATAATGGCTATCCTGCTCGGATTCGCAGCGCCGCTGCTTTTGCCTCTACTCGACATAGGCGGATTCGCGTCATGAATGGAGGATGGTTGCCGGTTGCCATTCTGGCCACGTCGCTGCTCATCAGCCCCATCATCTTTTTCCTCGGCGAAAATCGTGTTCGCATGCGCACCTGGCTGAATATCGGTGCGGCCACAATCAAGCTCGGCCTCGTCATCTATCTCGGCGTCCAGATTGCGCTCTATGGCGCAGGCTATGCGGCACACTGGCCCTTGCTTCCGGGGATCGATCTTGTGTTGAGGGCCGATCCGCTGGCGCTTCTTTTCGTATCGCTCTCGTCGGGATTGTGGCTTTTGACCACGATCTACGCGGTCGGATATCTGGAAGACGCACCTCATCGCAGCCGATTCTTTGGCTTTTTCAGCCTATGCGTCGCCTCGACTGTGGGGATTGCCTTTGCCGGCAATCTTGTGACATTCCTGCTGTTTTACGAATTGCTGACGCTCGCTACCTATCCGTTGGTCGTGCACCGCGAAACACCCGAGGCACGGCGCGCTGGCCGTATCTACCTTGCCTATACGCTGGCGGGGGGTGTGCTCGTCCTTGTCGGTACGGCATGGTTATGGAGTGCGGCGGGCACCATCGATTTTCAACCCGGCGGTGTGTTGGCTGGCACAGGAGTCGATCAAGGCACGATCATAGCGATATTCGCGCTGCTCGTCGGCGGCCTGGCGGTGAAGGCCGCAATGATACCGGTGCATGGATGGCTGCCGATGGCGATGGTGGCACCCGCACCGGTCAGCGCGCTGCTGCACGCGGTCGCCGTCGTCAAGGCGGGTGTGTTCGGAATCGTGCGCGTTGTCTATGAAATTTATGGCCTTGAATATGCGACGCGTCTGGGTGTGACGATGCCGTTGGCAGCATTGGCAGCGGCAACGATATTATACGGATCGGTACGCGCCTTGTTTCAGGACGATCTCAAGCGGCGCTTGGCCTATTCGACCGTCAGTCAGGTCTCTTACGTCATCCTAGGTACGGTGATGCTTAGCCCGTTGGCGGCCATCGGTGGGCTTATGCACTTGGTCCATCAGGGTCTGATGAAGATTACCTTGTTCATGTGCGCCGGTAATGTCGCCGAAGTGCTTCACCTACACAAGATCAGCGAACTTGACGGGGTCGGGCGACGCCTTCCATTGACGATGACGGCTTTTACCATCGCCGCACTCGGCATGATCGGCATTCCGCCGCTCGCGGGCTTCATCAGTAAATATTATCTGGTGGCCGGCGGGCTCGATGCAGGTGCGGGATGGGTCTTGCCCGTTCTGATCGGCAGTTCCGCCCTCAACGCGGCCTATTTTCTTCCCGTAATTCACCGTATCTGGTTCCGTCAGCCTGCAGGTAGATGGCAGATCCTGCCAATCCGATCCCGTTTCGAAGCACCGCTGATGTTGCTCGCGCCGCCGCTGATCACCGGCTTTCTGGTCGTTGCCGTCGGCGTCTTCGCCAATGCGTGGTTCAGCCCGCTCGCCTGGGCAAGGCTGATCGCGATCAGCGAAGTCCCGCGCGCGTTGCCGGTGGTGTTGCCATGAGTGGCGGTATCGCCATCGGAATGATCGTGATGGTGCCGCTGGTACCACTCATTCTGTGCCTTCTCCATCTGTCGATAAACACAAGATCATGGCTTCCCGGCGTAGCCATATTTACGCCCGTGCCTGCGCTGATCGCCGCTTTGTTCGTACCCGATACCGTCTTTCGTTTGCCGTGGCTGATGCTCGATAGCAGCATGGGCCTCGATGCGACCGGGCGGACATTCCTGCTGCTTTTCGCCATGCTGTGGCTGATCGCAACCTGGCATGCATTCTTCTATTTGCGACGAGACGAGCGGCGCGCCTCTTTCACCTTCTGGATGGTGCTGGCGATGGCGGGCAATTTCGGGACTGCATTGGCGCAGGATGCATTCAGCTTTTACCTGTTCTTTTCCATGATGAGCCTCGCGTCCTATGGGCTGGTCATCCACGATCGCGCGCCGACATCGCTGCTGGCTGGCCGGGTCTATATTGCCGTCGTGGTGGCCGGAGAATTGGCGCTGTTTGCCGGGATCATGCTGGTTGTGAGCAATTACGGCGGCATTGCCTCGTTTGAAAACGGTCTCGGCCCGGTGTCCGATATTGCCTTTGCCCTGATCGCTTTCGGATTGGCCAGCAAAGCGGGTATCTTCCCTTTGCATTTCTGGCTGCCGCTGGCTCATCCCGCCGCTCCAGCCCCGGCCAGCGCGGTGTTGAGCGGTGCTATGATCAAGGTCGGTCTGCTCGGTGCCATACGCTTTCTTCTGGTACCAGAAGCATCAGGGATCGGCGAAATCATCCTTTGGCTTGGTGGCTTCACGGCACTTTATGGGGTGATCCTCGGCGTGCTGCAGACCAATCCGAAAGCTCTGCTCGGATATTCAAGTGTCAGTCAAATGGGTCTCATTGCCATCGGATTCGGCCTGGCTTTGTCCACGCAATCGGCACCGATAAAGCAAGCTGCAATTGCAGCCACGATGCTGATGGCGGTGCATCACGGCTTTGCCAAGGCGGCGCTTTTCATTGGAAGCGTTGCAGCTCCGGGATCGGTTACAGGCTGGCAACGTAGTTGGCGTCTCCTTGCCCTCGCTATCCCGGCTGCAGCATTGGCCGGGGCACCTTTGACCAGCGGGGCGATTGCCAAAGCCGCATTGAAAGGCATTGCTTATGGCCCATTATGGGTCGATGTCTTTCTATCATTAAGCAGCGCCACGACAACGATCCTGATGCTGCGTTTTATCAGAATGATGTGGTCCAGACAGGGAGACGAGCATTCCGGGACCACATCTACATGGATTGCAGCGGTAGCGCTTTGTCTATCCTTCTTTTGGATTTGGCCAGCGTCTGCAATATGGACAGCCTATTCGCTGTCTTATGCGACCATAATATCCGCAATATGGCCGCTATTGTTGGGGGCACTATTGGGCCTAATTGTCGACCGGTGCCTTCGCGGTCGCAATGCGGCGATGATTCCGCCAGGCGATATTGCAATCCCCGCCTTACGGGTAAATCATACAATCACACGAGATAGTTTTAAAGCTCCGAAACTGAAACTGCCCTTATGGAATCCACGCGACAACATTATGATCTTGGAACGCCTCACCCAACGCTGGGCGATCGGCGCAAGTCTTGCTGTCGCATTCACCGCCTTGCTTCTCGCTGAATTATGGGCCGGATAGAGCCTTTAATTCGCCATCAACAACGGTATTTCAGTGTTGCGAAGCAGATATTTCGTCGCTCCACCGAGCAACCATTCGCTGAACCGGCGCGATCGGCCATAAGCACCCATGACGATAAGATCGACGTCGCTAGCGGCCGCAGCATCGGCAATCATCGCACCTGAGTCCATTTTGGGATGGACCCGGGTAAAACGCATAGCATTTTCGTTATGCACTTTAAGATAGGCCTCGATATCGACTTTTGGCCATTTCGTAACCGAAGGGAAGGGCTCTTTGGATGCGCCTTCCAATATCAAAACCTCATCAGCCGCTCGAATTAAGGGTAATGCATGCTGCACAGCAAGCGATGCTTCGCGCGATGCATTCCAGGCTACCAATATTCTTTTACCGACCGTGGGAAATACACCCTTGTATGGCACCACCAGTACCGCTCGACCAGTATTTGCGACACAATATTCAGGCACATCAAAACCGATTTCATCGGTCGAATGATCGGTCTGCTCGACAACAACCAAGTCATGAAAGCGCCCGGCCAAGGATAATATCTCTGCGGCATCGCCTTCGGCTGCCTCGAAATGCGGTTGCAGCCCATAGTGCAAGCCGCGTTCCATCAACTGCCGTTCGGTCTCACGCGCCACCTCTTCGTCACGGTGCAAGCGATCGACCGGGATCGTGTCGGCGGAAAACAGCTTTTTCAAAACGGATATATCGCGCTGCGTCAATATGCCGGTCAGCGCCGCATCGAACTGCTGCGCCAGACGCATGGCGACTTCGATATGTTCCGATGTTTGTTCATAAGCTTTCAGATGCACCGCAATGGAGCGATAGCCTGAAGCCATTACAGATGTATTCTTGGTCATGTCATGCTCCTTATGACTGATCGTTTGCCAGGTGACTGGTCCGACATCGCAGCAAGGCTGCCAGAGGGGCCCGGAACATCAACAACCGGAAGGTGGGACCGGCGAGAAATAGTTTCAAGATGCAGTGAAAGGTCTGAACATGAACCGTTGATCGTAACATCCCACTGCTTTCGACATCTCGTTGAAATGCGTGGTGAAGGGGATGGTTTTTTCATCTCCATCCGGGCATGATAGACGCGTCATGCCCACGCTGCGTCAGCTTCAATATCTCGTCGCGGTTGCCGACCTGAAGCATTTCGGCCGGGCAGCGATTGCGGTCAATGTCTCACAGCCGACCTTGAGTCAGCAACTGCAAACATTGGAAGCAAGGCTTGGCGTCGTCTTGATCGAGCGGCGTTTGGGCGGGGTACAGCTGACACCGATCGGCCGCGATATTGCTGAGCGTGCGCGGGCGGTATTGGTGAAGATGAAGGATATAGAACATCTTGCCCGCCAAGCGCAGGCCGATGTAGTGGGGACCATCCGTCTGGGAGTGACGCCAACGCTTGGTCCCTATTTGCTTCCTGCGATCGTCGCAGCGCTTCATCACGAATATCCCTCGCTGCGTCTCTACATCCGCGAGGGTATTCCGGCGGATCAACTCGATGAGCTCAGCCGGGGTACGCTCGATCTTTTACTTGCGCCGTTACCGTTGAACGACCCGTCCCTGACCGTCGAACCGCTATTTCGCGAACCATTGCATCTTATTGCCCCGCCCGATCATCCGCTGGCGCGTGCGACGCATCCTGTCGCGCCCGATAATTTGCAAGGCATTCCCATCCTCAGCCTGGAGGCACGCCATCATCTTCACGCTGAGGTAAAGGCACTTTGCGAACATTATGGCATGATGATCCTGCGCGATTATGAGGGCACAAGCCTTGATACCTTGCGCCAGATGGTCGGATCGGGTCTGGGGCTTTCGATCCTGCCGGAAATTTACATTCGTTCCGAAGTCGGCGGTGCGGCGGGTATCAGGCTGATACCGGTCAAGGCGTGGACGGCAAAACGCAGCATTGCGGCGGCCTGGCGCAGCGACACCGCCTTCGCCCCACATTATGCGAATATCAGCGAGCGCGTTCGTAGCGCAGCCATGACTTTACTCCAGGAACCCCTCACGCAGCCATAACGATAGCTCTTTTCTATCGCTGGCACAGGGTCTTTTCGATTGGCGGTGCCTGCTGGTCCCACACATCTACTCCCTGAAGCGAAAACAGTTTTCAGGAGTACATGGTGCGTACGTTGCTGATGCCATTGACCCATTTCGATGCCGACGAATATGCCGTCGATGTGGCGCGGCATATACAGGCCGAACTGAACGTTCATCTGCATATTCTGTTTAACGAAAGCATTCCGATCTTCCCGGTCGCGGCGCTACCCCATGGTTCGTCCGTTTATTTCGCACAGATGATTGCGCAAATGCGCGATGAGGCGGATGCGCGCTATGAACGTTTGAAGACCCTGCTTCCTGAAGCCGATACAATGGATGCAGCGATAACATTTTCGCGTGTCGAAGGCGATGCGATTGCGATTGTTCAGCACGAGGCACCGGTCCATGATGCCATCCTCTTCCTTCGGCGTCCGCTGGGCAATGGCGATGGGTTTGAAACACCGGAGTTAGTCAAGGATACTCTTGAAGAGTGCGGCCGTCCCATCCTGTTGTTAAACGGCAGGCCGACCGTGCCCATCACGCAAAAGATCGTTGTGGCGTGGAATGGAAGTGCCGAAGGCGCACGTGCCGTAAGTGCTGCCATGCCGCTTTTGCAGCGAGCGACGGATATCCTGATCGTGACCTTTGAAACAACCAAGACTGCAGGAAGCGAGGCCGGGCGACTGCAAGGCTTTCTGCGCCGACATGGTGTTGAGGCCGATGTCGATATTCGATCGGGGATAGAGGATATCGGCACGCAACTTACCGAAATGTTGCAGGCCAGTGGGGCGAGTCTTTTGGTGTCGGGCGGCTACACGCATAGCCGACTGCGCCAAGCCGTAATGGGTGGCGTGACGCGCACGCTGCTCGCCCGGTGCGATGTGCCGATGCTGCTTTCGCACTGATCTTTACTATTTAACGCGAAAGAAAGGAGTAAATCCATGTCTGAATTAATTGTGCTAGGTTTCAAACAGTCAAACGAAGCGGATCACGTTTTGACCGATCTTGGCCGTTTGCGGAAGGAACATCTCATCGATCTTGACGATGCCGTGGTCGCAATCCGCGATCCCGATGGCAAGGTGCACATCAAACAGTCGATCAACGTTGTTGCGCGTCATGCCAGCTTTGGCACATTGTCGGGCGCGCTTTGGGGTTCGCTCATCGGATTGCTATTCATGAACCCGCTTGCCGGAATGGCGATCGGCGGAGTCGTGGGCGCAGGCACGGGCGTGCTTTCGGGCAGTCTTGTCGATTATGGCATCAACGATGATTTCATCCGCGATCTCGGCAAGACATTGTCACCCGATAGCAGCGCGCTCTTTCTGCTGATCCGCAAGGCGCAGCCGGAGAAGGTCTTGGCCGAACTATCACACTACCGAGCGACCATATTGCGCTCGTCCTTGTCACCCGAGCAAGAAGAACGGTTAATAAAAGCGATCTCGCGTGATGGCGCGGCGAAACAGCACGACAGGGAACTTCAGCCGGCGTGAATACAGATTGTGCCGATACGCAAAAGCAATATGGAGCGGTTTGACGGCGAAAGTTTGTCGAACCGCCCTTTTCGCTAACATTTAGGACGTTCGGCCAAGCTTAGCTTTTCCTTAAACCTGACATTCATTAATGAAGCGCAAAATGCAAGGCATAGAAGCTTCATCGTCTCAACTCGCCAAAAATTTGATGGATTGAAATTAACACAATTCACTGTTGGTCACGCGCCCATAAAAATGCGTTGTGAGGGTGGATAAGCAAAAGACCTTGGGTACTTTTTGTAGCGGTCGATACAAGGCCATTGATTAATTGAGTGGTTGTGAGCTTAGGATTCGCTGCCAACATGTTTGCGGCGGCCCGCACCGTCTCAGGCGCAGCAAATGACGTTCCTGATGCGCGCATGCGCATGCCGCCAAGACCACGGATCGCATTGCCTTCGCCTAATGCGTAAAGCCGTACATTATTTCCAAAAGTGGTGAATGTCGTTGGTTTTCCGCTTATGCCTGTTGCGCCCACGATGAGAAGATTGGGCTCGCGCATATCCGATGGCGCGGCCGCAAGGATATGGTCGCTCTGATTGCTGTTCCCCGCTGAGGCGATGAAAAGCATATCGGGAGACGCACGAAACACCTTCTCCAGCAAGGCAACAACCCGACGCTGGATCGCGGCAGCACGGGTGCGTGCCTTTTCAGGATCAGTTTCGAGACCGCGGGCGCGCAGCTTTTGAGCAACCTCATCGGCGTTCGATCCCCAGCTCATATTTACAATACGCACACCGGCCTCGCGTGCCCTTGAAACCGCAGCCAGCAGCACCGCCTCCCAGCGTGCCATGCTCGCCTCATCGAGAGGGACGGGTTCCGGGTCATCGCCAAAAGGAACGGCCTGAAGGTTGTAGAGCCGGACGAAGGGTGCGTTATCGGCGATAATGCTCGATACCCAAGTGGCATGGCTCAGGCCGCGCACTTCTTGATACGTCAGGGCATCCTCGATCTGCTCGGCGGGAGTCGCCTCGCGCGAGCGCTGTGCGAATAATCGTGCTTCTGGCGTGTCATCGCCATAGCCAAGGTCAAGTTCGCCTTTCATCAGCGCCAGTTGAAGCGGCAAGCGTTTCGCCAACGCGTTCGTCATCGGTTGGTTCGTCCGCGCCGTCGGTCGAAGATAGGGGTCGAACGTCGGGCCGAAGGCATCGTCGACGATGCCGTTGCCGTCATTGTCGCGGCCGTCGAGCGGTTCAGCCGGATCGAAGGCGAGTTGTCCGGCAAACGCGGTCGCGTCAAAGCCTGCCTCCCAGATTGCTACGGTCACCGGATGCGCATCGGCAAGAGCAGCAGGGGGCACCGCACGGTCGCGCCAAATATCGGTGGAGCGGTTGCGTGGATCATCAAGCCACTCTCGTATCGCGAGGGTGACTTCGGACCGGCACTTGGGATAATAGATGGCTTCCATGCGAACGCGCGCGATCGCCAAGGCCCCAAGCAAATCGAGCGAGTTCTGAGCTTTGGCTTCCGCATCGAACCCGATCGCCAATGATGCGGCATGATAGCCTGGGCTAACCGATTGGACGACCCCATAGCCTTGCAAGACATCGTCACGGACCAGAGCCGCATCGGTGCCTTTCAATGTGTCGCGAACGATTTTCGCCGCCGCTTCACATCCGTCGGAATCGATGATTGCCGCTGCATCGCGCAGGAAATAGCCGATGGATTTCGTCTGCGGCTTTGGAGCAGCAGCACGCGCGTCGCGTATGAATGCCCGGGCATCTTTGGACCGCTTTTCAAGAATGGCTATAGCCGCCAATCCCGTGAAAAGTTGTGCAGCTATCGATGGATCCTCAATCTTGCTGTTGGCAAGCAAGCTTTCTGCATCATGCCGTATGATCGGCATCACCTCTTCACCGAACCGATCGCCGAGAAAGCTGCCGCTCGGCATCTCGGGATAGGCATATCGTTTGGTCGGCAAGTCTGCTTCCGACCTTATAATCTTGATTTCAGCCAAAACCGGCGTTGCGGATAACAATGCCGGGATGATGAATATGCCTTTTATCACTGGTCGCCTCCCTTTAAAAAAGCACTCTTTTGGCTTGTCTCTTCGCTGCTTGGCGAACTGGCGAGAAATGTGTCGCTGGTCTATTGGCACCGCGAAACAGCCCTGTTCGACGCTTATGGTATCTGGTTCAGTTTGGTAACAGCATACCCCCTCAATATCGTTCGAAGTTCCTCTTCATGCCCGAAAAATCCATGCCCCCGTCCGGGTACATCGACGCGCTGCGCATTCGGGAAAGCGCGCATATATCGGGCACTGGTCGCGGAGGGAATGTAATCGCATCCTCCGCGTATGAGCAGCGCAGGCTGCGACGATAGCGGCTTCGAAATGATCGGCAGTCGTTCAAGATCCATTTGCAACCGTAATTGCGGATATAGGTTGCTTCCGCCAGGCGAAAGTGGGCGGAGAAGGGAGGACTTCGCGCCTTTGCATTGATAGCCGAAGATATGCTTCGTATGAACCGTTCTCGCCTGGGCGATCTCACGCGCGATGACTTGACTTTGCCAAGCCTCTGACAGTTGGGGTGCGTTGCCGATCAGCAGGTAGAGGGTCGCATCGCGCAAGGTCGGCTTGAAGCCGCCTTTTGTGTCGGTCTTGGAGTAGTCCAGTGCCACCGGTTCTCCGGGGAAATCACCTGGGGACTCTAAGATTGTCGCGGCTACACGGTCGGGATGGGCGCGGACATAGGTCGCCGCCAAAGACGCGCCCCAGCTTTCGCCCCAAAGGATTACCTTTTCGGCACCCACCGCCACACGCAGCGCTTCAAGATCGGCAACGGCATTGGATACCGTGTACCGGGCGATCAGAAGATCGGCCGATGCTCCGCTGCCTGCCTGATCGTAAAACACCGTCCGAAAGCCGACTTCCCGAAAAGCGCGTCCTATGTCGAAATCGCGATTGCGGACGAACGATCCTGGACCGCCGTGTAGGAATATGACGGGGGTCTTTCGCGCCGCCTTGTCAGGGGCAAACGACCACCAGGCGATTTTGGCACCTGATGGCGTCATCAGCGTTCGATGGGGACCACGCGGATCGTCGACGGACGCCAGGCGGGGCTGTGCAGGACTGACGAGCATTGCGAGAACCAAGCCTGCAAGCGGCAACACCGCCAATATACATGCCAAAACGATCGCGGCTTTAGCTGCCAAATCAAACGTTCGCGCCAGATAGCGGGAAATTGTAAACGCCAGTACCATTGCCAGTACTAAGGGAAGGACGATCAGCAGCCAAAAGGCCGGTGCATGCGGAGCGAAGAGATACAGCATTCCAAAGCTCGCAGCGGCCCCAACCAGGCCCGCCAGCGCAATAGCAATCCAGCCTATAACCTTCCTCATGGAAATGTCCCCATAACCCGTTGGAGCCGCACGCGTTCGGCAGTCTTTTCTCGTTTAAGCCATTTTTTGCGGCTAACGAGCTTTTTGTAGGCAACCGTCAGTTCCGTCACAGCCGTCTTACCTGATCTTGTGACGATGCTAGAACAATAGCAAAACCCAAATCATTGGAGGCTGCAAAGCCGAAGTCTCACCTATCGGCATTGCAGCCTCCCCTTAAACACTTGTCAGAAACCGAAAGCCACACCTACGCGACCGCCGCTTGATCCGCGCCTGGTCGATCCGGCGTAGCCAGCGGTCAGATAGACCTGATCGGTGGCGCGGACGACGGCGGATGCGGAAAAGCCCTGTTCGCCGCGATAGGTTGCCAGGTTGAACGACATTGATACCGTCTTGTCCGGAATGATGATCGTGCCGCCTAGTGCCATGGCGGCGGCGATGCCGCCTTCGGTCCGGCGATCGCGCAGCACCATCGAGTCTTCCAGCGCCGATACCCGTCCGCCAAGCGCGCTGACCTGACTTGGCAATGCCGTAAGCGCCGCCACATCTATGCTGGAGGTTGCAAGATTGCCGGCCAGATCGCTTGTGACGAGCCGCAAAGCACCGGCCTGCGCCGCCGCACTTGCGCTCGAGTTAATGCCCGACATCGTATAGGTCGCGCTGCCCGAACCAATGGCAACTTGTCCCGCCCGGCTTGCGACCGCACCAGGGCCGATTGCCACGCTATCGCTGCCGGTGGCCGTGGGAGCCGCCGCCGTGCTGTTTACAGCAAGATAGGTCGTACGAGCAAGGGCCGTATTGGCCGTACCCTGAGCGGTAGCGGCATTAGCTAACGCTGTATTCGCCGTCGCCTGTGCCGCGATCGCCGTCGAATTCACGGTATTAAGCTGCCCAACATTGACTGCATCGGTGGCGCCTGTTCCTGCGGCAACGTTGACGATCCTACGTTGGTTGCCAGCAGTGCCGACCGAAACGGTATTGGCTTGATCGGCAACCGAACCCTGGCCCAAGGCCACCGCGTTGGTTGCATTTGCCTGAGCAAAGGCGCCTAAAGCGGTTGAAGCGCCGCCGACAGCCTGCGCATAGCTGCCAAGGGCAGTGTCATTGCCCTGTGTTGCTGTGCTAAGGATGCCGATCGCTATGTCATTGGTTGCGCTGGCTTGTGCAGACGGACCAATTGCGATCGTATCATTGCCGACGGCACCGCTGGATAGCCCGATCGCGACACTGCGCAAGCCGGCATCGCTGGCCTGGCCAACTGCAACCGAACCGGGCCCGTTTGCCGTGGTTTGAGCGCCAAGGGCAACTGCCCCGAAACCAGTGGCGGAATTTTGCACACCGATTGCCAGCGCACCGTCACCATTAGCTGTATTGTCGGCCCCCATTGCCACTGCGCCTGTACCGATCGCACTATTGGGATCGCCGATCGCAACAGCGCCGTTGCCGTTCGCCGTTTGTCCACTGCCAAGCGCGATGGCCCCGACGCCGGTAGCAGAGCTGCCGGTTCCGGATTGTAGGCTGTCAGCACCATTGCCGGCGACAACGATCGAACTGCCGCCGCCAGAACCTGCCGGGCCCTGCGGCCCGGCGGGACCTTGAGGGCCGGTTGCGCCAACGGGGCCTGTCGCACCGATGGGTCCAGCCGGGCCTGCCACCCCGCTTGGGCCCGCGGGACCAGCCGGGCCAGGTACGCCGCCGATGGCTGCCGCCGAAATCAGCGCCTGAACCTGGCCAAGATTGACGGCATCGGTCAGCGTCGTTCCTGCGGCGACGTTGGTCAGGATGCGTTCTGCGCCCGCTGCACCGAAGGAGACGGTGTTCAGGCGCAGGTTGGTCGAGTTGGCGCCGATAGAGACGGCATTGGTGGCACTGGAATCGACAGTCGCGCCATAGCCTAGGGCGACGCCGAGGTTTGCGGTAACGCTTGAAGCCGTGCCGATTGAAATGGTTCGACCGCCCGTTGCCAGCGCACCTCTGGTGACGACGCCGCCGCCGACAGGATCGAATAACGCCCCACCAAGCGCGATGTTACTGCTGCCGCCGCTTGATCCAGTGCCTGATCGCGCATCAGCCCCCAAGGCGACGTCGCCCAGCCCCTGTGACCGCGCGATGCTGCCCATGGTTGTGGCCGCGTATCCCGAGGAGTCTGCGCTCGACCCGAATGCGGCTGCAAAATCGCCTGATGCGATTGCTCCGGCCCCCGTTGCCGTTGCGGCTATACCTGCGGCCTGTGCCTGCTGGCCAGCGGCAAAGCTCGATTCGCCCGATGCCGCCGAGTCGCGCCCAAGAGCGATTGCCGAGGCACCAGATGCATTGGCACCGGCCCCACCCGCAAAGCTTGCGACGCCAGTTGCTTGCGTAACATTGCCGCCGCTGCGTCTGCCGCCGATGGCCGTTGCGCCCTCTGCGCTGGCGACGCTCGACACGCCAACTGATACGGACTGAAAGGCTGTCGAATCGGTATTGATCCCAAGCGCGACTGAACCGCCCAAGGTTGCGTTTGAAAACGCTCCAACCGCCAAGCTCGTGTTGCCCGATGCCACGGTTTGATGGCCTACCGCCGTTGCCAATGTGCCGACGCTGCTGGCCTGATTACCGATCGCGACCGAACTGTCGCCTGCCGCGTTGGTGGTTGGCCCGACGGCGGTGGCGGTGAGGAGAGCGGTCGATCCGGTTCCAATCGCCACACCGCCGGTGCCACGGGAAACACTGCCAGTACCGATGGCAATGGCGTTGCCGCCATTGGCCAGGGCCGCTGGCGTGATGGAAGCGTTATTTGACGGATTGCGCACATTGCCCCCAATGGCGATGTTACCGCTGGTTTGCGCGCCACTGCTAACACTGGTGTCGGCATAGAGGCCAACGGCCACATCACCGCTGCCCGCAGCTACGCTCAATGCGCCGTTTGCCGTGGCATAATAGCCGCTGGCAGTAGCGATAATGCCCGTCGCGGTGCTTCCCACGCCATTTGCCTGTGCGCCTTGTCCGAGTGCTGACGCAAATTCAGCATCGGCCACAGCGGCATTGCCAATCGCGGTGCTCAGTCTGCCAGTAGCTTGGGCATCGACGCCAACTGCCGTAGCGGCGATGTCTGGGCTGCCAATGGCTCCGCCTGCCAGACTGTTGGCGCCAAGCGCCATGCTCCCCGCTGTTCTGGCTATGGCGTTAAGTCCTAGCGCCACCGAATTGGCTCCTTGCGCGCCGCTTCCGACGCCGACAGCCGTTCCACCGGGGCCGAACGCTTGCGCAGTGTAGCCGACAGCCGTGGAGTTAGGGGTTGCCGCTCTGGAACCACTGCCGACGGCTGTAGCGTTGGTCCCATCCGCCGTCGCAAAGTTGCCAAGCGCGGTCGAGTCGTCGCCCGACGCCTCAGATTGGCGTCCGATGGAGGTCGATTGGTCGCCACTGGCATCGGCACCGACGCCGCACGCCATGCTGTTCACGCCTGTCGCGGTTGCGGTGGCACCGCCCACTGTCGTGGTATCGCAGATAATCTGTGCCGCCGCCGGTGTCGGCATCATCACGAAAGCAAGGGTCGCACTCGATCCCAGCAAAGCCACTTTGCAATTCACGTTTTTCATGTTCAGTTCTTTCTTTTTGCAAAACCAGTGAAATACGCAGCCACGACTTATCGCTGAGGCTTGGGTGCTGCGTGACCAACTTTTGTTCCTGTTTTTCTGGATAGTGTGGACGGCATAGTCAGCGCGCCACCGGATCATGTAGGATGATACCTACATATACATGCAGTTGCGTTCTGATATCGTGCGGCTAATTCAAGAGATCGTGATCCGGATAATTCGAAATGCCCGCGCCTTGCGTGCAATGAATGTTTTTTCCGTCACGGCCATCGCTAGCGGATGACAAGATCCCTACATGTTCATGCGGCTAGACGCTTGCTGCCTCGGCACTTACATTAGCTTTGCCGATATTCCGGAGAAGTCAGACATAGCATGATTCGAGTAGCGATCATCGAAGACGATCCAGAGCTGCGACAGCGCTTTACCGATGCGATCAATGC
>JBOFLS010000054.1:0-7174 GCA_051657985.1 Sphingorhabdus sp. | reverse complement strand
GGCAGACGATGACGCCGCCCGATTGGGCGAAGCTCAATGTGCCGCCGATCGATTATCAGGACGCCTATTATTACGCCGCGCCCAAGGCCAAGCCGAAGCTGGAAAGCCTGGATGAGGTCGATCCTGAAATCCTGCGCGTTTATGAGAAGCTCGGCATTCCGATCGAGGAGCAGAAGGTGCTCGCGGGTGTGGAAGGCGCGCGCAAGGTGGCGGTGGATGCGGTGTTTGACAGCGTGTCGGTGGCGACTACCTTCCGCGCGGAGTTGGAAAAGGCCGGCGTCATCTTCCGTTCGATCTCAGAGGCGATCCGCGAATATCCGGAGCTGGTGAAGAAATGGCTCGGCAAGGTCGTGCCGATGCGCGACAATTATTTCGCGACATTGAACTGCGCGGTCTTTTCGGACGGCACCTTCGTCTACATCCCCGAAGGCGTGCGCTGCCCGATGGAGCTTTCCACCTATTTCCGTATCAATGCGGAAAATACGGGTCAGTTTGAACGTACTTTGATCGTCGCCGACAAGGGCAGCTACGTCTCCTACCTCGAAGGCTGTACAGCACCCATGCGCGATGAGAACCAGCTGCATGCTGCCGTGGTCGAACTGGTCGCTTTGGACGATGCCGAGATCAAATATTCGACGGTGCAAAACTGGTATCCCGGCGATGCGCAAGGCAAGGGCGGCATCTATAATTTCGTCACCAAGCGCGCGCTGTGCCAGGGGCGGAATAGCAAGGTCAGTTGGACGCAGGTGGAAACCGGCTCTGCGGTGACGTGGAAATATCCCAGCTGCGTGCTCAACGGCGAGAATTCAGTGGGCGAGTTTTACTCGGTCGCGGTGACCAACAATTACCAGCAGGCCGATACCGGCACCAAGATGATCCACAATGGCAAAGGCAGTCGCAGCACCATCGTGTCCAAGGGCATCAGCGCGGGGCGGAGCAACAACACCTATCGCGGGCTTGTCCGTGTTGCGCCCAATGCAGAGGGTGTGCGCAACTTCACCCAATGCGATTCCTTGCTGCTGGGTGCCGACTGCGGCGCGCATACTGTGCCCTATATCGAAGTGCGCAATCCTTCAGCGCAGATCGAGCATGAAGCGACCACCAGCAAGATCAGCGACGACCAGATGTTCTACGCCATGCAACGCGGGCTGGGGCAGGAAGAAGCCGTCGCCCTGATCGTGAATGGGTTTGCGAAGGAAGTGCTGCAGCAACTGCCGATGGAATTTGCGGTGGAGGCGCAAAAGTTGCTGGGGATTAGTCTGGAAGGCTCGGTTGGATGAGTTACGCCGATCTCGACAAAGGCTGGCGACCTGAAGCCCCTCCCCTTCAGGGGAGGGGTTTGGGGTGGGGACTGTCAGTCGAGCAGATCCGCTGGCTGCAAGAACGTGCTCACGAAATGCGCCGGAATCCTACCGAGCCTGAAAAGCGGCTGTGGCGCAATCTCTCAAACAGCCAAGTAGATGGCCTGAAGTTTCGTCGGCAGGAAGTTATCGGTCCTTACATCGCTGACTTCATGTGTCCCGCACGTTCACTGATTGTTGAGGTGGACGGTGACACCCACGACGAAGCCAAAGACCGGCTGCGCGATGATGTGCTGGAACAGTTCGGATTTCTCGTGCTGCGGGTAACCAATGCCGATGTGATGAAAAATGCAGAGGGTGTTGTTGAGGCGATACGTCATGCTGCGGCTGGCCGTTCATCGCGCCACAACCCCCACCCCAACCCCTCCCCTGAAGGGGAGGGGCTTAAGGAGGCGCAGAAGTTGTTGGGGATTTCGCTTGAGGGGAGCGTGGGGTGAGCGAAGCCGAAGAGATCATACTAAGTGAAAACCCTGATTTTGAGTTTCCTTTGTCTATACAAGGAAACTGGATTGGGAACGAACTGGATTCAAATGGCAATTTGGAATTACTAGAAATTTCTAAACGCTCAATTATATGGTGCGGCATTATTAGTGATTTTGCAGCGGTCACATTGCATCGAAACTCAGATTGCGACATCGAAGCAATAGAAGTTACCCCATCTTCAGAGCACCCAGACCCTGAGGATTGGGGCCGTTATAATATACAATATATCATGCCTCAAGAAGATGGTGAAAGCATCGTTATTGCAAATAGCAAGCTAGACTCAACATTGGAACGAGTACACAAATAATGCTAAACATTACAAACCTTCACGCCACTATTGGCGACAAGCCTATCCTCAAGGGCCTTTCCCTCACCCTCAACCCTGGTGAGATCCATGCGATTATGGGGCCCAATGGGGCGGGGAAATCGACGTTAGGTTATGTGCTCAGCGGGCGGCCGGGCTATGAGGTGACGGATGGTAGTGTGACCTTCCTTCCCCCCTCCCCTTCAGGGGAGGGGTCGGGGGTGGGGGCTGTCAGCCCAGCTCAGCCTTCGCCGACAAGCCCCACCCCAACCACTCCCCTGAAGGGGAGAGGCTTAGACCTCCTTTCCCTCGACCCCCATGAACGCGCCGCGGCGGGCCTGTTCCTTGGCTTCCAATATCCGGTCGAAATCCCCGGCGTCTCCAACGTCCAGTTCCTGCGCGAAGCATTGAACGCGCAGCGCAAGCATCGCGGTGAGGCTCCGCTCTCCGGCGGCGAATTCCTGAAACTCGCGCGCGCGCAGGCCGATGCGATGGGCATGGATATGGAGATGCTCAAACGCCCGGTGAATGTCGGCTTTTCGGGCGGTGAGAAGAAGCGCAATGAGATGGTGCAGATGGGCATCATCGATCCCGCGCTCGCGATCCTTGATGAAACCGACAGCGGCCTTGATATCGATGCGCTGCGCGTGGTGGGCGACGGCATCAACCGCATCATGCGGCGGCCTGACAAGGCGGTGCTGCTGATCACCCATTATCAGCGCCTGCTCGATTATGTGCAGCCCGATTTCGTCCATGTGCTGGCCGATGGCCGCATCACGCGCACCGGCGGTCCGGAACTGGCGCATGAGCTGGAGCGTGAAGGCTATAAGGAACTGGCGGCATGAGCGCCGCAGGCCTTTTATTTCTTCGCGTCTTCGCGGCTTCGCGTGAATCACTAATTGGTTTCACGCGATGCCGCGAAGCCGCGAAGGGGGCCTGCTGATATGTTCGTGCTTCCAACGCTAAAAGATGAGGCCTGGCGCTATAGCGATATTGATGCGCTTTCGCGCGTTTGGCCGGTAGCTTCTGAACGCATTATCGTAGTAGCCGGCGAAACGCTGGAACGTGAGATCATCAATGTTGCGGATGCCGAGGATGTCGTTGTCCGCAATCTGGAGATTATTCTCGAGCCCGGTGCCAAATGCGCGCTGCGCGTGCTCAATGCGGGCGGGCGCCTGGGGCGGATTTCGCTGGATGTGACCTGCCATCAGGGTTCTGACTTCTATCTCGGCGCGGTGCAACTCGCTACGGGCAAGCAGACGGTCGAGATCGTCTCGACCGTTCGCCATATCGAACCCGATGCCACCAGCCATCAGGTCGTGCGCACGATCCTATCGGGCGGGGCAACCGGAACCTATCTCGGCAAGGTTGAGGTCGCACGCGGCGCCGATGGCACCGACAGCGAGCAGGATGCAAAGGCGATGCTGCTCGACCGGCTGTCCACCGCAAACGCGGTCCCGCAACTCGAAATCTATGCCGACGATGTCAAATGCGCGCATGGCTGTGCGGTGGGTGAGCTGGACCCTATGGGACTATTCTATCTAATGGCGCGGGGGCTTCCGCCAGCTGAGGCAAAGAAGCTGATGCTGCAGGCCTTTGTTGGCACCGTGTTTGATAGCGAAGAGGCGTTGCTGGATGCGGCGCTGGGCAAATTGGGAGAGATGGTATGAAAGCGTACCGTTTCATTTTGGTTAGCCTGCTATTCTGTTCTCTGCAATCTACGGCGCTTGCGGGCAGCAAGCCGGTTTATGGCCCAAAGTTGCCCGGTTTTTCCAATCAGCCGGTGACGAGGATAGAGTTCAAAAAATTGGAGGAAATCTCGGATTTTTATATGCCTTCTTTCCCGACATTCGATCTCAAGATCGAAACCGAAAAAGACCCAGGCGGCAAATATGATTGGATCATCACCGGCACACATGAAATTCTGCCAAGCAATATCAGGTCGGCTGAGCAATCGCGTGTCGGTGTCAAAATCAGCGGCGACCTTTTCATCGTTAAAACTGTCGGTTCGCGCTGGAAGTGCATTTACGGGAAGAACCGCGAAAATTGGACAACCAAACAATGCAAACTGCGCTAGCTTTCAAATCTGCCTGTTTGGATGATTGTCGTTCCAACTTTCCCGGCCTTGTCGGCGGTTGGCATTATCTGGACACAGCCGCGACCGCGCAAAAGCCGCAGGTTGTGCTTGATGCGATGATGCGCGCGGGTGGGGCAGATTACGCCACGGTGCATCGCGGCGTCTATGCACGCTCAGCCAATATGACGCTGGCCTTTGAGGCAGCGCGGCGGCGCGTTGCGGGGTTTATCGGTGGTAAGGAAGACGAGATTGTCTTTACCAAAGGCGCAACAGAGGGGATTAATCTGGTTGCGCAATGCTGGCCGGAAGTCCCTGGCCCCAATGATTCTGGTCGGGGCCGCCGCGTGCTGCTGAGCCAGCTGGAGCATCACAGCAATATCGTGCCGTGGCAGCTGGCGGGCTGGCAGGTCGATGTCTGCCCGATCACCGCCGACGGCCAGATTGATCTGGATGCAGCAGAGGCGATGCTGACCACCGATTATGACATGATCGCCTTTGCCCATGTCTCAAACGTGTTGGGTTCAGTGCTGGACGTGCCGCGTGCTGCTGCTCTGGCGCGCAAGGTTGGTGCATGTCTGCTGTTGGATGGTTGTCAGGCCGTGCCGCATATGCCTGTGAATGTTGCGGAGCTTGATTGTGACTTTTATGTCTTTTCCGCGCACAAGCTTTACGGGCCGACGGGCGTCGGCGCATTGTGGGGGCGCAAGAGCCTGTTGGACGCCATGCCGCCCTATCAGGGTGGCGGCGCGATGATTGACAAGGTGTCCTTTGCAGGCACAACCTACGCACCCGTTCCCCAACGCTTTGAGGCAGGGACGCCCATGATCGTCGAGGTCATTGGCCTGCATGCAGCGATTGATTATGTTGAGAGCATTGGGCTGGATGCCATTCACGCGCGAGAGGTGGAGCTGGTCCGTCAGACTCGCGACGCTCTCCGTGCGATCAACTCGATCACGCTCTACGGCCCCGAAGATGCGGCGGGCATTGTCTCTTTCGCGATGGAAGGGGTGCATCCGCACGACATCGGCACTATCTTGGATGAAGAAGGCGTTGCTATTCGTGCCGGGCACCATTGCGCGCAACCGTTGATGGAGCATCTGGGCGTCCCAGCCACGGCACGGGCAAGCTTTGGGATTTATAATGATGAAAGCGATGTTGCGGCTTTGCTGCGAGGCTTGGAAAGAGTGAAGAGGATATTCGGATGAACGATCATATCCGGATCGAGGAAGTCGATAGCGTGGCCCCGCCCCCCAAAGCGCGGGT
Source organism: Sphingorhabdus sp. (assembly GCA_051657985.1). GTDB lineage: Bacteria > Pseudomonadota > Alphaproteobacteria > Sphingomonadales > Sphingomonadaceae > Sphingorhabdus_B. The sequence continues at coordinate 1,686 of JBOFLS010000054.1, read as the reverse complement.
CGAGGATATCGAGAGCGTGGGCGAGAAACTGGAGCGTAAGAAGGATTATCTGGAGGGTTTCCTGGCGCAAAAACCTGTGCCTGTCATCGCGGAAGGCGATGAAGCCTTGCAGGAGGCCATTATCGAGGCGTTGAAGGAAATTTACGATCCCGAAATCCCGGTCAATATCTACGACCTTGGCCTTATCTACAATGTCGAGGTCAATGAGGGCCATGCGCTGGTGACGATGACGCTTACCACCCCGCATTGCCCCGTTGCCGAAAGCATGCCCGGCGAAGTTGAGTTGCGCGTCGGTAGCGTGCCGGGTGTGGGCGATGCCGAGGTCAACCTGGTCTGGGACCCACCCTGGGGACCGGACAAGATGACCGATGAGGCACGGCTTGAACTGGGGATGCTTTAAAGCATGATGATAGTAAATAGAACCGTAATGTTGAGCCTGTCGAAGCACGCCCAGCCGCCAAGCGCCCTTCGACAGGCTCAGGGCTACGGTTTGGAGTAACGCGAATGACGACTGAAACAAAAACCCGCCGCCCGCTGCCTGCCGCCGTCACCCTGACGCCTGCAGCCGAGGCGCGCATTGCCGAACTGATGAAGAATGCGCCTGCCGAAGCCATCGGCGTCAAGCTCTCGACCCCGCGCCGCGGCTGCTCGGGCCTCGCCTATTCGGTGGACTATGTGACCGAAGCCAACGCTTTCGACGAACGCATCGAAACGCCGGGCGGCACCTTCTTCATCGATGGCGGATCGGTGCTCTATCTCGTCGGTTCGATCATGGACTGGCAGGAAGACGATTTCAATGCCGGTTTCGTCTTCAACAATCCCAACGCCACCGGCAGTTGCGGATGTGGGGAAAGCTTTACAGTTTAGGCCCTATTTAACTGAAATAGGGTCTAGGTCAGAAAGCGCGGTTGAAGCGTAAGGCTATGCCGATATCGTTCGGCGCATAAGACAGATTTCCGGGTTCCCGCCGCCAGTAAAGATTGGCGCCCAGATTACCGTTCAACATCGGTGTGGCGTAGGCCAGTTCGACATTCTGTTCGCGTCCATCAGGTGTCAGGGAAACATATTGCGTTTCAAACCCGGCACGCAAGGTCGTATAATCGTAGCTGGTCGGAAGGTCGATCCGCACACCGCCATCGGCCACACGCAGGGGTTGCGAGAAACGCAGGGCCAACTGGTCGTTCGGTGAGAATAGGCCCAACCGCGTCAGATCCGCGGACCAGGCGTCGGTCCTGATCCAATCCGCACCGGGTCGCATGCCTGCGGCACCGATCCGCGTCCAACCATGCCGATATTGCCCGCCAAGCCGCCAGCTATGCCCTAAAAATACTTGTCCCCGGGTATCGACGAACCAGCTTTTGGCCCCGGTCTCCCCCGTCCATATATTACCAGTCGCACCCAAAATCGTCGTCGTTTCGCGAAGATAACTTCCGCTGACCGTCAATTTTGCTGGTCCGAAGCGGCGATCGATACCGACTTGTGCGAGGCTGTATCCATAATTGCGGTAGCCTGCGCGCGTGGGATCTGCGAAACGATCGTCCCAAAGGCGTACATTGCCTCGTTCCCCGCCGAAAACAACGCCGAAATCCCCTACGGTCTGGCGATAGGCGAATGCCGTCTTCGGTTTCATGAAAAAGCCATAGCTGCGGTTGGCGGCATCCGCTGCTATGAAAACCGATGCATGGT
>JBOFLS010000053.1:0-19669 GCA_051657985.1 Sphingorhabdus sp. | reverse complement strand
GAAAAGGGTCGTTACCGCGGCGATGTCGCGATCAGCGGGCCGCTTTCCGAGAACGTCTTCTTTGCGCTCTCGGGTTGGTATCGCACCGACAACGGTCCGATCAAGACCGGCCTTGACACCGAAGGTTTTCAGGTGCGCGGCAATCTGAAGTTCGAATTTCCCGACGACAGCGGCTCAATCACCGTTTTCGGTCAATATATCGACGATCAGGCCGTTTTCTACTTGCCGCTTCCGCTCGACGGTACAACGCGCAACCGCATTGCAGGCAATGATGGCCGCGAAGTGTTGCAGGTTTTGAACAACCGGGTCGAAGGGCTTGGTTTTAACACGCCCGATGGTCGTTACACCAATACCATTACTGATGGCGTGACCGCAAAGGGCGGCCAGATCGCAATTGCCTTCGACAAGGATTTCGGCGACAGCGGCTGGGGCATTAACGGCCGCGTGAAGTATAGCGACTATAAGCATAAATTCGGGCTTTGGTCGGATGGCGATGGCATCGTCAACGTGCCCGAAACCTTGGGTGCATTCGTAACGAACACCGCACGCCGCGGCGGGATTGCCGAACTCAATGGCATCGCCCTTGCCAACGCCAACTTCACTTTTGTTGGTGGCGGTGCGGTTCCGGCCAATTCGATCCTGTTCGCCAACCGCTTCACCGACCGCAACCGGCCGATGCACGACTTTACGGCGGAACTTAACCTGACCAAGGAATTCGAAATCGGCAACAGCCAGCATAGCTTCACGCTGGGCGGTTTCTACGGCGACGCTTGGGCAAAGGACATCAACGTAACGACTACCTATTTGGCTGAATTCAACAACCGTCCACAGCTCGTGAACCTCAGTGTCACCAATCCCGGCACGGGTGTTACGACTATCATCTCGCAAGGCGGACTGCTGAACGCAGGGGCAGGCTATGTCAACAATCGGCACACTGCGAAGCGTTATGCCGCCTACATCGCCGATCAGATGGAGTTTGGCGACAAGTTCAATCTCGATATCGGTTTCCGTGTCGAAAAGTTCAAAGGCGATGTCCTGCGCGAACGCACATCGACCACGGTAACCGATGCGACCACGGCGGGTATTTCGACGGCGTTGCGCGATGTGATCTGGGGCAATGACGGTTTTCTGTCTGGAAAGGTGAAAACCACCGAATGGGCCGGCGCAATCGGCGCGCTTTACAAACTTACCGACCGCGTCAGCCTTTATGCCAATGCCAGTCGCGGTTATTTCTTCCCTGAAATCCGCTCGGTCGGTTTCCGTCCCCTGCCTGCAGGAACGGCGGCCAATGCCAGCCTGGCACCCGGCACCGCAAGCTACAGCGGGGAAATCATCAAACAAGCGCAGGCGGGTATCAAGATCAGCCAGCCAAGCTTCAGTCTTGAAGTTGCCGCTTTCTATACGAATTTGAAAAACCGTCGTCAGGTGCAGTTCGTCAATGATGGCGCAGGCGGATTCCGCGAAGCCGTGAATTTGGTGGCTACCGAATCCTATGGTGCCGAAGCCGTGCTCGATCTGAAACTGATCGGTGATTTGCGCTTTAACGGCAATTTGACGGTGCAGAAAGCAAAGTATACGCAGTTCCAAACACTGGTTAACAACATACCGACGCCCAATCCGGCGATCATAGGCAACGATATAGAGCGCCAGCCCCAGTTCCTCTATAACGCGGGATTATATTATGACGATGGCGCACTCGATGTCTCCTTCTTCACCAATTATACCGCCGACAATTTCACGGCATCGAACAATACGATCCGGCTGAACGGCTGGAATGTCGTCAACCTCGATGCCGGCTATAAGGTGAATTTCGGTAATAATTCGGTGCGCCTGGGTGTGAATGTGTTCAACCTGTTCGATACCGATGCCGTTACCGAAGGGTCACCGCGGCAAGACAACAACCAGACCATAGGCGGCGCCTATTTCGTCGGCCGCCCGGTGCTGCCACGCCGGATTATGGGCCGCTTGTCGTTTCAGTTCTAATGAAAGAGGAGGCGCGGGTGTGACTGACGCTATCAACGCTGCCGCCCGCGCCATATTGGCGGCAAACGACCGGGGCGGTTATACCGTCCCCAACGGTCGGGTCTATCCATTCCAGTGGAACTGGGACTCAGCCTTTGTCGCGATCGGCTTTGCCACTTATGATACCGAACGGGCCTGGACCGAACTCGAGCGGCTGTTTTCAGCGCAGTGGGACGATGGTTTCATCCCGCATATCATATTCTGGAAAGACGATGACGGCTATTTTCCGGGGCCGGAGGTATGGCGATCGGGAACGGAACCGCGCACATCGGGTATAACGCAGCCTCCAGTCGCTGCAACCGCTGCGCGGATGGTGTGGGAACGCGACCCAAGCGAGGCCAACCGGATACGGCTGGCAACGCTCTTTCCCAAACTCCTTGCCTATCACCGCTGGTTCCGCCGCAACCGCGATTATGAAGGCCGTGGGATCGTGGTCACGGTGCATCCATGGGAAACGGGTCGCGACAATTCGCCCGAATGGGATGCACCGGGTGAGCCAATCGATATTTCAAACGTCGGCGATTATGTGCGCCGCGACACCAGCCATCTCGATGCCAAGATGCGCCCCACCAAGATTGAATATGATCGCTATCTGGCATTGGTGCAGTTCGGCCGTGCTTTAGGCTGGGATCATACCCGGATCGCCAGGGAAAGCCCGTTCCGCGTCGCCGATATCGGTATGTCGATGATCCTGCTGCGTGCGAACCGCGATCTGCTGGCGATTGCCGAATTGCTGGGATATGATGCAGAGGCTGAAGAGCTGCGTACCGCGATTGCCGCATCAGAAGCTGGCATCGACTGGCTTTGGGATACCGAAAAACAGATATGGGCATCGCGTGATCTGTTGACCGGCAAATTTTCAGGCTTCGTCACCAGCGCTTCGTTCCTCAGCTTTTACGCCGGTATCGCTGATACCGAAAAAGACAAGGCCACACTTGCCCATATCGAACGCATTGCTGCCCATATGCGCTATCTGATGCCCAGTCTCGATCCTGAAGATCCTGGCTTCCAAATGATCCGTTACTGGCGCGGTCCTGTTTGGGCGGTGGTCAATTTCATGATTGCGACGGGCTTGAACGAAAGGGGGCATGACCGTTGGGCACAGCGCGTGCGCGAGGACACCTTGACGCTGATCGCTTCGACCGGGTTTTACGAAGCATTCAGCCCCGTCGATGGTACCGGCAGCGGCGGGGACGATTTTTCATGGACCGCGGCAATATGGCTGGCAATGCAAGAAGCATGATCTACCATCATATATTTAATCTGCATCACTTATGCTTTTGTATCGAGCGAAGACGAGAAACCGCAAGATAGCCACGGTATCACAGTCTCTTATTCTTGTTCGAGGCGAACGAAAATGAAGGGACTTACCTCTCGGACATGATGCTTTAGCCAAGCAGCTGCCTAGCTTTTGCAATGTCGCTCTTGATCTGCAGGATTTGAGCAGGATTGCAACTTTTACCGCTGGTGACGCCTATGAATAGATCATCCAGCTTTTTTTCGACGGCTTGCAAAATCAAATTCAACTTATCGCCATCGTCGCCACTGCCAGCTTGTGCGGGAGACTTGTCGGCCAGTTCCTCTTCAAGTTTCTGCCGCTTTCTGATTTCACCCTGCAGTTCGCTTTCCATATCGGCAAGCGCCATGCTCCGTAGCGTGACGCGTTGGTCTAAAACGGCATTCGCACGGGCCAAGTTACTCGCTGTCTTGCGCTTTCCAATATGCGTCTCCATGCGTGCGCGCAGCACATCGAAGTCGATTGGCTTCGTAACATAATCGTCGGCGCCCGAGTCGAGAGCTTCCACAACCGCCTCCGCCTCCGCCCGCGCGGTCACCATGATCACCGGAAGGTCACGCATTACAGCGCTTGCCCGCAACTTAGCAAGGACTTCGAGCCCGTTCATCTGCGGCATCATATAATCGAGCAGAACGATATCAGGGACTTCCCTTTCAAGCATCGATAGCGCCATTGCTCCACTATCGGCGCAGCTCACTCTATAACCGAATTTTTCCAAGCGGCGTTCGAGCAAAGTACGATTTGCCTCAAGATCGTCGACGATCAATACCGATGGGGTCATGGCGTTGCCTTGGATTGTGGATTGGCTGTGAAGATTCATGCGGCCGCCCCCAACCCGCCGCGGATACCATTGGAAGCCGAGGCAATATTGATATCACGCGCCAGCTTTCTTGGAGACAAACCATTTTTTGGAATCAATTTGACGACTTTACCATCCAGCTTGGCTTTTTCAGGTTCATCCAAACTCAGACCTGTGACGACGAAAATCTGTGGCCGCTGATCGAGAGCGAGCTGACCGATTTGCGATATCAATTCAAATCCGTCGCCTTCGGGCATTTTAAGATCGGTCACTACAAAATCGAAATTCTGTTGGGTCAGGGCAGCAAAGGCATCCTTGCCATTGGCTACGGTTTGCGTTTCGTAGCCGATCTGGGCAATACCCCGCGCATAAAGCGCCGCGGTAGCCGGATCGTCATCGGCAATCAGGACCCTTCCCATCTTCCGATGCGAATAAAGTTTGAGAATATCCAGAAGTTCATCGCGATTGACCGGTTTGACCAGATGGTCGCTTGCACCTGCAGCCAGCGCACGGCGGCGATTGTCGTCAACAGTGACCACCACCGTCGGAATGTCGCGCAATCCACCTTCGTCATTTTCCAATTGCTGGAGAACTTCCCATCCATCGACCTTGGGCATGCCAATATCGAGAAGAATGAGGTCTGGATGCGCCGTGCGAGCTGCCTTCAATCCTTCTTCCCCGTCCAGGGCAAGCGATACATCGTAACCGGCCTGCTGCACAATGCGCGACAAGAGCTTAAGAGAACTGGGTTCATCATCGACGATCAAGGCGAGCGGTTTACCAAGCTGCCTTTCAATAGCTTTGCCCTCTCCGGTTTCTATCTTGGGCTGGACAATTTCCGGCATGTCCGCATCTTGCAAATTTGTTGCAATAACCAGCGTGAAGGTTGAACCGACACCCACGGTACTGTCTATGGTTATATATCCGCCCAGCATTTGAGCAAAACGCTGGGTGATCGTCAGTCCAAGGCCAGTGCCCCCGAACCGGCGGGTCGTCGATGCATCGGCTTGTTCGAAAGGTTGAAACAGCCTTTTGGTTTGTTCGTCCGTCATTCCAATGCCTGTGTCCGATACTGTGAAGCATAGCCGGTCGGCTTCGGCGCGCACGGTCATTACGATATGCCCGTCATCGGTGAATTTGCAGGCATTGCTTCCCAGATTGAGCAGGCACTGACGCAGCTTCGCAGAATCGGAATGAACCGTCTTTATCGATGAGTCGATTTGCAAATGGAGGCTGTTATTCTTTTTCGCAGCAATGGGTTCGAGCATGGCAGCCACTTCGTTCAGCAATGTCGACACATCGAACTCATGAATTTCCATATCCATTTTGCCGGCCTCAATCTTGGATAGATCGAGAATACCGTTAATCAGGCCAAGCAGCTGTTTGGCTGAACTGAAAATCCATTCCACATCATCGACCGAGCGCTCCATCCGCGCTTCCTGCAATTCCTCTTTCAAAACCTCGGTATAGCCGATGATGGCATTGAGCGGAGTGCGCAATTCATGGCTCATATTCGCCAAAAACTGCGACTTTGCAAGATTGGCCTCTTGTGCCTGGTCGCGCGCTTTCAACAATTCGAAGGCCGAATGCGAAAGCTGATCGTTGCGGTTTTCAACCTCACTGAGCATGCCGTTGAAACTTTCGACGATGATGTTGAAATCCGGATCCGGATCATCGCTTACACGCACGGAGAAGTCCCCGGATTGGCTGACACGTTTCATCACTTCGATCAGCCTGTCGATCGGCTTGAATGCCATCTTTCCCAACCATCTCGAAATCGTCAGTGAAATGGTAAGACAAGCGAGAAAAAGTAGAAACGCAGTCAAGGCCGTGTCGGCGATGATGCCGCCAACCGTACGCGGATGCACTGCCATCTGCAATTCCCCAATCCGTTCGCCGTTGACAAGGATTGAAGTGATCAGGATTTGATCGGCGTCTGCTCCCATTTTTGGACGATTTGCTATTTTAGGATTGGCATAAGTTGCAAATTTCTGTCCCTGCCCGTCGATTATACGCACCCAATGAATATCTGACACATGAGCGATTGATGCGAGATTTTCCTGCGCAGCATTGCGATCCGAAAAAAGCAAGGCTGCACCGACATTGGCAGATATGACTTGGGCAATCTGCTGATGTCTGCGGTTGGTGGCGAGTTCGTCATTCTGATATTGCAAAACGATCAAGCCGACGCACGATAAAAGCAATGCGATCGCGACGGTTACCGCCGTCAGAACGTTCAGCTTTATCCGGAAAGGCATAGCCTGAGCGTATTTCCAGCTGCCCCCCATCATTGTTCAACCCTCGATGCAAGCCGGAGCAATTGAGAACTTATCGCAATTCCCGATTGACGCGCCGAGCGGACGTTGACTTCAAACCGGATTTGCTTGCCGGTCGTAATCAATCCGACCGTACCACCCGATTTAAGAAAACCCGATCCATCACCTATGGTCAAAAGGCCGCGCTGCTGTATCTTTGTAATTTCAGCAGTATTTGTGTTTCCCAGGTAGAATACATCGCAATCGGCCCCGCCACGTTCGATATCAACGGCTTTGACATTGATCGTGCGTGAACCGACACTTCGTCCCCAAAGCGACGAAAGACTATCGGTTCCGCGCTTTTCGCATATGTTGAGCATACGATCGCGATTTCCTGCCGGGAAAACGACAAAGCGCAGAATATTATAGATGATAGCCGCCTTCAGGCCTTGACTGGATGATTGTGCGGACGCAGCGGGCATCGTTGTGAATGCGACTATCGCCAAAATCGCAAGACTGGCGCGAATAGAAGGTCTATGCACTGCCATCTCCCTTAAAACCGCACTCTGGCCTGTAACGCAACCGAACGCGGAACATAGGCAAAGGGGGTTTGATAGGTAGGCTGAACGAATTCCAGACGGCGCTTCTTCAAAAGATTTTCGCCGATAATCGACAGTTCCACATTATTCGCAATCTGATAGCTCAATCGACCATCCAGGCTGAAATAATCGGGCACCAGCCCGCCATAAAGTTCGCCTACATAACGCAGTTGCGAACGCAGCGAGATCTGTTCGCCAAAATCCATATCGTTGGTAATCGATGCCGAGTTGCGCGGTGAACCCGAAAGGGGAAACAGAAGATTAGGCGATACACCTGTCATGGGATCGCGATTGAGCCGATAATTGAAGTGACTATAGGCAAGCTCGGTTTTCCACCACGGGGTAACGTTGCCCTTGATCAGCACCTCCCCTCCCCAGGTTTCCGCTCTGCCATTGTTCATAAACTCGGCATCGGCCTGAAGCCCGACGGGGAAAGGAATGGGGGTAACGAAAATCGGAGTTACCGCGACTGGATCGATTGTTGAAAGATCTTCATAAGTGTTAAAATAGCCCGCTATATTGATCGACCAACTGGCGTCTAATTGCGCGCGCAAACCCGCTTCATAGGCGGTAAGCCGTTCGGGTTTGGCATCCGGTTGACCGGAGATACGCGTATATATAGGCAGGGGCAATGGATTGAGCGGGCTGCCAGGCAGGTCGACAAGCAAATTGATATCCGCATCGCGTTCAAAACGCGAAGGCGTTCGGATTGCCCTTGAAACACCCGCCCATAAGGCAACGCTATCGGATGGACGGTAGAAAAGCTTCGCGCTTGGCTGAAATTCAAAACCTATAAAATTGCTTTCTTCTATCTTTGTACCCAGCGTGAGGCGAAGCCGATCCGCAAAAAGACTGATGTCGTCTTGGATATAGCCGCTTATCCAGCGATCCTTATTCTTCATGGGACCAAGCGATATGCTACGCGTACTCTCTGCCTTGTCGTCGACCAAACGCCCGGCAATGCCCGCATTGATTTCATGCGTGCTGTTAATTCGCCAGCGCATGCCGAAATCAAGATCGGCCTGTTTGCGTACAAGCGGCACTGTGCCGATTTCTGTTCTTTTTATGATGTCATAATAGGCCTGCAACGACCAATCGAAATTGTCGTTCGACCTATGAACCCATCGACCTAAAACGTTAAAGCTTTTAAAATTGTTTTCCGTCTGCACCACTTCGTAGCCGGGATTAAAAACATCCTGACGGACAAAGCCGAACGGAAAGTCGAACTTGCCTTCCGAATATTCGGATTGAAGGGTATAGGCGTCCCTGTCCGTCGGCTCCCAATCGAGCCTGCCCATCAGCCCTTGCCCTTGCCAGCGTTTGGATAGGTTTTTTCCCAGTGCGTCGGTCGGACCGTTATCGTAGCGGATATTGGCTGACACGCGATAGCTGAGCGCATCGTTGATCCGGTCCCCAAAAGCAAGGCTGGCCTCCTGCTCCTTAGCGCTGACGCGGACATCCGAATGCACGCCCAAGGCATCACCGCTGTGCTTGGTAATGATATTGATAACCCCGTTAACGGCATTCGCCCCCCACAGGGTCGCGCCGGGACCGCGTACGATCTCGATACGTTCAATATCGTTCATAGGAATCAACAGTTGATCCCAGAACACCCCGGACAGAGTCGTTACATAAAGCGATCGGCCGTCGACCATTACAAGCAAGGAATTGGTGAAGATACTTTTGAAACCGCGAACGGCGACGACGGTACGGCCATTCTGCTGTTCGCCCACCTCAAGACCCGGTACCGTACGCAGCAGATCGGGAATGGATGTTGCCGACGATCGGCGAATATCGTCCTGACTTATGACATAAACCGCCGCAGACGATTCATTGATTTTCTGTCGCTTCTTTGCAACCGATGTCGATTCCAGCGACAACAGATCCTCAAGCGGCAAATCGAGCAGTTCCGACTTTTCAAGCCCAGGGGCCAACGGCTCATCCTCGGCAAAAGCGACCGGCGCGTTGATAATGGATAACACCAGAGCAAACGCGCAGGCAAATTTAGTTTTGTTCATAGAAAGTCTTTCAAACCGCCTGATTTTTTAAGGCAGATCTAGTAAATTCGTAGTTAATCGTTTCATGGGTTCGATCGCCGTGCAGCATTTTGCGCAACGTGATTTCATCGACCGGATGGGACAACAAAAAGCCCTGAACGACATCGCAGCCCATTACGCCCAGCAGATCGAGCTGACCTTGGGTTTCGACGCCTTCGGCAACCGAGTGAAAACCAAGGCTGTTCGCCATACTAATGATCGTTTGTACCAGAGTGCGCGCTTCCGCTCTTTGAACCAGATTGTGCAACAGACTGCGATCCAGCTTCAGTCGACTGAAGGGCAAACGGATCAAACTCGCAAGGTTGGAATAACCTACACCGAAATCGTCGATTGCAACTGAAACGCCGATATCGCTGATCCGCGACAAGCGATCCGCCACCAATTCGACATTCTGCATCGCCACCGACTCGGTTATTTCAAGTTCGAGCAACTTCGGTGGCGCGCTGTGGCGATTGAGTTCCGCTTTTACGAATGAGACGAAGTCGATCTGCTGTAACTGGTTGGGTGATACGTTCACCGAAATGCGCAAAGGCGCGCCTTCGGCTTGAAACAACGCTATTTTTGCTATCGCTTCAGAAATCACCCATTCGCCGATCTGATTGATGAGATTCAATCTCTCGGCCAATGGAATGAAATCTGCAGGCATTACCAGTCCGCGAGACGGATGCTGCCAGCGGATGAGCGCTTCTGCCGAAGCGATCTTAAGCGTACGACAGTCATATTGCGGTTGAAAGACCAGTTCGAACTGATCGTTCGCCAGCGCTTCACGCAGATCCTGCTCGGCATCGGCGAGCCGCCGCAATTCTTCGTCCAGGCTCGAACTGTATAATTCCACCCGGTTTCGGCCCGCACGTTTGGCGTGATACATCGCAGTATCGGCAGCGCGTAAGAGTTCAAGATAGGATGCCCCGTCGCGAGGAGCCATGGCTATACCGATACTGGCGCTTACCGCTGTTGCCTGGGCACCCAGTTCGAAAGGCTCAGCCATTACCCTTAATATGCGAGAGGCTATTTTCATCGCCACCGCTTCAGACTGCACCTGTGGCAGGAAAACGGTAAATTCGTCCCCACCCAGTCGAGCAACGGCAGCATTATCCCCCGTCCGTGCTGCTTCATCACAGGCTATAGTCAACGGATCGTCATCAATCCTGGTCGTCAGGCGAAGCCTGTCCGCGGCAATCTTGATCAGTTGATCGCCAATGTGATGCCCCAGCGTATCGTTGACGTTCTTGAACCCGTCGATATCCAGAAAGATTAGACAGCTCTGGTTCCGTCTTTCAGAGGCATCTTTCAATCGTGTCTCGACAAGAGTTTCAAAATAGGCACGATTGGGCAAACCGGTAAGAGGGTCTTTCTGCGCAAGGTCTTGCATGACTTCAAGCGTTGAAGTCATTTTATCGGCCATACGCTGAAAATTGCTTTTCAGTGCGTTTGCCTGCTGGCTACTGACGTCAGGCAGACTGTCGGGTGTGCCGGACTGTTCCCATCGCTTCACCCAATGTGACAGCCGGGCAAGGTCTTTGTACACATTGATCAGTTTCCGGCGATAACCGACGATGAGTGTGAAAAAGGCAATTCCTGCGATGATAAACAACAGATTGACGGGCTGAAAAATCGCAGCCTGAAGCGTACCGGAAACAGCAGTGGGAACTGATGCCATGGCTGCAGTACTAGCGAGGAATGCGATCGCACTTTTCAAGACTTGCCCTGCGTTACGAAGCTTCGTTTCGCATGCCCTACTAAACTTCAGATATTAAGGTTTCTTCAACGGCAACCTTTTTGCGCACAAGGCGCATCCCTAGTCGAATTCACCCTTAATCATTCCAGCTTTCTCCTCCGAGCGCGCGGTAGACCGCGATACGGTTGGCGGCCCGGCCCCGAACGGTCTCGACCAAGGTTCGTTGCGCCTGATATAACGAGCGTTCGGCATCCAGACGCGCCAGAAAGCTGTCGACCCCGCCACGATAACGCGCATCGGTGAGGCGGAGCGTATCGTCAGCCGCAGCCACCAGGGCACGGACGCTGCGTTCTTCTTCCGAATAGGTGCCTGCACGGGCAAGCGCGTCGGCAACATCACGAAAGGCCGATTGGATACTGCCTTCATAAGCGGCCAGCGCCGCGTCGCGTTCGGCCTCGCTTAGCCGCACGCCCTGCCGTAAAGCACCGCCCCGAAATATAGACGCGCTTGCACCCAATCTTGCTGATGTGTTGAAGGCATCGCCTGTAAACAAACTGCCTAATGCGTCGCTTGCAAAGCCTATGAGTCCGGTAAGGCTGATCGATGGGAAAAGCGCTGCGCGTGCCGCGCCTATTTCGGCGTTCGCCGCGCGTAAGCGGTATTCGGCCGCCAATATATCGGGGCGACGAAGCAGGATATCGGATCGCAATCCGGCGGGGACGTTATCGATGGTGGCGGCGGCTTCATCGATGCTTACAGGCAAAAGCGCGCGATCGACGGGTGCACCGATCAAGAGTTCTAGCGCATTGATATCCTGTGCCAATGCGGTCGTGAGCCGGGCAATATCAGCCTGTGCGGTTGCCAGTATCTGTTCGGCTTGACGCAAATCGGTTCGCGGCGAAATGCCACCTTCAAGACGCGCCCGGGTAAGCGTGACGCTGCGCTGCGCATTGGCGGCAGTATCGCGTGCAACCTTTAAGAGGGTCGCATCGGCAGCATACGCAATCCAGGCCTCTGCAACATCGCCAATCAGCGTCAGCCTCGTCGCACGTGCACCGGCCTCGCTCGCAAAATATAATTGCTGCTGCGCTTCGGTAAGCGCTGCCACCCTGCCAAACAGATCAAGTTCGAATGACGGCGTAAGGCCGATCGAAAAATCCCCGTCACTGCCCCCAGCGTTATTGCCAACGCCAGCGCCCGCACTTGCATCGATTGCGGGAAGTCGTCCGGCTTGCTGAATGCGATAGCGGGCCCGGGCCGTAGCAACATTGGCGGCCGCCACGCGAAGGTCGCGGTTGTTGACCAACGCTTGTTCGACCAAACGAGTGAGACGCGGATCAGTGAACAGATCGCGCCAACCGAGGGACGAAAGTGCTGCCTCGCTTTGTCTCAGATAAGCATCGCCTATCGGCCAGCTTTCGGGGATAGGTGCGGGTGGGCGTTCGTAGCGCGGCGTCATCGAACACCCTGCGAGCAACAGCATGGACGCAAGGACGCAGCGCTTCATGCCTGCCCCTCTTGTCGGGCTGCCATGCGTATCTTCACCTTTGCCAGCGCATCGCGCGTCGTCCGTCGCACCATAACAAAGAACAGCGGTATATAGAAGATTGCGAGGATCGTCGCGGTCAGCATTCCCCCGATCACTGAGGTGCCAATGGCGATCCGGCTGTTGGCACCCGCCCCGCTTGAGAGCGCCAACGGCAATACGCCGAACATGAAGGCAAGGCTGGTCATCAGGATAGGGCGCAAGCGCAGCCGCGCGGCTTCGACCGCTGCGTCGATTACGCGCTTGCCTTCTTTTTCCAGCCTTTCGGCGAACTCTATCATCAGGATTGCATTCTTGGCGGCCAGTCCCATTGTCGTGAGCAAGCCGATCTGCAAAAACACGTCATTTTCCAGTCCACGCAAAGTGACCGCAAAGACCGCACCGACGAGTCCCAAAGGAATGACCAGCAGCACGGCAACCGGGATCGACCAGCTTTCATAAAGCGCCGCCAAACAAAGGAAGATTACCAGCAAAGACAGTCCATAAAGCAACGGCGCCTGCCCCGCCGACAACCGTTCCTGAAACGACAGCCCCGACCAAGCGACGCTGGTGCCGGGGATCTCGCTGGCCAAACGGGCGATCCTGTCCATCGCCTGCCCCGAACTTACGCCTTCGGCAGCTTGCCCCTGAAACTGAAAGGACGGCAACCCTTGAAAACGCGAGAGCGTCGCAGGGGCAGTGGACCAGCCCAGAGTGGCGATCGACGAGAATGGTGCCATCTCCCCCGTCCCAGTGCGTATGAACCAGTGCTGGATATCTTCAGGTGTGGAACGGTAAGGCGCATCCCCCTGCACATAGACCCGCTTTACCCGACCGCGATCGATGAAGTCATTCACATAGCGCCCGCCCCAGGCAATCGACAATGTGTTGTTGACATCCGCTTGGGCAAGACCAAGCGCCGCCAGTTTCTGATTGTCGATATCGACTGCCAGTGTCGGCACGTCAGGCAGATCGCTTAAACGCACCGAAGTCAGCATCGGATCGGCATTGGCCGCCGCCAGCAACTTTTCACGCGCCGCCAGAAATTCTTCGCGACTCATGTTGCCACTGTTCAGAAATTCCATCTGAAAACCGCTCGATTGTCCAAGCCCACGAATTGCAGGCGGTTGCAGCGCGAAAGCCTGTGCATCGCGAAAGTTGCGAAAGGCCCCGCTGGCTCGTTCGACAATCGCATCGGCGCTGTTTTCCGGTTCGCCGCGTTTCGACCAGTCGACCAGATTGACGAAACCCTGACCGGTATTTTGCCCTGTCGCGCCGCCGCCTCCACCGCCGCCGGTCACGGTGAACATCACTGCCAGATTGGCTTTTTCGTAAGTGTTGAAATAACGCTCGACGGCCTCCTGCACCTCGATCGTGCGCGATTGGGTCGCACCGGGGGGTAAACGGTATTGCACGCTAATCGTGCCTTGGTCCTCAACAGGCAGAAAACTCGTCGGCAATCGCAGAAACAGAAGGGCCAAAATCGCACAGATCACTGCATAGATGGCCAGATAGAGCCATTTGCGATCGACGACCTTGACCACTCCGTCGGTAAAACGGTCGGTCATTCGCGCAAAGCCGCTGTTGAACCGGTTGCGACCGGAATCGATCCAGCCCGCCAGACGCGGCAAGCGGCGGTGCATCCAGTCTTTCTGATGACCTTCGCCTGCATGGTGCCGCTGTCTCAGCAATGTCGCGGTAAGCGCCGGGCTAAGCACCAGCGCGACGATCACCGACAGTACCATTGCGGCAACGATCGTGATCGAAAACTGGCGGTAGATGACACCCGTCGATCCGCCGAAAAAGGCCATAGGCACAAATACCGCCGACAGGACGACGGCGATCGCGACCAACGCCACCGAAATCTGTTCCATCGACTGGATAGTCGCTTCACGCGGGGTAAGATCGGGGTTTTCCTCCATCAATCGTTCGACATTTTCGACGACCACGATCGCGTCGTCAACCAATAGGCCGATTGCAAGGACAAGCCCGAACAAGGTCAGCGTATTGATCGAAAAGCCCGCGACATAGAATACCGCAAGCGTCCCCAAGAGCACGATCGGCACTGCGATCGTCGGAATCAACGTCGCTCGCCAGCTTTGCAGGAACAGGAACATCACAAGAACGACAAGGATGACCGCCTCGACCAGCGTCTTAACCACTTCTTCGATCGAAAGCCGAATGAAGGCCGTGGTATCGTTGGCATAGGCATAGCGCAAACCGGGAGGGAAAGTGGCGCTGGCGCGTTCGACCTCGGTCTTGATCAGATCGGCGGTGGTCAGCGCATCGGCACCCGGGGCCAGACTGATCGAAATACCCGAACTCGGATAGGTATTGATTCGGCTGGATGCGTTGTAGTTTTCCGAACCCAGTTCGACCCGCGCGACATCCCCGATGGTCACGCTGGCTCCGCTCGGCAATGTCTTCACGACGATCGCGCGAAACTGTTCAGGGGTTTCCAGCCGCGATTGTGCGGTAACGCTGGCAGACAGCATCTGCTCCTTTGGTTGCGGCTGCGCGCCAACCTCCCCCGCCGCAATCTCGACATTCTGCGCGGTGATCGCCGAAACGACGTCCGAAGGGATCAATGCGAACGATGCCAGCTTCTCGGGCTGCAGCCATATCCGCATCGCATAGGGCGAACCAAAGACGTTGACCTCGCCCACACCCTCTACGCGCGACAACCGGTCCTGCAGGTTCGATGTCAACCAGTCGGAAACGTCGCGGTTGGTGCGGGTGCGGCTTTCGTCGTAGACGCCCACGATCAGCAGCGTGTCAGGGTTGGACTTGGTGACGCGCAAACCCTGTTGCTGCACCTGTTGCGGCAGCCGCGCGATCGCCTGTTGCACCTGGTTCTGCACCTGAACCTGTGCGGTATCGGGATCGGTACCCTTCTCGAACACCGCGGTTACCGTCACCTGCCCACGCGAACTGGAGGTCGAACTGAAATAAAGCAGCCCTTCGATGCCGGTCAATTGCTGCTCGATAATCTGCGTGACGCTGTTCTGGATGGTTTCAGCGGACGCCCCCGGATAGGTCGCACGCACATTCACCTGGGGCGGGGCGACGTCGGGATATTGTTCGACCGGCAATGCATTCAATGCGAACAAGCCGGCAAGCATCGTCAGGATCGCGACAACCCAGGCAAGGATCGGACGATCGATGAAGGCGCGTGAAATCACCTGGTTGCCCCGCCCGATTTCTCTCCTGCCTTTAGACCTAACTTCGGGGGTGCGATCCGCTGCGGCGAGTCGGCTGGGACGGCGCGTACGGTCTGCCCCGGACGCAGATTGGCAACGCCCTGCGTCACCACCCGGTCCCCCGGTTCGAGCCCTGCGGTTACGACCCAGTTTGTGCCCTCGGTACGTGTCGCCGTCACATTGCGTCGGGCAACCTTGTTATCAGGGCCTACGATCCAGACCTGCGCATCGCCCTTTTCATCGCGCGATACCGCAACCTGAGGCACCAAGATGGCCCGCCGATCGATCGCCTGGGCGAACCGTGCCCGCACGAACATCCCAGGCAACAAAAGGCCTTGCGGATTGGGGAAACGCGCACGCAACGTTACCGTACCCGTTGCCTCGTTGGTTACCGCTTCGGCAAATTCGATACGGCCGATGGCGCCATAGAGGCTGCCATCCTCCAGCGTCAGCTGCACCTCGGTCGAAGCTGGCGATGCGCCGCCCAAGGCCAGGCTGCGGCGTAGCGCCACCAGATCGGCGCCCGATTGCTGGATATCGACATAGACCTGATCGATGCGCTGGATCAGCGCCAACGGGTCGCCCTGGCTCATCGTGACCAGCGCCCCTTCGGTAACAAGCGAGCGCCCGATCCGGCCGCTGATCGGTGCCGTGATCGTTGTGAAGCCGAGATTGATCTGCGCGGTCTGCAACTGCGCGCTACTTTGCGCCACCGCGGCATTGGCAGCCCGCGCAGCGGCAACCGCATCGGTATATTCCTGCTGCGAAATCGCCTCCATTTCGGCCAGCGGGCGGAACCGGTCGGCGCGCACCCGCGTTGCCTGCGCATTGGCGCGCGCGCTTGCCAGATTGGCATTGGCCTCGTTCACCGCGGCGCGATACAAACGGCTATCGATCCGATAGAGCGGTTGCCCGGTGCGCACCAGACTGCCTTCGGTGAACAACCTTTCACGCACCAGCCCCGCCACCTGCGGACGCACTTCGGACGTTTGAAAAGCAACCACCCGCCCCGCCAGTTCGGTAACCAGCGGCACATCGCTATAGTTCAGAACCTCGTACCCTACCGTTGGAGTTCGCTGCTGCCGTTTCGACGCATCCTCACCCGATGCGGAACAGGATGAAAGTAAAATACATGAAGCAAGAATGAAAACTGCAGATAGCGGTTTAGGGAGAATCACGCGGTGTTTCCATAGCTTGGCTGAATGGTATTACGCATTCTGTAGGACTTTGTTCCATTGAGCAACGGTTCTGACACGAATTTATGATGATCCCAACCCACAGTTCTGCATAGATTTAATGCAATCGGTATAAAGTGAATGCATGTATTCCGAAACCGTTGGATTCACCGACTGACAAATGGTGCCCAGAAGAGGACTCGAACCTCCACGCCCTTGCGAGCGCCAGCACCTGAAGCTGGTGCGTCTACCAATTCCGCCATCTGGGCACGGGATGAACTGGCAAGCGTGCCGCACATCGGGTAGGCGCGCTCCTTTAGCGGGTCGCGCGAGCTTGTCAACGGGGGCTGGACCAAAAAACCGTAGCCCTGAGCCCATCGAAGGGCATTTATCGGCTAAGCACCCTTCGACGGGCTCAGGGCTAAGGTCATCTATCGACGAAGGAAGTTAGGCAACCGTCAACCCAACGTCCACATTCCCCCGCGTTGCGTTGGAATAGGGGCACACTTCGTGCGCGGCAGCGACCAGTCGTTCGGCGTCGGCGCGCTCCACACCCGGCATATTGATCGATAGGTCGGCAGTGATGCCATAGCCGCCCTCGCTGCGCGGACCAAAACCGACGGTGGCGGTGACGGTGGCGTCGGCGGGCACAGCGACGCCAACCTTCCCCGACATAGCCTTCATCGCGCCCAGAAAACAGGCGGAATAGCCCGCGGCAAAAAGCTTTTCCGGATTGGCCCCAACGCCTCCCGGCCCGCCCATTTCCTTTGGCACGACCAGTTTGACATCGACCGAACCATCGTCGGATTTGGCCGAACCATCGCGCCCGCCAGTGGCGGTAGCGCTTGTTTTGTAGATGACGGTGACGGGCATGGAGGGACTCCTTTTTCGGGGGGTGTAGGAAGGGGGAGTAGGAAGGATAGCAGCTGTGGGGATGAATGATAGCGGCATTCTTATCTACCTTCCCCTTGATCCAAGCGCCGCCCTAGTGCAATGCGCTCCCGTCTGATCCACCTATCCAAAGGCGCTCCCACATGAACATCCTCGACAACAAACTGGTTACGATCTTTGGCGGCGGCGGCTTTATCGGGCGGTATGTGGTGCAAGCGCTATGCGATGCAGGGGCGCGGGTGCGGGTAGCAGTGCGCAACCCGCGGGTGGCGGAACATGTGAAGCCGGTGGGTAATTTGGGACAGGTTTCTCTTTGCGCCTGCGACATTACCCTGCCCGGCACCGTCGCCAATGCGCTGGCGGGTGCCGATATAGCAGTCAATCTGGTTGGCAGTTTCGACGATATGGATGCAATCCAGCGTGTTGGTGCTGCCAATGTGGCGCAAGCCGCCGCCAAGTCAGGAATTTCTGCTTTGGTTCATATGTCGGCGATCGGCGCCGATCCGCAAAGCCCATCGCTTTACGGTCGCAGTAAGGGCGATGGGGAGACGGCGGTGCGAGCGGCCTTTCCCGCTGCGACCATCCTTCGTCCCTCGATCGTGTTTGGCCGCGAGGATCAGTTCATCAACCGCTTTGCCGCGATGATCCGCCTGTTTTCCGCAGTGCCGATTGCGCCTTTCGTTCCGGTGATTGGCGCTAAGACCAAATTCCAGCCGGTGTTTGTCGGCGATGTGGCGCGTGCGGTGGTCGAAGGGTTGAAGCGCGGAGCTAGTGAGACGCTGGAGTTGGGCGGGCCGCAGATCCTTTCGATGCTGCAGCTCAATCAGTGGATCGCGAGGGCTATAGGGCGCAAGCCCTTCTTCGTTGAGGTGCCCGATCTGGCTGCAAAGGCGATCTCGTTGCTTCCCGCCGGGCCGATTTCTTCGGACCAGTATAAGATGCTGGCAGTCGATAATGTGGTCTCGAGCGCGAACGGGCTGGAAACCATGGGCATTGTGCCGACACCTTTGGATGGCGTCGCGCATGACTGGCTCAATATCTATCGCAAACATGGCCGCTTTGGCAGGACTGCGGCTGCTTGAAGCCGGTTAATAACTCCAATTCTAACACATCCTCACTCCCGCGGCACCGCAGGCCCAACGCGGGAGTCTCTCCCTTAAGGTTTAAATTTCTACGGCAGGTAATGGATTAATCTGCGATCACTGCGTTCCCCGCGTTTGCGGGAATGAAGAATAAGAAAGAGGGTTCAAAAGTCGTGAATGAATTCTGGACGGCCATTATCCTCGGCATTGTAGAGGGGATCACCGAGTTCCTACCTGTTTCGTCGACCGGGCATTTGATCTTGGCAACCGAATTGCTCGGCTATGATGCGAAGCGTTGGGCGCTGTTCAACATTGCAATCCAGCCTGGCGCGATTCTGGCGATTGTCGTGCTGTATTGGCGTACCTTTTGGGAAGTGTTTATTGGCCTCTTCCGCTGGGATGCGAAATCGGTGGCCTTTGTGCGCAATCTATTACTCGCTTTCTTTCCGGCGGTGGTATTGGGCCTTGCCTTTGGCGATGCGATTGAGGTGATGCTCGAAAATGCAGTGATCGTTGCCTGGGCGCTGATCATCGGCGGTTTCGCGATCCTGGTCGTCGAACGTTATGCCAAGCCGCAGGACATGGGCGGGGTGGCCGAAATCAGCTGGCAACGCTCGGCAATGGTCGGTGTGGTGCAATGCCTGGCGATGATCCCCGGCGTATCGCGCTCTGGCGCCACGATATTGGGCGCGATGGCGATGGGTGTCGATCGCAAGACCGCAGCCGAATTCAGCTTCTTCCTCGCGCTTCCAACGCTTACCGGAGCAACAGTGTTGCAGCTATACAAACACCGTACTGAAGTCAGCGTTGACGATATAGGGCTAATCGCAGTTGGTTTTTTAGTCTCATTTCTGGTTGCCTGGGCCGTTGTGAAGGCATTTCTGAAGATTGTGACGCGTTATGGTTTCGGTCCCTTTGCCTGGTATCGTATCATTGCAGGAATTGCAGCCTTGATATGGCTTAACAATTAATAGGTCCGATACGGATATATTATAGCGAAATAATATTACAGATTTTGATAATGATGCTTTAAACGACAATTTTTAGGACAGTGTAACTGCCATATTCTATAGTTTTTGCTTTCTAGGC
>JBOFLS010000052.1:0-19237 GCA_051657985.1 Sphingorhabdus sp. | reverse complement strand
TCGAGTGCTGCTTCTCAAAGCTCAAGCAGTTCCGCCGGGTTGCAACACGGTTCGAAAAAACCGCACAAAACTACCTTGCAGTCGTCACACTCGCTGCAACCGTCCTATGGCTCAGGTAACTGTCCACACTGCCTAGAGCCTGATCGTGTCGAGGTAGTGGATTAAAAAGATCACAGGCGGAACGGCACCGTAAATCCGTTCCGCCTTTTCTCTGAATTTTACTGGCCGACCTTTGTGCCGCCAGTATGCTCGTTACCTGCAGCTTCGGTTCCCCCGGCAGGTGTAGGTGTAGCTGCAGCTTCGTCAGCCTTGGCCGCATCGGCTGCGGCGGGCTCAGCGGCAGCAGGCGCTGCTTCTGCGGGTGCCGCGGCTGCATCGGCGGCTTCTGGTGCCGCAGCTTCTTCCTTGGCAGCAGGCTGGCAAGCCGTCAAAATCATGGTCGTGGCCAAAGCAGCCGATACAATCGTCAATTTACGCATAGTTTCTCTCCCCCTGTTTGGATGGAGTTATAACCTACTCGAACCCCATTACGCTTAGCAACTGAATAAAGCCGGGATGCTTGCGCAGCGGATCGAGCATCGGGTCGTAACGCGCCGCATTTAAGCCCGCATCGCGTTGCTCATAAGCGCCTTTCAGCGTCTTCACCGCTGCCTCAAGATCGCCCCATTGCGCCAAAACCTGTCCTTGCTGATAGAGCGAAACGGTATCGGTGTCGGTGGTAAGATCCCTCATCGCGGCATGTGCCGCTGCGCTATTTCCCAGCCGCCGTTGTGCGATCGCTACCCCCGCCAGCTTTGACCATTTATGCGAGTCTAGCCCAAACGCCCTCAAGGCTTCGGGATTCTTGCCCTGCGCAAGTAGCGACATGCCGATCCGGCTGTGCGTATCCGCTAGATTGGGATTCAGCTTAATGGTTTCGCGCACAGCGGTAATTGCCTCCGGATAGCGGCGGGCAGCAAAATGGACCGTTCCGACTATGCGGTGAATCAGCGCGTTCAGCGGATCGAGCAATATTGCGCGTCTTACCGCAGTCAGGGCTTCACTATCACGCCCGGTTGACGCACAGAAAAGCGCGAAACGGGCAAGCACCGGCGCTTCACCTTCGCCCAGCTTGCAGGAAAGATCATAAGGCGCTCGCGCTGCCTTTACATCGAGATTGCCCTGAAACAATATCACTGCCAGCGCCGAATGTGCATCGGCAAGGCGCGGTGCCAGTTCGACCGCACGCCTGGCCGAGGCGATAGCCGCTTCGTTGTAAAGCTTGATCTCGGCAGCGCTGCCATAGGTCCCGGCAACCGAGGCAAGCGCGCGGGCGCGTCCGGAATGGGCGGCGGCAAATTTCGGATCGGTGGCGATAGCTGCTTCGAACTGCGCTACGCCCTCACGCTCCTCGGCCTCATCCTTGGCGTGTGCATACAGGTCTTTGCCGCGCAGATAATGGTCGTAAGCGATAACATTTTTGGTGCCCCCGATTGTGGCTTTGGCGGCTCCGGCACTGCCCAATTCCCTGATCAGTTCAGCGGCAATCGCGCTTGCGATTTCGCGCTGCACGGCAAGGATATTGTCCATCGGCTTTTCGAAGGTGCGGCTGGGCCGGTTAACCCCGGTTTTGCCGTCGATCAGCTCGATCGTCACCTGGATGGTTTCGTTTTCCACCTGCACCGCACCATCGATCAATAATGCCGCCTGCAGTCTCTTTGCAAAGCCGACGATATCCCGCCTGTCGCGCTCAAAGGCTTCGGAAGATGCTTGCCCAACGACTTGCAGCGCCGCGTTTTGTGAGAGGGTGGAGCGGATTTCGGTGGCCAGACCTTCCGCCAGATAGGCCTTTTTGGGATCATAGCTGTTGTTGGCAAAAGGCAGGATTGCAATACGGTTCGTGCCTGCACCACCGCCACCCGCCAGCCAGCCAAATTGCCAGGCTGCAACGCCGCTGGCTACGACGACGGCAGTCGATCCCGCCGCAATCGCTGCCCGGCGGGTCAAACGCGGTGCTGCGGGAACCGATCGTGGAACCACAGGCGTCGACGTGTCACCATGCAAGGCCGCGATCGCCTGGATCATCCGCTGGATCTCGGTGTCTTTTGCGGCGATCTTCGCACGCGACAGGTCGATTGCCTGAAACTGGCCAAAACCTAAAGGCGGCGCGGTGCCATCGAGCGATAGCGGCACAAGGATATGCTTGTCGCGTCCGCGCGTTGCTTCGTCATGCACCCAGTGCGAGTTGACCGAGGTTTTGGACCATAAAACGACCACCGCCCTGGCCTGTTTCAGTGCTTTTTCGGTTGTTCGCGAAAAACGATCCCCACCCTCGATCAAGCCATCCCACCAGACTGCGAAACCGGCTGTCTCGATAAGGCGAATGATCGGTAGCGCGCGTGTCTGGTCTGCGCGTGAATAGCTGAAAAATACGGTTGCCGACTCGCTGTCGATCACATTCTGAATGCCCCCGTTAGTCAGACAGGCTTCCGCACGCCGAATGTTTTTATCGCATATTTTATACCTTTTTACAATGGCATATTCATTACCGCTCAAAGCATGGAGGCAAGATAGGCTGGCGTCGACAATGGCACACACCGAGTTCGGATAACTCAGGACGATCCTTTAAACGCATCGAGACGCACAAATGAAAATCACTCCCACTTGATTATTTTCATCGAAGTAACTTTTTGAAAATAAGTGTGAAAATATTTTTCTTCCGAAATCTACCGTCAGAGAGGCCATTTCAGAGCTATTCTTCTGATATTACTGCGAAATTTCTGTAAGTTTGAAACAGGCAGCTTTCAACGACAATCGGTAATATCGCGTGCACCGACGCTGCCAACAAGCAGGTGAGCAATTGCGCGTCGATTCGCAGATGACCGTCATCTTACAGGAACGGTTCGGAGTCCGACACGCCATTATCGTCTCCCTCGGTTACGGAAGGAGAGGAATAATGCCATTCAAACCAAAGCGTATAAGGCTCCGTATTGCATCACGATTTAACGATGGCAACGGAGGTCGTGCCACTACTCACACCGGTCCAGCGATGGTGCTTATCGGGGCTGCCTCGAACGATCAGGCGGCATGAACTTCGATTGATAGTGCCGCTTCCTGACAGCACGATCTTTGAAATGGAAAAGCGGGGCGAGTTCCCGCACCGGTTCAATCTTTCGCCGCGCTGCGTGGTGTGGGATTTGGCTAAGTCGAAGCTTGGCTCGAGGATCGCCGAAATGCATATTTTGAAGGTCGCGCCAAGGTTGCATCAGCTCCCGACTTAAGTCGGCGCATGCTCGGCCAGCGAAATCTACAACCGAGTAGAACCTCGCTCGCTCAATACCGGCCTTACCGGGTCGCCGCCGGATCATACGACCGGCGGCGAGAACCGCTAACTTTTCGGACGTTCGAACACGTTTAGCTGGTCGTTGAAACTTGCCGTCCATTCAGTCGGCAGATAACGCTGGCTTTCCGCCAAGTCTGGTTTCTGTGGTCTTAGTCTCACGCGACGGATCGAAGCCTTGGATACCAAGCGAAACGACATCGATATTGACATTTCGGGATATTACGAAATATATTGCCGTCCTGCAGTGAAGCGGAGGCATGACATGCAAAATCATATATCAAACGGCGTGGGCCATTTTGACGTTTGCGGACCAGACAGCGAAGCCTTGGGCGTATTCTATGCAGGCGTTTTCAACTGGGCCGTTGAGTCGAAAGGGCCTGGCTATGCGCTTGTCGAAACGCCCGAGGGGTCGGCCAATGGCGCAATTGTGGAAGCCGAGCAGGCTGGGCTAACGATCGGCATCGTGGTTTTAGACCTAGAACGGGCGCTGGAACTGGCGGCGCGCCTTGGCGGCAATGTCGTGATGCCGGTGACTGACAATGGCTGGGTCAAGAAGGCGGTGCTTGCCGATCCGGCAGGCAACAAGCTGACCATAATCCAGGCCTGACTTGAAACCGGACGAACTTGATGAAGCGCTACGCGCGCTGTCGCACAAAGAGCGGCGCATGTTCCTTGATCTGTGCGCGTCTGAGCGACGTGCAGCTGGCGAGATTGCCGAAGCGTCGAGCCTGTCGCTTGCTACGGTGTCCGAGCACTTGAAGGTCTTGCGGAAGACAGGGTTGGTGACCTTGGAAAAGGAAGGACGCTACTGGTTCTACCAGACGGATCGTGCCCAGTTGGACATGATTGTTGAAGCGCTGGGATCACTAAGGAAAGGAATGGACTGATGGGGCGAGAAGCCATTGCGACCTGCCACTGGAGAGGCGATGTTGCCGAGGTGAAAGTCTTGCTTGAGGCCAAGGAGATTATCCTGCGCGGGGATATTCGCCTGAAGGTTGATCGCGGATCGATTGAGGCGATAGTGCAAGAGGATGAGGATCTTGTTCTTACTGTCGCCGGGGAGGCACTCATACTCGGTCTTGGCAGCAAGGAAGCCGACAAATGGCGGGAGTACCTGTTGAAGCCGCTGCCGACGCTTGCCGAAAAACTTGGCGTCAGTGCAACCCGCAAGGCCTTTGTCATGGGTACGCATGACGATCCCGATCTCGCCAAGGCTTTGGAGGGCGTGACCGCTTCCGATCCAGGCAACGCAGCAGTGCTTATCGCAATCCTGCGCGACGAGACCGATCTCAAAGCCGCTATTGAAAACGCGCTGAAGGTGCCGGATCGCCATATCTGGTGCGTTTATGGGAAAGGCAAATTTGCCACGATTGCGGATGGCACGATCCGCACGGCAATGCGCAGTCATGGTTTTGCTGACAACAAGAGCAGCGGGATATCCGAACAACTTACAGCAACACGTTATCGAATGAAGGTATAGCGTTGGCGGCCCAAGCTCTTTCCCGCTTCTTTACATGCTGATAAGCAAGATGTGTTTGGTTTACATGTTTGACGTTGCGCGCGCTGGTTGCGATCAGACTCTCATTCTTGACCAGTGGTAAAGACATGAGCGAACAGGGGATTTTCGGAGAAAGATATGAGGCGCGGATTGCCCGCGCCATATCTTTTGTCGATGCAAATCCGGCCGAACACATCTCGCTCGAAAAGCTTGCGTCCATCGCCTGTTTGTCGCCTTTCCATTTTCATCGCATATTTCGATCTTTGACCGGAGAGGCCGTTCGCGAGTTCGTCGAGCGGCGAAAGCTTGAGCACGCCATTGCTCTGGCGAACAAGGGCAAGCCTTGGAAATACGCTGCATCCGCATGTGGATTTGGCTCACCCATCAGCTTCACGCGCGCGTTCAAACGTGTTTACAACGTGCTACCATCACAATTTGATCTTGCTGGATGGTGGCACAAACGCGGAGATCGCGAGGACGCTTTCAAAGTGTCGTCATATTTTCTGCGTCCCGCTCCGCCGTTGGACCTTGAGTTCAAGGTGAATGTCATGGAGCGCCCGTCCGCCCGGCTTGCGGTTTCAAGGGCGTGGAGCGGCTATCTTCATCCTGAGCGTCTGATGGGCGCCTATAATCGGCTACGCAATTGGGCAAAGAAGGCAGGCATTGATGCAAAAGACGGTAAGATCGTCGGCGCGTCGCGTGACGATCCGGATCTGACACCTTTGTCTCGATGCCGTTACGATTTTCTGATCGAGCTTCCGGATGGTGTCGATCCGCCAACCTATTTTTCGATTGCCGAGCGCAAAGCAGGTCTATGGGCCGTTACACCCGTCGCCGGCGGCATGGACGTCGTCGACCGTGCATGGTCGATGTTGTTCAAAAGCTGGCTGCCTGCATCGGGCCTCGACCTTCGGGGTGAGCCCGCAGAAGAGGTCTATCTCAAACTACCGGAGGACATTGGCTGGACCGAATTCGATCTGCTGTGCTGTGTCCCCGTTGCTCATCCGCCAAAATGAAAGAAACAGGATGCGGTACAACCCAATCATAACCTCTGCCGGGATATTTTCAGGCGCTGGCGCGGCACTTTGGACGCTGTTTGAATATGCGATGGGCTGGCACAGTGAGAATCTGGAAACAGGAGCCGTCACCGGTTTCGTGGCCATCATCTTCCCGATCGCGGCAATAATCTGGGCCCTGCGCGCGACAAGGCGCGCAAACGGGGGACAATTGACCTTCAAGCAGTCGCTGACGTGCGGTCTGGCTATTTCGGCGATCAGCGCTGCCATTGGCCTCGTTTTTCTCTATGCCTATTACACATGGATCAACCCGGCCTTCATCGACGCAATGAAGGCACGGGGGCAGGACGTGAACGTCACGGCCCAGCTGGCTGCAGTTGTGATGGGGACATTCGTTCTCGGGCTCCTGATTTCAGCTGTTGCTGGATTTTTTTTATGCGAACACGAGGAGAAGACGCAAAATGAGCGATGATTTTCCGGGCATTTTTGCCGAGTTACGCGAACTGATGCTGAAGGCAGCGCCCGAGATGGTGGTTACCAGCGATACTCCTACCAATTTGACGCTGAAGACACCCTGGACCGAAGCTCGCACGAAGGAGCCTGCCTGGTTCGGGTGGATCGCGATCAAGAAATCCTATGTCGCCTATCATATCATGCCGCTCTATTTGCTGCCTGCGTTGAACGAGGCTGTTCCACCGGCTTTGGAAAAGCGCAGGCAGGGCAAGACTTGCTTCAATTTCAAGAAGGCGGATAAGGCTCTGTTTGAAGATATTCGGCTGCTTACCGAAGCTGCGGTCAGGATGGAGCCGGAGTTAAAGGCCGTGATCGGAGAATGATGCTTCCCCACCCGGTTCAGCGCGGCACAAAACCCATTATAGCGAGCATATTGCCATCAGGGTCTTCAAATTGCTGCAGTTGCAGCACTCCCGAAGCGGTCGACTGCACGGTCTCGATTGTACCCACCAAAGTTGCGCCGGCATCCCCCAGGCGGCTGCGCGCTGCCGCGAAGTCATCTACATGGAAGTACAGAATGGCTGCAGGTCTGGCGGGGCGTTGCCGCTCCCTGTCCCGTGCAACCATAAGCCGCGTTCCCCCGACATCGAAGAACAGCATATTGTTCGCTTCGAACATGAGCCTGAGGCCCAAGCGATCACGGTAGAATATCCGCGCAGCATCGACATCAGCGACCGTCAGCGCTACCTGTTCGAAACGCGCGGTCGTCAGCACGCTCGGCGCAGCGCTCTGACTTGCCGCTGGGCCAGAGACGCTGGCAAGGAGAAAAGCGATGGCCATCGAGCGCTTCATTTCACATTGCCTTGTCCGGACGGGATCATGCTCATCAAGCCCAAAGCGCCGCCTTCGGGATCAGTGAAGAAGGCCATCCACTCTTCCGTTCCATCTTCATGAACGTGAATACGATGTGGTGCGCTTGCGATGGTTACACCGGCCGCGCGCAGCAGATCGACTTCGGCATGGATGTCGCCAACGCGAAAATACAATAGCGAGTTGTGCGCCGGATCGCCGACCGACAGATAGAGCCGAACGCCACCGCAATCAAAAAAAGCCGCAGCTTCGAACCGCATGATCTCGGTCAGCCCCACCATGTCGCGAAACCAGTCCGCCATCGGCACAAGTTCGCGCGTCATTCGCGAGACTTGACCTAACGACCACTCTGCCGATCGATTTCCTATATCGCTTTGGGCAAGCGCACTATCGGCGCGAACACCGGACCATTGACGCAACTCTTGTCGCGAATTCAGCCCGAGCTTGCCCAGAGCATTGCTGACATGAAATTTCACGGCATCAATGGTCAGATCGCAGAGAGCGGCAATAGCCGGGTTCGTCAGACCGTGGCGGACGCCTTCCGCCACACGCCATTCAGCCGGGGTAAGAATGTCCGGATGGGGAGGTCTGCCACGTTTTGTCATGAAAGATGCTTAAACAACAAAAAGCCGAATTACCCTACCCGATTTTGCTGGTCGTTAGCCGCCAATTTTACTGTCATTGAACCGGTCAGAACGCAAATTCCGAAGTTGCCATCTGTTGATCAATCAAGCATAAGCGCTGAACTTCGACCGCAATAAGTCTAAGCTCTTGCTGATAAACGAAAAAAGCATCCGACTGCATCGCACAACATAAAAATGCGCGCCAACATCTTGAATGAATCAAACTTGCACCGCTAGTAGCGTTATGTCTCCGCGCGAAGCCGATTTACCACGGTGTTGATTTGGGCCTTCAACTCATGCGTTTGAGAAGACAACATATTTGCCGCATCAAGAACGTCGGTCGAGGCCTCGCCGGCTTCGCGAGCTGTGCTGCTTACTACATTTATGCCCACCGATATCTGAGCATTGCTGGCGACGACCGAGCCTGCATGGACCGATAATTGGGCAATCGCTACTTCCTGCTCATCCAAAACTTCACCGATTGCATGTGCGGCTGCCTGTATCCTCGCCATGCTGTCCGAAGTTACACTACCGCTTTTCACCGCTGCATTTGTACCCGACTGCACTTTGGCAACCAGCTCAGACACATCAGCTGTCGCCTTGGCTGTGGCACTTGCCAGATTTTTGATTTCCTGCGCGACCACGGCAAAGCCGCTACCTGCTTCACCTGCACGCGATGCCTCAATCGAGGCATTTAATGCAAGCATATTTGTCTGCCCCGCAATACCCCTGATCAAACCGACTATCATACCGATTTGATCCGCAACATTTGCCATATGGCGGACATGATCGACAAGCTCCCCTGCTTCTGCGGTCGCGTTGATCAGATGATTGGCGGAGATCGCGGCATGTTGACTGGCTTCGCGCACGCTGGCCACCAACTGGTCGGTCGTCGTGGCAACCGCCAACATATCGGCAGAGCTCGCTTCGATGGCGGTAGTCATTTCGACGAACTGACTGTCAGTGTTTCGAGCCGCATTCTCCATCGCTCGCGCGGTGCCGACCAAACCTCCAGACATTTTTCCCAGCTGATCAGCGATGTTACCAACCGTGGTCTCAAACGCATCGGCAACGCGTCTGTTGACCGACATTTCCTGCTCACGGGCCGCGCGGGTTAATTGGTCATTCTCGCTTTGCACGCGGTCGATATGCTGCTGGAGCAGCATCTGATTTTCAGCGCTGGTTGCTGTGATCCGTTCTCTTTCGCGCGCATTCTCCAAGCTGATTTCATGTTCTTGATTAATAAACTCGTCCATCGACTGGCGCCATAGACGAAGCCGGTAAGGGAACCAAATCCAGCTGCCAATGACGATCAGCAAGAGGGCTAGACGCGACGCCAGCGATATGGCGGTGTCGCGCGACAATTTTTCGCGCTCGGCTTGTACTGACGCGTTGATTGCAATTTCGATATTTTTGGTGGCATTCTCCAGATTGCTTTTCTGCTTCAGATACTCGGGACTGTCGATTAACAAGGTAGCAGATTTCGTGTCACCTTTCTGCGACAGGCGCCTTGCCTGGACTGCAATCTGAACCAGCTTATCGTTCGCAGTGGAGGCCGCCTTGATATGTTTCTTATAGGTTTCGGTTCCCGTTGATGCATTCGCCGTTTGCAAAGCTTTATTCATAATTTGAAGATGTGTATCGTAGCGCTGCGTCCAATAGGATTGTCCAGTAGAAGCTACCATTCTGGCAGACATGCTGAGCACTTCGTTTTCAAATGCAATCTGGCTACTCATCCGGCGCAGTTCGGTCGCCCTCTCGTGGAACGCCTCGGTCGACATGCGGTTGGTATAGCCTGCAACCCCAATCAAAATGAGCGTAAAAAGCGTGGTCATAAGCACGGCAGTCAGTTGTCGCGCCGGAAAAGCCGGGACTTGGCTATTGCTATCTGAAAAGGTGGCTTGAGCTTCCATAAAATCCAGCGCCAAAAAACATGAGATGCAGACTGATCCATGGCATGATATGGTTAACAATTATTTTCAGTTGGCATGGTCAATGCCATTTTTAAAGCTGACGCCGTGTATCCCCGTCGCAATGACCGAACGGAACTTCGCCTAGGCCCTGTTTCTGTTAGGTAGAAGCATCGGCACGGTGCGGATTTTGGCCCAGCGCCAGCAATGAGGAGGGAGCCAGCCTTTGCATAGTGACCGATGAATGACGCCGCGATGGGCCAAAAGCGGCCCGCCCCTGCGGGGTCGTTCAGGAAGCGCGCTGGCGTCGTCGCGTCACTTGCACAGGCAACCAGCCTGTGCTGCGCGCCGCTCCTATCCAGCACGCTTCCTGACGCGATGACGATGCTTCTACTTAACAGAAACAGGGTCTAATTCGGCCCGGATGTAATTGATGTTTAGATTAGAATTTGGCAAACTAGCGCGTTCGAAAGGTATGCGGCGCTGACCGCTTAACCATTCGTTAGCAACCGCTTCCCATGCTAGTGTCGAACGGACGCCGGATAGCTACATATCAAATTGATGCTGGCACTTTTTAACGTCCCGCTTAGAGATCCATCTATCTGTAACTACAACAGTTTTATAATCTCTGAATCGGCCTGAGCGATCGGACACTGTCGTTAGGGCAGGGCAGCGCTCAGGCAATATGCACATCAAATACCTTAATTTAACAATCTACGGCTGTCGGTTTTTTCACTTTTAGCAACCGCTCGACACTGGCTGTTTGCGTCGTCATTTGAGCGCATTGACGCAAACCTAAAAAGAGATATTATGGCATTAATAATGCCAAAATAATGCGGGAGAGGGAAATGAAGCATCTGTTTTTCCATGGAACATGTGCGGTCATAGGGCTCATCGGGATGGAGCCTGTTTTCGCTCAAACAGATGAGGACCAGTCGACAATAGAAGGTGAAGACGTAATTATCGTAACCGCCACCTTGCGCTCCGAAAATCTGCAAGAAGTGCCAATTGCCGTTACCGCCTACACTGCTGAAACTCTGGAAAAATCTGGTGTAAAGGATTTGCGAGACCTCGGCTCGGTGTCGCCCAGCTTTTCAGTCAATAATTCCAATTCGGAAAGCGGTGGCACAACTATCCGCATCAGAGGTGTTGGCACGACAGGCAATAACACCGGGCTGGAGAGCGCTGTCGGCATCTTTCTAGATGGCGTGTACCTGAGCCGACCGGCAGTTGCGCTGGGCGATTTGCTTGATGTCAGCCAATTAGAATTGCTGCGCGGACCTCAAGGCACGCTATTTGGTCGCAATACATCGGCGGGTGCGATCAGCATCCGTACGGCAAAACCCAACCTCAATGAATTTGAAGGCTATGCAAATGCCACCTACGGCAATTACGATCTTTTCAATTTGCAAGGCGGTATCACTGCACCGGTTGTAGAAGGTACACTTGGACTTCGGTTATCCGGCGCCTATCGCAAGCGGGATGGTTATGTCACCAGCTCGGCTCTGTCCGGAATACAAAGCAACAACCGCAATCGTTATCTTGTTCGTGGCCAGTTACTGTTTGAACCAAATTCGGACGTCAGCATGCGGCTGATTGCCGATTATTCTAAAACCAATGAGAAATGCTGTGACCCGATCATTGTTCAGGACACCAGCATTGCCGCCCTTTATCCGGCGGTCGGCTTATCTGCCGGCGGCGGCGTATTGGCCAGCGGGGCTTCAGCGGTTCACTCGCAAACCAGCAATTCAGAAGGGCAGATCGACCGGTTCAAACAATTTGGCATTTCGGGGCAGTTTGATTGGAAGATCGGCAATGCTGATCTGATCTTGATTTCATCGTACCGAGAGTCGGTGGCGAGGCCTGTGGCAAATTCCGACTATGTCAATTTGTCCGTCCTATCGACCTCTGATCGCGGAGCAACTGCGACATCGAACTCGCAGCAAATTCGTTCACGGATTCGCGCGATGTCGCAGGAAATCCGGCTGTCGGGCAGCGTTTGGGACGACAGATTGCAATATCTGATCGGGGCTTACTACCTTGATGAGCGAATCCGCGAAACTCAGTCTGTCACGCTAGGCAGTGATTTCCAGCGCTATAACAGCGCGACATTACGTGCTGCCGGAATTACAGCTTTCGGTGCGAACCCTGCTTTGGTTCTAGCCCAAAACAACCCAGCGACGGGTGATTTTGCAAACAACCTTTTCCGCCAGAAAGCGATTAATTTCTCTCTCTTTACAAACAACACCTTGGCGATCACCGATCGGTTCAAACTCAATGTCGGCTTGCGGTATTCGGACGACAAAAAAGACGGCGCATTCAACCAGATTTCAGCGCGATCAACGGCTTGCAATGCCACGCGGGCAAATGCTACCTTGGGATTGCTCCCCCTCGATGGCCGAAATGCTGTGGTCGGCCTGGCATGTTTCCCTTTTGCGGCCAGAGTGGTCAACAACGGTATCGGTACGCCGCGAGAGTTTGCACAAACATTCAGGGATGAGGAACTGGTCTACACCGGAAAACTAACCTGGGAGCCGATGGATAAGACCAACAGCTATATAAGCTTTACGCACGGTTACAAATCCGGAGGATTTAATCTTGATCCGACCGCCGCGTCGCAAGTGTCTGCAGCACTTGCACCGGCCAGTCCACAATTCCAGTCGGAAGAGGTCGACGCCTATGAATTCGGCATAAAAACGAAATTGCTGGATAACCGGCTGACGGCCAATCTGGCTATTTTCAAGCAAGACCTTTCAAATTTTCAGGTGCTTGAGTTTACGGGCATCCAATTCGTAACGTTTAATGTCCCCAAAGCCAAAAGCAATGGTTTTGAACTTGAATTGAATGCGCGCGTATCGAGCACTTTTTCGGCCAACGCTTCGCTTACTTATACCGACGCTTTTTATCCGAAAGACTGCGCCGGAAATCTGCCGCTCACCACAGGATTTGCGTCGGTCCGGCTGCTATGCGGCTCATCGCTGACCAATTCGTCAAAATATGTTGTGGTAACGGGGTTTGATTACAACCGTGATATTGGCAGCAACCTCTCCTTCGGTTTGAATGGATCATTGCGTATGGAATCCGACCGGCGTACCTCGACCCAGCGAGTGGTGCCGGTTGGAGCAGGGCTGACCTCAGCAGATCCACTTTCAGTCCCGGGCGGAACCTATATCAATCCGTTTGACGTTCAGGATGGAAATATCAAAATTAATCTGCGGGCAGGGATCGGCAGTCAGGACGGCAGCTGGCGGATCGAAATATTCGGCAATAATATCACGAATATACTGACCCGCAGCACAACATTTAACGTACCGCTTCGCGGGCTGTCTGCCGCTGGTCCTGCCGGGCTAGCACGTGCGGCGAACTATGCAGAGCCGCGGACTTACGGTTTGACCTTGAGAACCCAGTTTTGATCGACAGCTCTGTATCGATCGGTTCGGCACGCTCTTGCGGAGCCGCCCGTGGAGCCGAATTAAGTTATGCCGCAGTACGGGTTTCGCCTGCGACTGCATAAACAGGAGAAATTTGTGACCAACCGTTTTTTGGCGGCAACAGGTGCGCGCTATCCAATCATCCAGGCACCAATGGGCTGGATAGCACGCTCGCAACTTGCATCGGCTGTATCCAACGCAGGCGGCTTGGGCATTATCGAAACCTCGTCAGGCGAGACCGAGAATTGCAAAGCAGAAATTTTGAAGATGCAGGAACTCACCGACGCTCCATTCGGCGTAAACCTTCCTATCCGATTTCTCAGTGATGATGCGATGCTGAATTTTATCTGCGACTCAAGTGTCAAATTCGTCACCACGTCGGCGGGTAACCCCGCAAAATTCATCGCTCCGCTGAAAGCCGCAGGGATTAGCGTTTACCATGCGGTGCCGACTGTCGATTCCGCCATGAAATGTGTTGATGCAGGAGTTGATGGCTTGGTGGTTGAGGGAAGCGAAGGTGGCGGATTCAAGAACCCGGAGGAGGTATCGACGCTTGTGCTTTTACAAGCCATCCGTCGCGTGACCGACATCCCGTTGGTGGCAGCGGGCGGCATTTGCGACGGACGCGGGATGGCGGCTGCCTTTGCCCTTGGCGCAGAAGCGATCCAGATGGGCACACGCTTTGTATCTTCAGCAGAAAGCCCCGTTCACCAGAATTACAAACAGGCAATCCTTGACGCCAAAGAAACGGGAACATTGGTGCTGAACCGCAAGGCAACCCCCTGTGTGCGAGCACTGAAGACAGAGCGTACGAGTGCGATTCACGATGCTGGGTTTATGCCAGCCGACATATTTACGCGCATCAAAGAGCTGTATTTTGGTGGCGACATGGAAGCAGCTATTGCACTGGCCGGCCAAACATCGGGTCTTATCGATCAGGTCAAGACGGCAAAGCAGATCGTCGACGATACTGTTGCCGAATTTCACATGATTGCGGCGCGCATGGGCGGCACGGCCAAGAGCAATAATTTCGCATTATTCGAGTCAACTGAGCGCGTTCCGATGTGACAGCGCTCTCCAAAATAACACGCTATTTATTCAGGAGAGAAAAATGCGAGCGCGCAGCAAAATTGTGATCGCCGTTGCTGGCCTGCTGTTGATAGCATTTCTTGCTGTCAAATCGCAGCAATCCGCAATCGGGTTTTTCCTGTTTGACCGTGCAGTCGGCGACCGAGCGGGTCGCGACAACACTGCGGACCTGCCCGACGGGTTGCATGTTGCGCTGTGCGGCACGGGATCGCCGTTGCCAAGCCCTTCACGTGCGGGTCCTTGCAACATAGTTATCGCCGGCAAGCAGATGTTCGTCGTCGATGTCGGCGAGGGCGGCGGGCGCAACGTCGCTTTGATGGGTCTGCCGGTCGGACGGATCGAGGCGATCTTTCTCACGCATTTCCATTCGGACCACATCGACGGCATCGGACCGCTGATGCTCACGCGTTGGACTGCAGGAACGAACAAAGCGCCGCTGCCCATTTACGGACCGACCGGGGTCGAACGGGTCGTGGCCGGGTTCAATGCCGCCTATGCGACTGATAACGTCTATCGCACCGGTCATCATGGCGCGGCGATCGCACCCCCCGAGGGTGCTGGCAGTACGGCTATGCCGTTCGCTCTGCCCGGACCGGGAAAGGGAGATACCGCTATCGTTTTTGCCAAGAACGGCGTGCGAGTAACCGCGATCCGGGTAGATCATGAGCCGGTCGAACCGGCGGTCGGCTATCGTTTCGACTATAAGGGACGCTCGATCGTCATCAGCGGAGATACCGCCAAATCCACATCACTTGCCAAGGCGTCGAAGGGCACGGATTTGCTGATCCATGAGGCCCTGCAACCCGCTCTGGTGAAGATGATGACGACCGAATTCGAGGCTAAAGGGATTAAGAACCTCGCTCAGATCACGCGCGACATTGTCGACTATCACACAACGCCCGAACAGGCAGCCGAAGTCGCAAAGGCTGCGGGCGCCAAGCAGCTTGTGCTGACACATATCGTTCCACCCATTCCGTCCAAATTCTTCTATCCGGCCTTTCTAGGCGATGCGGCGTCGCGCTATTCAGGGCCGATCGTCGTCGGGGAAGACGGGATGCTGTTTACCTTGCCGGCAAATAAACCGGACATCGTCCGTCGTCGATTGATGTAACCACTGGCACATCCGCTACAGGGTGCGCGCCACCAAAGGGGCAGCCAGGTTGAAAAAGGCAATGCGGATATCGCTCATGCTGGAGCTGCCGCCTGTCGTGCGGCAGGCGATCGGATCGGTTCTGCCTGTCACAGAACTGAAGGCATGACAATCGCCGCAATCAGATCGACCAAGTCACCGATTGTAAAGCTGGTCTGGCGTAAATCTAGTTCGTCCAATAGACATATTCCTGATCTTCGGCCCACGGTGCGTTTAACGGCACGTCGATCCGTACCGCGCCCTCAAGCAAGCCCGGCCAGAGTGGCTTTGGCATTTCGGCACTTTGCTTCTCGATCATCGCCATCATCGCCGCCACCCGTTGCGGTTCGCCTGCGGCGAGGTTTTTACGCTCGGTTGGATCGATGGCGAGGTTGAAAAGCCATGTCTTTTCGGGCCGTTTGGAAACTTGCAACTTCCAGTCACCAGCCCGCACCACGCGGTAATCGCCGGACCGCCAGAAGGTTATCTCACGCGAGGGGCCACTACCGAGCAGATTTAAACTGTCCATCTTGCGATCGGTTGGCATATCCGCGTTGGCCGCGGCCGCAATCGTCGCAAACATATCGAGATGATGGGCCACATCATTGCGGACCGTGCCTGGTGCGATCTTTCCCGGCCACCACATCAGCATCGGCACCCGGATGCCGCCCTCGAAGAACGTGCTTTTAAACCCGCGATAGGGCATGTTGTGCCCCTTGATGCCGGTATACCAAGCGCCGCCATTATCGCTGGTAAAGATGACCAGCGTGTTTTCATCCAGCCCGCTGTCTTTCAGCTTTTTCATGATATCGCCGATCCGCCGATCGAGCTGGCGTATCATCGCGCCATAGACGCGCTCAGTATGGTCCTTGATCTGGGGAAGCGCGTCATAGTCCGATTTGAGCGCCTGCAGCGGGGTATGCGGGGCATTATAGGCCAGATACAGGAAGAACGGCCGGTTCTTGTTTGCCTCGATCGCAGCCAGAGCGTTATCGGTAAAATAATCGGTCATATGCCCTTTGGGTCGAAACCGCTGATCATTGCCCCAATGGACAGCATAGGGTAAATTAGCCCATAAAAACCGGTCGATCGGATCCCAAGGCAACTTGGCATTCACCACGCCTTTTTCATCGCTGGCAGCAAACATCGCGCCGCCGGCAAGCAATCCCAGACTTTCATCGAATCCTTGCGAAGTCGGGCGTAGTGGTATGGATTCGCCCAGATGCCATTTGCCGATATGCAGCGTTCGATAGCCTTTTGCTTTCAGAATTTCAGGCAACATTATTTCTGCATTCGGAACACCCATATCGACATAATCGGGAAGGTCGCGATTGCGGTCTTCGTGATAAATAAGCGGGTGAGGCGATTGGCCGTTGTCATGAGCCAGATTTGCAGCAAAAGCCGGGGGAACCGCGGTAAATTCAAAACCAAACCGCGTCGGATAGCGCCCGGTCATCAACGCGGCACGTGACGGCGAACATGTTGCATTCGCGGCATAACCGTTGGCAAAGCTGACGCCCTGTTTGGCAATGGCGTCGATATTGGGTGTTGGCACGGCACCGTTTCCAATGCCGCCACCGTAAAGCGAGATGTCGTTCATGCCGAGATCGTCGGCCACGATCAGGATGATGTTGGGCGGGCGCGTTCCTGATGGTGGCTGCTCCGGGCCCTTTGACCAGGCAATGGGCCGGTTTTTCGCTATGGGATCGCGCAACTGGCTAAGCACGCCCGGAATATAAATCGTATATTTCTGCAGGCCAAGATAACCAAGGCCCAGAAGCAGAGCAGCGGCCCCTAACCATTTAAGCTTGCCATTCATACCGACATGGTTCCGATCAGACTTTTTGCATTAATTGACATTATATGTGCCATAATATAATGCCTATCGTCAACAGGACTTGCCTGAATACCCACTTCCTGCGAATTATCCGCTTATGAGTATTGTAGTCACGCCTCGCAAAAACAACGAAGTGCTATCACAGACCGATGGTCGCAGGGAACGCAGCCGATCGAGCCGTTCGAAAATCGTTGCCGCCATGCTTGATCTGGTCGGCAACGGTGATGTGTCACCCAGTGCTGCGCGGGTTGCCGAGGAAGCGAATGTAGGGCTGCGCTCGGTCTTCCGCCATTTCGAAGACATGGATGCGCTTTATCGCGAGATGGGAGAAATCGTAGAGGGTCGCGTACTGCCGATCATTCTGCAGGCGCCGAAAGGCGACAGCTGGAAAGACAAGATGTTCGATCTGGCCGATCGCCGTTCAAAAGTGTTCGAGACGATCCTGCCTTACAGGATTTCGGCCAATCTGAGGCGCTTTGAATCGGCTTATCTGATGCAGGATTACCGCCGGATGCTCAGATTGGAACGCGAAACCATGGCGGCGCATCTGCCCATGTCGGTTAGATCCGATGCAGACGCTGCGCACGGGCTGAACATCATCCTTAGCTTTCAGACATGGCGTCTGCTCCGGCACGA
Organism: Sphingorhabdus sp.; assembly: GCA_051657985.1. Classification (GTDB taxonomy): domain Bacteria; phylum Pseudomonadota; class Alphaproteobacteria; order Sphingomonadales; family Sphingomonadaceae; genus Sphingorhabdus_B. The sequence continues at coordinate 1,423 of JBOFLS010000052.1, read as the reverse complement.
TCAGGAATTAACGGTGGAGGCAGCATCGGCGGTGGTGCGTCGGCTGCTGCGCGACGCCTTGGCCTGCTTGCCGGAAGACTGATGAGACGTTTGCTGATCGCCTTGGTTTTTGCCGGATCGCTTGCAAGCTGCCAGGACCGTCCCGAACCCAAAGCCCAGTCCTGTACCGGACCCACCGGCAACAAGATGGTCTGGGTTCCCGGCGGCACCTTTATGATGGGCGATAATCCATCCTATCCCGAAGAAGGTCCGCCACGAACCGTATCCCTAAAGGGATTCTGGATAGATGCGCATGAGGTCACCAATGCGCAGTTTGCAGCGTTCGTAAAAGCAACCGGCTACAAAACGATTGCCGAGCGTGATCCACCGGAGCTGGCTGGGGCGCCACAGGAAATGCTGCTTCCAGGCTCGGCAGTTTTTACGGTTCCTTCCCCAGAAAGCCCCAGCTGGTGGCGCTGGGCGGTCGGGGCGCAGTGGCGGCATCCGTCCGGGCCGAAGGAAAGCATCGTCGGACGCGATCGCGAACCTGTGGTTCAGATCGCCTATGAAGATGCACAAGCCTATGCCAAATGGGCAGGCAAGCAACTACCGAGCGAGGAGCAATGGGAATATGCCGCGCGCGGTGGCGCAGCGGCCAAGCCCGAACCCGTCGATGAAGCGGGCAAACCGCAGGCCAACTATTATCAAGGCGTATTTCCAGTAAGGAATCTGAATAAGGATGGCTATGCCGGGCGCGCGCCGGTCGGCTGTTTCGAACCCAATGGCTTCGGACTTTACGACATGATCGGCAACGTTTGGGAATGGACCAGCGCAAGCGGATCGCGACCAGACGCAGGCGAACCGGTAAATGTCATCAAAGGCGGCTCCTACCTTTGCGCGGCGAATTATTGCGCCCGTTACCGCCCCGCCGCGCGCCAGTTTCAGGAGCGCGGGCTGGGTACGGATCATATCGGTTTTCGATTGGTGAATACGGCAAGGCCCGCCCCCGGCTCTTGACGGGAAAATTATGGCATTTATAATGCCAATATATAAAGTTCATGCGGGAGGCTTTTTTGGAGATTTTACGCACCCCTGATTCGGCTTTTGCTGCAATTAGCGATTTTCCTTTCGCTCCCCATTATGCGGAGATCGGCAATCCGCAGAATGGTACCAGCTTAAGGGTGCACTATGTCGACGAGGGGCCGCGCGATGCGCCGGTCGTGCTCATGATGCACGGTGAGCCGTCCTGGTGCTATCTCTATCGCCACATGATCGACCCGGTGGTCGATGCGGGTTTTCGTGTGATTGCTCCCGACCTGATAGGCTTTGGCCGATCCGACAAGCCGACAAAGAAAACCGATTATAGCTACGCCCGCCATGTCGCCTGGATGCGCCAATGGATCGAACAGCTCGATCTTCAAAACATGACCCTCGTTTGCCAGGA
>JBOFLS010000051.1:0-18646 GCA_051657985.1 Sphingorhabdus sp. | reverse complement strand
AACTGGATGAAACACACGATCAGCTGGTTCGAAGGCTGGGGCGGCAAGGGCGGCAAGGTGACCTTGGACTACCGGCCTGTGCACGATTATACGCTGACGGATGAGGTGGCTTATATTGAGCCTAAGGCGCGGGTTTATTGATGGGGTTTTTGAACACCATCTGGGGAATGATCAGTGCGGGAGCAGTTTTAGCTTTCGTGCTTTGCTTTCCTCTTTATCGGCGGAATGGCGAGCTTTTAGTGTTTCTGATTGTTCCTGGGCTCGCTGCAATCTACGCGCAAATACGGCTGATTAACCTGCCTCCCGAAATGTTGGGCTCAACAAGTGCGCTTGATGTTCCTTTTGCTGCGATTTGGGCCGGTTGCGGATCTTTGATTGGTTTTTCTCTCGCGTGGCTCGTGAACAAGCAATTGCGTTGATGGGAAGTTGCTTCGCGTAGGGGCAGGCTGCGGCCCCATCAGACCTATCAACAAAACGCATCGTTAATTTAAAAGGCGACACGAGGTCCGAGGCTACACTGGAGCGTCGTATTGACCAGAGCCATTGAAAAATGCTCTTAGTCTTCTTCCCCATAGACAAACCCCATAATCATGTAGATTAAGCGATTGGAGGGAGATGAGACTATGGCCACCGAACGCTCGCCGGGCTTCAAACTGTTCTTCGCAGGCATAATCGCTGTAATCCTCATCGTTCCGCTAATGATGGTCTATGCCTTGTTGTGGGACCGGCAGGAACAGGCGAACACGGCGCAGAGCTCGATCGCGGCGGGCTGGGGCGGGCCGCAGGTGATGGTGGGGCCTGTGCTGGTTATCCCTTATACAGCGGACAGTGTCGAGACGGTGACCGAGAATGGCAGGGAAGTGACGCGTACCGTACGAACGACCAAGGAGCTGTTCCTTTCCCCCGAAGCCAACGCGATCAACACCGAGCTGAAACCGGATCGCAAGAAGAAGTCGATCTATGAAAGCGTGCTGTTTGTGGCGCAGAACAGCGGCAATGCGCGTTTTGCCTTTCCGGCTGATTTTGCTCGCTATGGCATTCCGCGCGAAAGCCTGAACCTTGGCGGGGCGGAATTGCGGTTTGGTATTTCGGACGCGCGCGGGCTTCAGGCCGATAGCAAGGTTTTGGTCAACGGGCAGCCTCGCGAATTACAGCCGGGCAAGGGACTTGCAGCCTCGGGCAATTCCGGCTTTTTCACCTTCATCGACTGGGATGGCGCGACCCCGCTTCAGGTTGACTATTCCTATTCCTTCCGCGGCAACAAGTCGCTGACGATGGTGCCGCGAGGTAAGGAAACGAGCTGGAGCGTCAAATCGAGCTGGCCTTCCCCAAGCTTTGCCGGTGATTTTCTGCCCAACAAGCGCGATGTCAAATCGAGCGGGTTTACCTCGACCCACGCGGTGACTAATCTTGCCCTTGGTCAGTCGGTAGTAACCACTGATGATGCGGCACCCCCTGTGCCAGCCCAGGAATATGGCGCGATGGCCGTTCGCGAAGCTCCTAGTGTGGCTGGCCCCAGCCAGGCGGCGACTATCGGGCTGATCGAACCTGTCGATCTTTACAGCCAGGTCGACCGATCGGTAAAATATGGTTTCCTTTTCATCGGTTTCACTTTCCTTGCCTTTCTGATGTTCGACGTGGTCGGCGGCGCGCGGGTGGCGGCGGCGGAATATCTGCTGACCGGGGCAGGGCTGGTGCTGTTCTTCGTGATGCTGCTCGCCTTTGCCGAAGTTGTCGGTTTCATGTGGGCCTATCTGATTGCCGCGGGCGCGATTACGGGGTTGTTGACCACCTATTCGGCCGCGATCCTGAAAAGCTGGCTGCGGGCGCGGGTGATCGGCGGGTTGCTGATCGGGCTTTATGCCACGCTTTATGTCCTGCTTAACCTTGAGGCTTATTCGCTGCTGATCGGTTCGGTACTGCTGTTTATCGCCCTTGCAGTGGTGATGTGGGCAACCCGGCGGATCGACTGGTCCGCCAAGCGTGAGGTAGTGGAAGAGGCGCCGGTAAAGGCTTGAGGCTGCGCTGGCCCCTCCCGTTGATGCTCCGCATCGCCTGCGGCACCAGGGGAGGGTTGGGGTGGGGTGATGAAGTTTACGTCACGCCGCAGAACCCCACCTCGCTGCGACTAGGGCTTGCTTGCGCAAACCCAAGTCTCGCTACCCCTCCCCTGAAGAGGAGGGGATTTAACGCCACCTTAGCATTGACGAGTTCAACTCTTTCACCGATCGAACACCCATAAGCTTCATGCCCCGCTCGACTTCGTCGCGTAGCTTGCTAACAATACGCTGGACGCCCGGTTCGCCCGCGGCCGCCAGCGCATAAAGATAAAGCCGCCCGCCCGATGCCGCGGTTGCCCCTGCGGCCAGAGCCTTCAGCACATGCGTGCCGCGCCTGATGCCGCCATCGCAAATGATGTCGATCTTGCCGCCCACAGCATCGGCGATCTCGGCGATCTGATCGAAGGGCGAACGCGAGCCATCGAGCTGGCGGCCGCCATGGTTTGATACCATGATCGCGGTTGCACCGATGTCGACCGCGCGTTTCGCGTCCTCTACCGACATCACGCCTTTCAGGCAGAACTGTCCGCCCCAATCGGCCCGCACGGCCTCCGCCATCTTCCAGTCCATCGACTGATCGAGCATGGTGTTGAAATAGTCCGCGACCGATACCGCGACATTGGTGCCGGCATCGACATGGGTATCCAGATTGGGCAGAGCGAATTTTTCGCGGAACAGATAGTTCGCCACCCAGCGTGTATGCATCGCATAGCTCAGCACCGAGGCAGGCGTGAAGCGCGGCGGAGAGGTAAAACCGGTGCGCAGGCAGCGTTCGCGGTTCCCTGCAACGATGGTATCGACAGTTAATGTTATGGCATCGAACTTGGCGGCCTTGCAGCGTTCGATCATCGACTGGTTCAGAGCCTTGTCTTTGTGGATGTAAAGCTGAAACATCTTGGGCGTCTTGATCGTGGCACCAATCTCTTCGATGCTGACGGTCGCCAGGCTCGATATCCCGAACCAGATGTTGAACGCTTGCGCCACCGCCGCCACCGCGCGTTCACCTTGCCAGTGAAACAGGCGCTGAAGGGCGGTGGGAGAGAGGATTAGCGGCATGCCAATCGTCTTGCCCATTACCGTCGTCGACATGTCGATATCCTGCACTCCGGCAAGGACATTCGGAACAAGGTCGCAGTCGTCGAAGGCCGATGTGTTACGTCGCCTGGTAACTTCATCATCGCCCGCGCCGTCTATATAATGGAAGATGGGCGAGGGCAGGCGGCGCTTGGCGAGATCGCGGAAGTCTTGAACGTTATGGCAGTCTGTCAGTTTCATACCCCAAAAGTCCCTGCCTTGCTTAGTTTGTCATTCCCGCGAAGGCGGGAATCCATCACCTGCCGTCGAAATTTGATCTATCGGTGATGGACCCCCGCCTGCGCGGGGGTGACGATGGGGTTGTTATATATATCTTTTTGTCAGCTGTTACAAAACACCCTTAAAATAATCGCAGCTGTTCGGATCGCCACTCTTCAGTCCCTGCTGCAACGCTGCCATGCGCTGCTTGCTGGTTCCATGGGTAAACATGCTTTCGACCGGAGCGCGACCGGCTTGTTTCATCAGCGTATCGTCGCCGATCGCATTGGCGGCGCGCATGCCTTCCTCGATATCGCCCGGTTCGATGCGGTTGGCATTGCGCGCAGCCCAGACGCCGGCATAGCAATCCGCCTGCAATTCCATACGCACCTGCAGCTGATTGCCTTGCAACTGGCTCACACGGGATTGCGCCTGGCGAACCTTGTCTGCGGTGCCGGTAATGGTCTGGATGTGATGGCCTACCTCATGCGCAATGACATAGGCATAAGCGAAGTCGCCGCCGCCGCTCATTTGCTGCATTTGCTGGAAGAATGTCGTATCCAGATAGACGCCTTGATCCGCGGGGCAGTAAAACGGCCCCATTGCCGATTGCGCCGAACCGCAGCCGGAACGGGTGCCGCCCTGATAGAAGTTGAGCTTTGCGGGTTGATAGCGTTGCCCTGCCTGCGCAAAAAGCTGTCCCCAGGTGTCCTCGGTCGATTTCAGGACACGACAGGCGAAAAGCTCTTCCTGCGTGTCGCACGCTGCGTTTTCATTCACGCCCTGTTGCGCCGTAGTGCTCGGCGCGACGCTGGAACCGCCAAGATTTAACATGCCACTCGATAAGAGAAAATATCCGCCGATAGCAATGATCAGCAAGGTTCCGCATCCCATCTTGCGACCCAGCAGCATGGGTAAAAAGGCAAATAGCAATCCACCAAGGCCGCCACCTCCGCCACCTCCAAAGCCGCCGCCGCCGCCAGCGCCATGATCGCTAACATTGCTGCTTGGGTCCAGATCGTCGAGGCGCATGTTAAATCTCCCTGCTCATTGCAATCGAGCATTGCGGTTTTGATCGAAAAGCGCAAGGTATAAGACATTGTTCCCCGTCTGCGTTCGAAGGCACCATCTTCTATGTTCTTGAAAGGCAAAACCGCCCTTATCACCGGCTCGACCAGCGGCATCGGCCTCGGCTATGCGCGCGCGCTAGCTGCAGAAGGCGCGCATGTGATGATCAACGGTTTTGGCGATGCTGCCGAAATCCAAGGCTATATCGACGAACTGGCCGCAGCGAGCGGGGCAGGGGCGCTGCATTCCGGGGCGGACATGTCCAAACCCGATGAAATTCGCGCGATGGTTGCCGATTGCACGGCAAGACTGGGGGCACCCGACATATTGATCAATAATGCAGGTATCCAGCATGTCGCCCCTGTCGATGAATTTCCCGACGATAAATGGGATGCTATCATCGCGATCATCCTGTCATCAGCGTTCCACACGACCAAGGCGGCCTTGCCGGAAATGAAGGCGAAGGGCTGGGGCAGGGTGATCAACACCGGATCGATGCACAGCCTGGTCGCCTCCCCCTATAAAAGCGCTTATAATGCCGCAAAGCACGGCCTTGCCGGATTTACCAAAACGATCGCGCTGGAGGTTGCGACTCAGGGTATCACGGTCAATTGCATCTGCCCCGGCTATGTTTGGACGCCACTGGTCGAAAACCAGATTCCCGATACCATGAAGACGCGGGGGCTAACGCGCGATCAGGTGATCAACGATGTGCTTCTTGCCGGCCAACCGCAAAAGCAATTCGTGCAGGTCGATCAGTTGGCGGCTTTGGCCCTGTTTCTATGTCGGGACGAGGCAAGCGCTATCACGGGTGCGAACCTTTCGATGGATGGCGGTTGGACGGCGCAGTAAGGGGAGATTCAATATGAAACATGCTATTGCCACTGCTCTTGCTATTGCTGCAGCTACTCCTGCAAGCGCCGACAATTTGCGCGACGCGATCGGCAAAGATCTGCCGTCGCTGATGGAAATCTACCGCGATCTGCATGCCAATCCCGAACTGAGTTTTCAGGAAGTCCGCACCGCTGCAAAGTTGGCGGAAGAAGCAAAGAGGCTTGGTTTCGAAGTCACCGAAAAGGTCGGGCAGACCGGCGTCGTTGCCGTGATGAAAAATGGCCCCGGCCCCGTGGTCATGATACGCGCCGATATGGACGGTTTGCCGGTGGAGGAACAAACCGGGCTTTCCTACGCCTCCAAAAAACGCGGCGTCAGCAAGTCCGGCACCGAATCGGGTATCATGCACGCCTGCGGCCATGATACCCATATGACAGCCTGGGTCGGTGCTGCACGGCAGTTGGTCGCGAACAGGGCGAAATGGTCGGGCACGCTGGTCATGATCCTGCAACCGGCGGAGGAAATCGGGGCAGGGGCAAAGGCTATGCTGGCCGATGGTCTCTATACCCGCTTTCCCAAGCCTAAATATGTCATCGGTTTTCACGATGCCGCACAGTTTCCGGCGGGCACGATTGGATATTCCAGCGGTTGGGCGCTGGCCAATGTCGATAGTGTCGATATCAAGGTGCGCGGGGTCGGCGGGCATGGTGCTTATCCACATACCACCAAGGATCCGGTCGTGCTGGCCAGTCGAATCGTCACCGCGCTGCAAACGCTGGTCAGCCGCGAAGTCGATCCGCAGGATGCAGCAGTGGTCACCGTCGGTTCAATCCATGGCGGTGCAAAACACAACATCATCTCCGATGAAGTGGCAATGCTGTTGACGGTACGCAGCTATTCGGATGAAACCCGCAAATTGTTGTTGGATGGTATCCAACGTATTGCCAGAGGTGAGGCGATTGCTGCCGGAATGCCTGAAGATAAGATGCCGCTTGTGTCGACCAATGAAGTTGAGTTTACCCCTGCGACTTACAATACCGAGGCACTCACCAAGCGGATGGCGGAGAGTTTTGCAAAACGCTTTGGTAAAGACCGGGTTGTCGAAACCAAGCCGGTTATGGGTGGTGAGGATTTCAGCCAGTTCTACCGCGCCGACAAGGCCAATATCGAAAGCCTGATCTTCTGGGTCGGTGGCGTACCCCAGGCCGATTATGATGCGGCAATGAAAGGCGGCAAGCCGCTACCCTCACTGCACTCTCCATTTTGGGCCCCCGATGCCGAAAAGGTCGTTGCAACCGGTGCAGAGGCTTTGGCTGCGGCGGCCATGGATTTGATGCCGCGATAAGAGATTTTCGGTCATATTGTAATATTGCCGCAATAAACACGCGGTTCAATCGACTCAGTCGATAACAGTACAAGGAAAAACTTGATGGCATTACCTGCCATCAGCGATAGATTGAAGATTGTAGTGTTGTTCCCTCCAACACCACCCCCGACAGCATAATTAGGATAGGAAACGCGATGAACGACCAAACCCCAATCGATACCAGCGGCGGATGCCCCATCAGCCAGCAAAAGGTGCGCTCGTTACTGGGGCGTCAGAACAAGGATTGGTGGCCTGAGGCGTTACCGGTCGATATGCTGCACCAGAATGGTGTTTCTCCGGATCCAATGGGTGCGGATTATGATTATGCCGAGGCATTCAAGCAGCTGGATTATGATGCCTTGAAGGCCGATCTGACCGCGTTGATGACCGACTCGAAATCATGGTGGCCAGCCGATTATGGCCATTATGGCCCCTTCATGATCCGCATGGCCTGGCACGCGGCGGGCACTTATCGTGTAACCGATGGCCGGGGTGGTGCAGCATCGGGGCAGCAACGATTTGAGCCGCTGAACAGCTGGCCCGACAACGGCAATCTGGATAAGGCGCGTCGGCTACTCTGGCCGGTAAAGCAGAAATACGGCAAGCACATCAGCTGGGCGGATCTGTTCATTCTGGCTGGTAATGTCGCGATCGAAAGCATGGGTGGCCCGGTGTTCGGTTTTGGCGGCGGCCGCAAGGATGTATTCCAGTCGGAAGGCGATACCTTTTGGGGCGCCGAGGAAATCTGGGTGAACGAAGGTGCGCAGACCCGTATTACTGAGGATATGCCCGAACTGGAAGGGCCGCTTGCCGCGATCCAGATGGGTCTAATCTACGTCAATCCCGAAGGACCCGGCGGTAATCCCGATGCGCTTCAGTCAGCGCGTGACATGCGGGCGACCTTCTCGCGCATGGCGATGAATTCCGAAGAGACTGTTGCTCTGACTGCAGGCGGTCATGCATTCGGAAAGGCGCATGGTGCCAAGCCTGCCGAGACATTCGGCAGAAGCCCGGCATCGGAAGCCGTTCATATGCAAGGCATGGGCTGGCTTACCGACAGCGAAGAGATCGGCAAGGGCCATATTACGACCTCAGGCATCGAAGGTGCCTGGACGCCAAACCCCACACAATGGGGTGGCGACTATTTCCGTCTGTTGTTCAAATATGATTACGAGCTTGTCACAAGCCCGGCGGGCGCGAAGCAGTGGCAGCCCATCAATCCCGATCCGGAGGATATGGCACCCGATGCCCGCGATCCTTCAAAGCGTGTACCGACGATGATGACCACGGCGGATATGGCGCTGAAGATGGACCCGGAATTCCGTGCGATCTCGGAACGTTTCCGTGACGATCAGGCTGCACTTGATGACGCGTTTGCGCGCGCCTGGTTCAAACTGTGCCACCGCGATATGGGGCCCAAGAGCCTTTATCTCGGGCCTGAAGTTCCGGAAGAGACACTGATTTGGCAGGACCCTGTTCCGGCCGGGACCATGCCTTCGGATACCGATGTTGCGGCTTTCAAATCGGCGGTACTGGCAAGCGGACTTACTGTTAGCCAACTGGTGAAAACCGCCTGGGCCTCTGCCTCGACCTTCCGGAAGTCCGACAAGCGCGGTGGTGCAAACGGTGCCCGCATCGCTCTTGCGCCGCAAAAGGATTGGGATGTCAACGAGCCTGCCGAATTGGCCAAGGTTCTGGCAAAGCTCAATGAACTGCGCGGCAGTTTAAGCCTTGCCGATGCCATCGTGCTTGCCGGATCGGCGGCGGTCGAAAAGGCGGCAAAGGATGCAGGCTTCGATGTAAGCGTGCCCTTCACTGGTGGTCGGGGCGATGCGACGCAGGATTGGACCGATGTCGAAAGCTTCCACTGGATGGAGCCCCAAGCTGACGGGTTCCGCAATTACCTGAAGACTCGCCAGTCGGTAAAGACCGAAGAGCTTCTGCTTGATCGGGCATCGCTGTTGGGGCTTTCAGCGCCTGAAATGACGGTATTGGTGGGCGGGCTGCGCGTGCTTGGTGCCAATCATGGAGATAAGCCGGAAGGCGTTTTTACCGATCGCAAGGGACAGCTGACCAACGACTTCTTTGTCAATCTCTTGGATAATGAAACCTTCTGGGATCTTATCGACACATCGAGCGATGAGGAATTTATCGGCTATACCCGCGGTGGTCGTACCGAAAAATGGCGTGCGACGCGGACCGATCTCGTTTTCGGTTCCAACTCGCAACTGCGCGCAACGGCAGAGGTCTATGCCGAACGCGGCAATGAACAAAAGTTTGTGGACGACTTTGTTAAGGTGTGGGTCAAGGTGATGAACGCTGACCGTTTCGACATCCTGTAATCGTTCGATAGATTTGGAAAAAGGGCCGCTTCCGCGTTTCGGAAGCGGCCCTTTTTATAAGAGTCTGCTTTGCGCTGAGGCTAGGCAATTATCAATATCCTGCTTCCACAGCGGGTGGAGGTGCTAGTTCCGAAGAGCTTGGCGAAGAAGTAGAGACAGCTGCTGGCGCCGGAACGTAAGATGGTTGATTATATACAACCTCTGGTCCGCCAGATGTTTGCGCGGAACCGGATTGATTTCCCCAACCTCCGTTTGAGTCAAGTTGAATTGGTTTTCCATCATTCATCGGCTGGCCAAAATTCGATAGTTCCGTATCACTGTCAGAACGGGGCATTGGTACTGAAAGAGAGGTGCCGGCCTGCTGTGACTGCGCAATGTCGGGTGGGGATGCAACGGCTGCTGGGACGGGCATATTCGGTGGTGTCTCCGCCGATGTATTAATATCGGGAACTATGACCGTGGCAAACGCGGCGATGCCAAGCACTGCCAATATGCTTTTCTGGATGTTGTCCACATTCGTCCCAATCTTTGATAGTTGGCAGACTATAGACGATCGTCCTTAAAAAAACGTTTCGCACCCCGATCAATCAAGCGCAAAAAAGCCGCTGGCGTTGCTGCCAGCGGCTTCAGGTGCTTTTCCTCCCCAGGAAAACTGATGTCAGCGTCCCATGGCGCTGCCGAGACGATGGTAAAGCCGGGCAAATTTCTTGCTCTCCTCGGCCTCTGAAATTGTAGGTATATAATTTTCGAGTGCCTTGCGGATCAGCTTGAAGTCCTCTGTGGAAAGGACAGCGCGGGAACGGGCTGGTTCGGTCATCTGCTTACTCCTTTCAAATTGAGTTACGCCGCGTTGGCGAACTGGTTCATTGTATTGTCTTTACCTCCGGCCTTCAATGCGGCCTCTCCGGCGAAATATTCCTTATGATCGTCGCCAATGTCGGAGCCGGACATGTTCTGGTGCTTCACACAAGCAATACCCTGGCGAATTTCCTTGCGCTGCACGCCAGCGACATAGCCGAGCATGCCCATCTCGCCAAAATAATCCTTGGCCAGATTGTCGGTGCTGAGCGCTGCGGTGTGATAGGTGGGCAACGTGATCAGGTGATGGAATATCCCTGCGCGCTTCGCCGAGTCCCGCTGGAAATTTTGGATGCGAATGTCCGCTTCCGCACCCAGTTCGGTTTCGTCATAGGCGGCGCTCATCAGGTTTGCACGATCATAAGCCGATACATCCTTGCCCTCTGCGGTCCAGGCGTCGAACACCTGCTGGCGGAAGTTGAGCGTCCAGTTGAAGCTCGGCGAGTTGTTGTAGGCGAGCTTCGCATTGGGCACGACTTCGCGGATGCGATCCACCATGCCTGCAATCTGCTCGATATGCGGCTTTTCGGTTTCGATCCAGATCAGGTCCGCGCCATTTTGTAGCGAGGTTATGCAATCGAGCACGCAGCGGTCTTCACCGGTGCCGGGGCGGAACTGGAACAGGTTGGAGGGCAACCGCTTCGGCTTCAGCAGCTTGCCATTGCGGTTTAGAATGACATCGCCATTCTGCGCGGTTGCTGGATCAATCTCCTCGCAATCGAGGAAGCTGTTGTACAGATCTCCCAGATCGTCCGGTTCCTTGGAAACCGCAATCTGCTTGGTCAGGCCCGCACCCAGCGAGTCGGTGCGCGCAACGATGATGCCATCGGGAACGCCCAGTTCTAAAAAGGCATAGCGGCAGGCGCGGATCTTCTGCAGGAAATCCTCATGCGGCACGGTGACCTTGCCATCTTGGTGGCCGCATTGCTTTTCGTCCGACACCTGGTTTTCAATCTGCAGCGCGCAGGCGCCGGCTTCGATCATCTTCTTGGCGAGCAAATAGGTGGCTTCTGCGTTGCCGAAGCCGGCGTCGATATCGGCGATGATCGGAACAACATGGGTTTCGTAATTCTCGATCTTGTTGAGCAGTTCGGTCTCTTTACCTGCATCGCCAGCCTCGCGTGCTTTATCGAGGTCGCGGAACAGCAGGTTGAGTTCGCGGCTGTCGGCTTGACGCAGGAAGGTGTACAGCTCCTCGATCAGCGCAGGAACGCTGGTCTTTTCGTGCATCGACTGGTCGGGCAGGGGGCCGAATTCGCTGCGCAGTGCGGCGATCATCCAGCCGGAAAGATAAAGGTAACGGCGCTTGGTGCTGCCGAAATGCTTTTTCACCGAAATCATCTTCTGCTGTGCGATGAAACCGTGCCAGCAGCCGAGCGATTGGGTGTATTGGGCGGGATCGGCGTCATAGGCGGCCATATCCTGACGCATGATTTTCGCGGTGTAGCGGGCGATGTCGAGACCGGTCTGGAAACGGTTTTGCAAACGCATACGAGCGACCGATTCAGGGCTGATCGAATCCCATGTGCCGTTGTGGCTGCTGATCAGCTTGCCTGCGGCTCTCATCTCTTCCTGATAAATCACAATTACAAATCCTTACTGCAACAATGGGGTTATAGATATTTCTAACCAAGTTTGCTGCATGGATGTGAGTCAAATTTGTCATAAATTTTGTGTTATAGTCGTGGAATTTTGATTATTCTTGTCATTTTGTAAAAAAATTGACACAACGCTTTTATGGCCGACCAGAAACTCTTTGCCGGGCAAGCGGTACGCCGTATCCGGCGGGCCAATGGCATGACGCAGACCGCAATGGCTGAGGCGCTTGCAGTCTCCGCCAGTTACCTTAACCTTATCGAGCGCAATCAGCGCCCGCTGACCGCCGCGATCCTCCTTCGCCTGGCTGAGAGTTTCGATTTCGATGCCCGCAGTTTAACGGGTGCTACTCCGGGCGGTGGCGTCGAAGCATTGAAACGCCGCCTTGCCGACCCGCTGTTCGCCGATCTCAATATCGACCGGCTGCAACTGGAAGACTGGATTGCCGCAGCCCCCGATGCCGCCGAGGCCTTCGCCCGCGCCTTTGATCGCTTGACCGGCACCGGCCCGCAACAAGAGGCCGATGCCATCGCCGCCGTTCGCACCGAAATCGAACGCTGGCGCAACCATTTCGCCGATCTCGATGCACAGGCCGAAGCGCTGGCCGATGAGCTTCGCCTTGGCAGCGCCGATCTTTACGGCGCGATTGCCGAGCGACTGCGCGTCAAGCACCAACTGAGCATCCGCATCCTTCCCGTCGACGTCCTGCCCGATAAGCTCCGGCGCCTCGATCTCCACGCGCGCCAGCTGCAGCTCAGCGAACTGCTCGATCCCGCCAGTCGCACCTTTGCCGCGGCAAGCGAACTTGCCAATCTGGAAGCGCGCGGCGAAATAGACGGCCTCGTCAAGGGCGCGGACTTTTCCGAACGCGCGAGCGAACGCCTTTATCGCCGCCACTTGACCAGCTATTTCGCTGCGGCATTGATGATGCCCTATGCCCGTTTCCTACGTGCCTGCGAGGGAACGGGTTACGATGTCGAACTTCTCCAGCGCCGCTTCGGCGCTGGCTTTGAGCAAATAGCGCACCGCCTGACCACCCTGCAGCGCGTCGGTGCCCGCGGTTTGCCTTTTTTCATGATCCGCATCGACCGCGCCGGACAGAGCTCGAAACGCTATGCCGGGGCCAGCGGGTCGCCGCTGGTGGAAACAGACCGACGCTGCCCCTTATGGGCGTTACACAACGCTTTCGACCGGCCTGGACAATTGGTGAGCCAGCTGGTCGAGCTTCAAGACGAAAGCCGTTGGTTCACCTTCGCCCGCACCGTGCAACCGCAAACCAGCAGGGCCGGCGGAGTGCGCGCCGAATTTTCGATCGGGTTAGGGCTGGAAGCAAAATTTGCCGCTTCCTTAGCCGCAGCGCGAGGCATTGACTTGGTCGAGGGCAAAGCGATGGCAATCGGTCTAGGCTGCCGCGCATGCACAAGGCCCGACTGCCCCCAACGAAGCGCCCCGCCTGCCGGAAGAGTATTGGTGTTTAACGAACGCGAGCGGGGATTGACGCCGTTTGTCTGGGCGGGAGAGTGAGGGGCAGTGGCTGATGCCGATTAGACCCTAATGCATCAGGCTATAATGCCGAATATTTCCAAGTTTCTGTTTCGAAAAACAGTACGGCACCCGGCCCATCGATACAGGTGCCGTATCCATTTCAGCTCATACCCCACAGCGCGAAAATTGCGACGATTGCGATCAACAACAGTAAGGCAATGAACAATCCTAGCAGGCATCCGCGGGTCATCGGATTGTTCGGATCGAACACACCGCCCGTCCCGGAACCGCCGTCGTCGCCGCCGCTACCCGTCCCGCCGTCGCCGTCCATCCAGGGCAGTTGCGGGATCGCGCCATCGGGTGTGGCCGGAACCTCGAAGGGATTGCCGCCCAGCGCCTGCACCTTATCGGCAAGCAGCCCGACATAATATTGCAACGGCTTGCGCCAGCGGCTCAGCCGTTCGATATGGGCAAGCCGCCAGCGCATGACCGACAGCAGGCGCATCTCATCGAGCAGCATCTCCCTTTTTGTGGAAACCGGAACGCCGATCTGGAACGCGCCGATGGTTTCGCGCCATTGCCGGGATGCGGCCACAGCCGCCTCGGTCACGGCCGGATCGGGATATTCGATGATGACGGCGCGGTCGCTTTCGAGTTCGAAAGCCGACAGATCGGTCATCAGCACCCGGTTATTGCCAAGATCGAAGATGCCTTTATTCTCACGCGTTGTTGCACCCCTTCGCGTTGTCGCCGGCACCGCATCGAGCAGTTTGGCGGCTTCTTCAAGGGTGATCGCCTGCAATTTCGGTTGCGGCATTCTGACCCCGCGCCCGCGGTTGCTGATCTGCCGGACCGAAAGGTCGAAACGCTGCCCTTTCTTGATGCCCAATGGAAATTCGATCGTGATCACACCGGTTTGCCGGTGCAGGCATTGCGGCAAGGGAATATAACGCATGCCGCCGCCCGGCATTTCTATGGTGTCATCGTCATAAGCCTCGATCTCGTGGCGGGCGTAAAGTTTATCGGCCAGCTCGACCACCTTGTGCGCGTTCCACCCCGGAATATGAATCCGCAACATCGTGCCGTCCGGTGTGCGGTCCGACCAGTGGAGCAGAAGTTCATCCGGCCAGATGCGGTCGGTTATCGAATGGGGCGTCGCTTCTATCTCGAAGGTATGCGAGGCCGCACGCGAAGCATCGAGTCCGGGATTGGCGACGGTGACCATGGCAATATTGCGTTGCGACAGCTTGTCCGAAGTCCACGGTGTCGCGCCATTGGGGATCGGGGTACCGCCATATTCGATCTGCGCGACAAGGCATTGATGCGCGCCGTTAAGCAAGGATCGTATCGACGGTTGCGACATTGCACCGGGGTTGAGCCCCGGATAACCGTCATTCTGATTGTTATCGAGCAAGGCCCCGAAGAATTTGAAGTCCTCGGTATTCAAGATGGTCTTCACATTGTCGGTATCGGCCTGGCTTGCCGGGTCTGCCGCCCTATCGGCTGCGAAAAAAGGAAAGGATATCCATTCCGTACCCGATTTGCCCGGCAGCGCGACAGGATTGGCACCTGCGGTTTGCACATAGCCTTCTATCGGAATGCCGGGCGCGGACTCGCGATAGGTCAGTGCCGCGGTCGTTTGCGTCGTGAATATCCGGAAGAACAGGCGGACATCGTTCGCATCGGGCATGTCGCTGTTCAGCCGCACCCGGGCAAGGGCGAAGTTGTATACCGCACGATTGGTCGATGTCGTACGCGGATTTAGGGCCAGTGCGGAATCATCCTGCACGCCCGATAGCCCTGTAAACTGCGCATTCGTTATCGTGTTTGCAAGCGATCGGATGAAGCTGAGCACCTGCCCTCTGCTTGCCCCCATGGGGAGCGACGCGCCCGCGATGCCCGGAACGCTTTCCCCCTCGATCAGGCGGAACACCTTGATATCCGAACTGAGCCAGCTTGTCTCATTGCCATCGGCAAGATCGAGCATGAACGGATTGGCCGATTTGACGAGCTGGAAGAACGCCGAGTCCGTCAACGTCGCGCTTACCGGGCCCGATGGCAGCGTTGCATCGACGGCAATATTGCGGAAATCCTCCGGAAAGGTGAAAGCGTTGCCGTTAAAGCGGACGCGGTAGACAAAGGTGAAGCGCTGAACCCGATCGGGCATACCCGGATCATCGGTTGAAACCGATGTCGGCTCGACCGCGATCGGCGATCCCGAAACGGTAATTTGCGGGACCCAAGAGGCTGGGCTGCCGATTGCACCCATCACCGGCGGCCCTCCGGGGAACTGGCTGGGCTTCAACCCATCGACGGTGACCAGCACGGCTCCTGCAAAATCGGTCCCCGATGGGGCCTCGCCCTGGCTGAAAGTGCTGCGTTCGAGGATCAGCCGGATCGCCGGCTTCGGACGGGCCAGCCAGTTGGTGATGTTCACGAAAACGGCTTTGATATCGTCGAAGACGGCAGGCGCATCGTTGAAACCGCGATTGTCCTGCGATGCGGCACCGGCACGGGCAATCGCCTGCGCGGATGTGACCGAGGAGTCGCCGTTCAGATTGATGTCGACATAATGGTGAAACGTCGCACCGGTCACGATCCGGCCGACACCGGCTACCCGGCCATCATAGGTGCTAAGCGTATTGACCGTCTTGGATGCAGCAACCGCATCGGCCCCCGGAATGCCCACATTGCCGAAGGTGAAATCGCCTGCGGGTGAGGTGGCCCTGCGCGATGCGTTTGCCAGAACCTGGCCGGTGGCGATTACTCGCGGTTTTTCCCGGTGGCCGCTTATCTCGCGGAATTCGTGCCGGGTGGTATCGCCATAGGGGGAGTTTTGCGCATAGTCATAGCCCGCCACCTCACCCAACGTATTGCCTTCATGCATATGATCGGGAAACACCAGAATGTCCGTGTCGCCGCGGCGCAATATCGGATGCGTTGGGGCGATGTGGGCAATCGCCTGGGGCACTTGATCGGACTGGTTTTCGAACCAGATAAAAGGCGCTGGAAAGCCGCTATAGTCCCCCGCGGGATTGGGCCGGGTGGTATCGGCACGCTCCGCCGTCAACGGCGGGAAGTTGTGCGGAAAGCTTGCCGGCATATGCGCGCTGGCAGTATCGAATTCGCCGTACCAGCAGCGCATGGCGCGCACCCGGGGGATCTTGCCGCACATCTCGGCACCAAGGCTGTAATGATCGCCCGTTGCGAATACGCCGCCGCCGGCATCCATATATTGGGCAATGGCGTTGATTTCCGCATCGGGCAGGGCACCCGAGACGCCCGAGCCCAGACCATTGGCTGAAACGCCGTTGAGGCCGATCAACCATATCGCATCGAATTCGGCCAGGCTGTGGCCCGCAGGCACGGCGTCGAAGTGGAAGGACTGCCAGCCCGGGGTTGCCGTGCTGTCCAGTTCCCGGTGCGCCTTGGTAACCTCCATGCCCGCTGTAACAAGCGTATTCACCAGGGTCGCATAAGTGAAATCAGGGGTGCCTGCCGGCGTCGCACCGTTATCGAACCGGTAACCGCCATCAAGGACGATAAGAACTTTTGTAGGCATAACGCATCTCCTCTATGCGTCGCGAGATCGTCTCGCGACTTGTGGAAAATGCGACCATTTTTTTCGAAGACCGGCGCTATGCCGGATCGGCTTTTCGTTGGCGACCGAAGGGGATCATACCATTAATGGGATCCTACTGCAACGGTTACAGCGGTGGGTTGTTAACCTTCCAGGCGATCATAGACATAGCCCATAGATCGTACCGTTCTCAACCGATCGGGCACACCACGGCCCTTTAGCACGCGACGGATACGACCGATCCAGACGTCGACAGTACGCTCGTCGATACCCTTTTGATGTTTGCCAAGTGCATCGATCAAGGCACCGCGCGTAAATACACGGTCGGGATTTGCCGTGAAATGGGCAAGCAGTCGAAATTCGTTCGGGGCAAATATAATCCGTTGGCCGCGGTAACGCACCAGCATGGCGACTGTATCAACCAGCAAGTCGTCCTGCAGATCGCTGTTTTCCGCAAGGGTCGCTTTGCTTTGTGGCATAAAGCATCCTCTGTCTTTCTCGCGAAATGAACATGCTTCGCACAGATGACAAATTCATGACGAAAGCCGAAATTTCCGCGCGGTCATATACATGTTATAAAACTGTCATCGAAGTAACGCAGCAGAGTCGCGCGCCAGTCTCTTGACCTGAACGACAGCGCCATTCTTTCGCTTATGATCGGTCGAAAAAATCCAGTAGGAAGGTAAGGGCTGCCAACAGGGCGGCACCTGCAAATAATGCTATAGTAAAGCTTAGGGGATCGGTCGGCACGATCAACGTAATAGCCGGATTGGCGGCGGCGGGCGGGTGCAAAAGCCTGGTCGCCGCCATCAAAGCGACAGCAATACCCACACCCGGTGCGATCAGCCAATGCGCGTCAAAAGGCAATCCGCTACGGGCAAGCATCAGCACGCCAATGCCTACAAGCCCAGAAACAATATGCCCGCCCGCGACCGCTAAAGGCCGTGCGGCAGGGGAGGCCCGCAGGCCGCCGATCAAGGCAGCGCTCGATGCCCAGCTGGTCAGAATCATCGGCACATCGAGCGTGAACACCATAAGTATCGCTGCTTGAACGATGGCGAAGGCAATAAGCGCAGCGGTATATTTGCCTTTCACGTCAGCCAGCCCGCTTCGCCAAGCGCTTTATAATAGCTGCGACTGACCGGGGCTTCGATTCCGCAATCGAGCGTCATTATGGCACGGCTGTCGGCTTTGACAACTTTCTTCACTGCGGCCTTTGCAACCCACCAGCTTCGATGCGTTTGCGCGCCATTTTCAGCGGGTAGTTCGCTGATGGCATCGGATAGACGCATCAGAATCAGCGTTGATTGACCATCCTTGAAATATACGCGCAGGTAATGATCTTCGGCTTGCAAAGCGATAATTTCCAGACGGCGCAAATGCAGGGGTAAACGTTCGGCAAAGCGGCTTTGCCTTTCCATCTGCGGAGTTGAAGACTGTGTCGCCGGCTGTATCGGTAATGGTGCTGCAGGCACTACCCTGCCAGGCCAGTGAATCAAATAGTTGAGCACCGTCATCGCCAGGCTGACGATGAAAGTGATGCCGAACATCGTGGCCAGTCCGTGTGCGCCGGGGGGATTGGTGCTGAAGAACATCAGGCTGGCCCCGACGACCATCATGGTCAGCGGAAGCGCGATCAGTAACGCGATCAATGGCATTTCGATCCAAGGTTGCGTGCGAAAGCGGCCCCAGCGTTCCACCGCTTCGGATACGCCCAAACCGATCATCGCGCCCGACAACATCAATATCTGCCAATAGGCAAGCCGCGGCAGAATGCCGATCTGCGATGTTCCCAGCGCACCCAGAAACGCCAGCAACACACCGATCACCGCTGCCGTGATAAAACCGCGTTTATGCCGGACGCCGAAACTCTCTGTCTTTGGCGCAATTTCACCTGTCATTGGCGATACGTGAACGGCATTTTCAGTCATCTTACGTATCTTTTCCCGCCCTTTGCGCATGATCGTTTGAAAGCACCACCAGCCACTGACATCCGATGATCATCCCTAGCAAATAGGCAAACAGGAGCAAGAGACATGAAACGGTTTAATTCGATTTTCGTCGCGGTCACCATGGCAGGAGCAACGCTTTCATCGGTGGCGATTGCACAGGATGGCGCCGCCAGCCTGATGGTCAGCTTTACCGGTATCGAAACGCAGGAAGG
>JBOFLS010000050.1:0-25963 GCA_051657985.1 Sphingorhabdus sp. | reverse complement strand
ATCTTGGCAACCTTGCGAAGCGCCGAGTTGGGCTTTTTCGGAGTCGTAGTGTAAACACGGGTGCAAACGCCGCGCTTTTGCGGGTTCTGCTCCATTGCAGGGACCTTCGACTTGGCCTTCTGCGGGGTCCGGCCCTTGCGGACCAGCTGGTTGATCGTTGGCATATCTTCACCTTGAAAATAAGTTGGTTACTTTGCAGGACAAGACGTTTTGCTGGCGGAGGCTCAGCCTTGGTTCCGCCCGGCCTGTCAAACAATGTTCAGCCTATGTGGGTTTTCCTTGGACGGGCGGGAGAATCATCTCACGCCTCTCAAAGAAGGCGCGCCATTAGCGGCAATATACGATAAGGTCAAGCTGGTCTTCGCGACCATTGGACCGCGAAAATCGCCAATGCAAAAACGATGAGGAAATCGACAAAGGTCGTATAGAAAAGCCAGACATCGGTAGATGCCAGTCGCGCAACCAGCCAGTTCGCACCCGCCATCGTGATCCCAACCACCCCCATCGACAACGCCAGCCGTCGGGGCACAATATCGCTATAGGCAACATAACGCGACAGCCCCTGCCCGAGCCAACGCCCGCCGAACAATCCGTCGGTCAGGAAGGCGGCGGCACCAATCAAGCCAATGATCGTCGAACGTTGTTTGACCCATTCCTCATCCTGAAAGAACCATGCAAAGCCTGCCGACAATAACAGCATGACGATACCAAAGCTTGCGAGCCCCCCCAGAAGATCGATTTTCGTGATCCGCTGCACGACAAGGAGAATGATGCCTGCTGCCGCTCCAAACAGCGCCGCCTCGGTCAAACCAACATATTTGCCAACCACAAAGAAAAACAGGCCCAGTACGATATCGACGCCAATCGGAAGACGATTGGCTTTTAATTTCTCCATATCATAGGCTGGCTGGCCACTGGCTGTTTCCTGGGCCATCATCTTGCGAGCGCGTTCAGGCAAGGCGATTGTCTGGCCAGGGTGGCTTTCGTAAATTGCCACGCCATCCAGTCGCGCAGCCACTGCTACGTTCAGCCAATTATAATAGCCTGCTTCTACCTCTAGCGTTTTGCCGCTGGGCAGTTTTGCCCGAATGATATGATTGCGTACCGCCTCCGTCCCGGAAAGCGGTGTATGATCCCAGCCATGCTCTATCCCGGCAACGCTCAAAACGCTGGTTGCCCCCTTGAAACCCGATCGAAAGTCAAGTTGACAAGGCAAACCGTCAGCCTCGAACCTGCGGCGGTATGTCCAAGTGCGCCAGCCGACACTTGGTTCGCTGTCTGCTTCACTCATTGGTAATGCTGTCCGATAAAATCGGCGATACGCACTTGCGCCGCACGCGATTCTTTCAAAAAGAAAATAGGCCAGTCATGCATTAGCCCCGCCCCTTCGATATAGTCGATTGAGGGAAGGCGCTGCTTCAAGCCCCGCGCATCGGGTAGCAATATGTCGTTACCCCCGCCAAAGGCAAGGATCGGCGGCAGGCCCTGCCAATTGCCATGCAGCGGTGAGATCCGTTGATCGTCGAGTGGCAAACCATTGGCGTAAAGCCTTCCTGCAGCCTGAGCACCGCCCAATGTCAGCACGCAATCGCGTGGTTCGATTTTGGGCTGGTCGGGATGCGAGCAGGAGACATCAAGCCAAGGGCAGATCAGGATCAATGCCTTAGGCAGCATCCGCCCTTCGTCGCGCATCCGCTGGGCAAGGGCAGCGCATAATCCACCCCCTGCCGAATCCCCGCCCATGATGAACGGCCCTGCCCGGTCGGGGGTGAATTCCCGGTAGAAACGCTCCGCCCAATCGACAGCTTTGACGGCATCGGCTTCGGGGGCAAGAGGGTAAAGCGGTGCCGTGGTAACAATGCCATGCTTTTGTGCCATATGCGCCAGAAACTGCCAATGCAGATTGACCGCAGGATAAACATACCCGCCTCCATGCCAATACAGCATGTGCCCTTTCACCGCACCATCTCTTGGCGCGAAGCGGAAGATCTTCCGCCCCATGAAATCATACTCGCGAACATCGACCCACTTGCGCATTTTAGCATCGGGAAATTGCTGCGCAAAACGGCTTTTTTCTATATTGGCTAGAAAATCCGGACCGTCCGAATAGCGCCGCCGTAATATACCTGTGGTCCGTAAAAATGTAGCAATCAGACGCGCGGTCAAGCTGGGCATATATCTTCTTTTCGGACAATGGCGTAGCTTTGCGACACTGCCCGAAAATTGCGAAAAGGCAAGCTACAGCGCAGCTTGCTGTTTCAGATAATATCAGGCTGGTTTATCCCATTGCTTGAACCGCTGATTACCGACAAAGCCAAGTTTCGTAACGCCAGCGGCTTTTACCAGCGCAATAAGATGATTGAACCGTTCGTAACGTGCATAACCATCGGTTTCGATTCGCAGTTCATCTTTCGCAGCCGCTAGTTCGTTGAGCTTCGTTTTAAGGTCGATATCGGCTATAGCTTTACCATCCCAGCGATAGAC
The DNA here is from genome assembly GCA_051657985.1 of Sphingorhabdus sp. Classification (GTDB taxonomy): domain Bacteria; phylum Pseudomonadota; class Alphaproteobacteria; order Sphingomonadales; family Sphingomonadaceae; genus Sphingorhabdus_B. The sequence continues at coordinate 23,479 of JBOFLS010000050.1, read as the reverse complement.
GCCGTCAGATGTGACCAGCAGATCGTGGATCGTCGGTTTTTGTTGTGCATCAGACGTCCCCTGTGTCGGTAATGGTACTATGATTTGATGCGTTGCCGCGGGGATCGCAATTATCAGCATCACCAGCAAGACGAGCATGACATCGATCAGCGGGGTGATGTTGATGTTCGCTATCGGCATTTCGATCATGCGACGACGACGCTGGCGGTGCAGATAGATAACTTCTCCCATGTTTGGCTCCTCTCCAAAAAAGCAAGGTAACGTTATAACATTTTTGATCAATGTCCATCGCTTATTCTTGTGCCAAAACCATGCTTTGCAGTCGCGGAATGCAGTGGTACACCGGGGCATGTCTGGGGAATTCGAAGCGGCCGGAACGGCAATCGAGGGGGCGCTGCTAGGCGCGGCGGTAGAGCAGGCGCATGGACAGGACGGGGCTGCCGCGGCAGCCGTAAACTGCCTGAATTGTGGTGCGCAATTGAACGGATATTATTGTTCCGCTTGCGGGCAAAAGGCCGAAGTACATCGCAGTTTTGCGGAAATCGGCCACGACATCATGCATTCGGTGCTGCATTTCGATGGCAAATTCTGGCGCACATTGCCAATGCTGGCGCTGCGCCCTGGCGAACTCACCCGCCGCTATGTTCACGGCGAACGCGCGAAGTTCGTGTCGCCAATGGCGCTATTCCTATTCTCGATCTTCATGATGTTTGCGGTGTTTAGCTTTATCGGCATGCCGTTTTCGGATGGTGTGAAATATCAGGATCCGAAATATGGGCCCAATTTCGCCGCTGAAGCAAAAAAGCTGGACGAAGAAATCGCGGCAACACAAGCAAAGCTTGCCAATCCGGAAATTCCGCAAGCCGTCAAAATCGGACTAGAGGCCCAACTCAACGAACAAAAGGCAGAAAGGAACGGCCTGTCCTACATTATAACCGGCAAGCCCAAATATATCGATGGCGGCAATGGCGATGGAAAGTTGAATGGTTCATTTTTCGATGGAACGACCGGTTTCAAGCAGCTTGATAACATAATCCGTAGCGGCGGCCAGAAAATGGTCTCAAACCCGAGCCTTGCACTTTATAAATTGCAGTCCAACGGCTATAAATTCGCCTGGCTACTGATACCGCTGTCGCTACCCTTTATCTGGCTGGCCACACTTGGGGTACGTGGCCATCATTTCTATGATCATGCAGTATTCACGACCTATTCGATAGCGTTCATGTGCTTGCTGTTTCTGACGCTAGCGATCCTTTCGCGGTTGGGAGTCAGCGACGACTGGCTTGGGATTGCCTTCATTGTGATTCCCCCTGTTCACCTCTACAAACAGTTGCGTTACGCTTATGGCCTAAGCCGTGTGGGTGCCGTGATGCGGCTGTTGATTCTGTCGCTGTTTATCTGGATCGTCATCTTCCTGTTTGCGATGCTTTTATTGTTTTTAGGTTTATTGGGCTGAAGACGGTTGTCATCAAGCCATAATGTTTCATGGCCATCATGGGGCATACTCTATTGGGACAAACCGATGAACAGCCTGATCGACCGCCGCCTTTTGATCAAGACCGGGCTATATGGCCTTAGCGCGCTCGGTCTGCCTGGCGGCGCGTTTGCGGCGACTGAGGCGGCGCTTACAAAGGGCTTCAGTCACGGCGTTGCCAGCGGGGAGCCCTCGCAGGACTCGGTTCTGCTCTGGACACGCTATGTATCCAATATGGCGGATACAAAACTGATCGTAGAAATCAGCGAAACCGCCGATTTCCGCAAGATGGCGTCCGGTACCGAAACGATCGCAGCGCCATCGCGCGATTATACGTCTAAAGCCATCATGCGTGGCCTGAAGCCAGGACGGTCATATTATTACCGCTTCATAGCCCCGGATGGCACCAAGTCGGTCGTCGGACGGACACGAACCTTGCCGGCTGGTGCTATCGATCGTTTCCGCATGGCCGTCTTTTCCTGTTCCAACATGCCTTTCGGTTGGTTCAATGCCTATGCGCATGCGGCCCGGACCGGCGATTTCGATCTTGCGTTGCACCTGGGCGATTACATCTATGAATATCAGCGCGGCAATTATCCCTCGCCCCGGGATGCGTTGGCGCAAAGGCTGATCGAACCGGCAAACGAAATCGTCAGCCTTGCCGATTACCGATTACGCTATGCCAGTTACCGCGCCGATCCCGATCTTCAGGCGGTGCATGCACGCGCACCGATGATCGTCATGTGGGACGATCACGAATTCACCAACGATGCCTATGCCGATGGCGCCCAAAACCATCAGTCTGATGAAGGCGACTGGCAACTGCGCAAAAGGATGGCCGAGCAAGCCTATCGCGAATGGATGCCGGTGCGCGATATCGATGGCGGAGAACGCTGGAGCAGCTATACGATCGGCGATCTGGCACGATTATTCCTGACCGAAAGCCGGATCGGTGCACGTTCGAAACAACCGGAATGGACCGTTCCCAAAGGGGCGGATGCCGCTGCCGCCACGGCTGAGCTCAAAAACTTTCGCGACGGCATATGGCAGGATCCGGCGCGAACCATGCTGGGTGCTGCACAGGAAAACTGGCTGGCCGAAGGTTTCCGCACGAATAAGTCCCGCTGGAACATCTGGGCGCAGCAAACCATCGTCGGCAATCTGCGCCAGCCGCAACAGGCGATCGATTGGCTTGCCCCGGACGCGCCATCCTATGTCCGCGATCGGGTACAGCGCGGTACGCTTGCCGCCAGGATCGGCATCCCTTCCAATATGGACGCATGGGACGGCTACCCTGCAGCACGCGCACGAACCTTATCCGTGGCCCAAGATGCAAGCGCCGATATGATCGTGCTGACGGGGGATACGCATAATGCCTGGGCGTTCGATCTCGATCATGATGGCAGGGCGGCCGGCGTGGAATTTGCGGGTCAAAGCGTGTCATCGCCGGGGCTGGAAAGCGCCTTCACGGGTACGACACCCGCGACCGTTGCCAAAACGATCGCCGCAACGAACCCCGGTCTGAAATGGATGGATGCAGGGCAGCGCGGCTATATGGTCGTCGAACTGACCCCTATGAAAGCCAGCAGCGAATGGCGTTTTGTCGATACGATCAAGGAACGTTCGTCCAAATTGGCCAGCATTCATCGCATGGCGACGGCGCACGGGATGCGCAAACTTCGCTAGAGGATGATGGCAATCGGGCAGGTGAAAGGTCACACTAAAGTCTCACCTGAACGGTATATACGCTATTATTGCACACTATAGGTTGATGGCATTAAATAGAATCGGTTGAATAGATACCGCAAATCGCAGACGTTCTGTGGCGAACGGAAGATATTTGTTGCCGCAACCGGCTGTCAAAGAACAATGGAACATTACACGAACACTCCTATATTGTCAAGACGCTACCCGCCTAGAGTTTGTCCTGTTTAGATAGAACCGTAGTGCTGAGCCTGTCGAAGCACGCCTAGCCGATAAGCGCCCTTCGACAGGCTCAGGGCTACGGTGAAGTTTCAACTTAAACAGGACAGACTCTAGTACCGATGCCATCATGCTCCAGCCCGTCCAAAAAACATGCTGAAACCCATCAAACGCTCTTCACCCTTTTCCAAGGTCCCGTAATCGCCAGCGTCATCGTTGGTGCGTAAAGATTGACGAACATTGTCGAGCCATCGGGTGAGAAGCAGGTACCGGCGAACTCGGTCTGCACCCGGCTTCTGGCAAAGGCATAGGCTTTGCCGGCAGGGGTGATCCCGCGCAAATGGTTGTCGACGATATCGGTATATTGATCCTCGCAGACCATCAGATGGCCGGTCGGCATCACGCACAGATTATCGCCATAATTATAGGCAGCGGCATCGATCGACTCATAAAAGAGAGCGATCGTGCCAGGCGCATCGCTTTCGCCCGCAAAGCCTTCGTTCACTGCAGGGCGATAACGGAAGATCTGGCCATATTTGATCGCACCGCCATTGGTGCAGGCAAAGTGAAACTCACCCTGCCCCCACCATATGCCTTCGCCGCGTGCGAACAGCGTCGCACCCTTGGCCGCCCCGCGCTTGCGCAAATCGTCCTCAGGGGCTTCCGGGTTGTCGAGCGGAATCCAGCGAACGCGCATGTCTTCGCCACGCTTGACCGTGGCGGACGTCCAGTTGCGGCTGTCACCAACCCCATCGATCGCCAGCGCCTCCAGCCTGCCGCCCTTGGCCAGTTCGCCCTTGGCATTGGGCAGAAAACGATAGAGCAGGCTATCTTCGCGATCCTCGGTAAGATAGGCGATGCCGGTACGCGGATCGATGCACGCCGCTTCATGATTGAAACGGCCCATGGCCTTCAACGGCACCGGATCGACAAGGCCCTTATGCGTCGCCGGCACTTCAAAGATATAGCCATGATCCTTGCCGACAGCATCGCCTGCCCGCGTCGTATTTTCCTCGCAAGTCAGCCAGCTGCCCCAGGGCGTAACACCGCCCGCGCAATTGCGGATCGTGCCGACCAGGCTGAGATACTGGCTTTCGACCCTCTGCGATTTCATGTCATAGATCAATGTGGTGGTGCCCCCGGGTAATGGCGCCTTGTTGCCCCCGGTCAACCGGTCATAACATTTGATGTCCGCAGGCGCTTCCCCCGCAAAGGCCCCGAAGCGCATGCCGCGCTGATCGAGTTCATGGTTGCGGACCAGCGCAACCTTGTTTTTACCCAGGGCAAAAGCCCCCATGCCATCGCCGGCATTGGGCACCACAAAGCCATCGTCCATGAGATTGCCAAAACGGGATATAACACGATAGGAAAAGCCCTTGGGCAGATCGATCAGATTGTTGGGATCGCGCAGCAAAGGGCCGTAGCCCGGCACCTCGCTGCGCGCGGCCTTGGGCAGTTGCGCACAGGCGCGCTCTGCGATGCCAGCAAAGGCCAGGCTTCCAAGACCGAAATTGAAATGGCGACGGCTGAACTGCATGTCTGTACCCCGTTTATATGGCGCTATGATCTTATGACTTGGCTATGACAATATGATGGCGGCAACAAGCGGGTTCAAGCGAAGAAGCTTACTTAAAAGGCATAGTTTGCTTTCGCTTCGCCCTGACTAAGGGCTGAACCCACAGGGGCAACGAATGATATGGAATAATTCTGCATATGAACCATAACTTGGCATTGCAGCACCCGGTTGATACAGGCGCGGCATGACCGAAATCACCAAACCCGTTCGCACCCGTATTGCCCCCTCGCCTACCGGCGATCCGCATGTCGGCACCGCCTATATTGCGCTCATCAACTATTGCTTTGCCAAGAAACATGGCGGGCAGTTTCTGCTGCGGATCGAGGATACCGATCAGGTTCGTTCCACCCGCGAATCCGAGCAGAAAATCCTGGATTCGCTCCGCTGGCTGGGTCTCAGTTGGGACGAAGGCCCCGATGTCGGCGGTCCCTATGGACCCTATCGCCAATCCGAACGCAGTGCGATTTATGCCGAACATTGCGACCGCCTGTTGCGCGAAGGCCATGCCTTCAAATGCTATTGCACACCCGAAGAGCTCAGCAGCATGCGCGCGCGCCAGACCGCGGCAAAGCTGCCACCCAAATATGATGCAAGCTATCGTGCGTTCAACGATACAGTAGCGGCAGAACGCCAAGCGGCCGGTGCACCTTTCGTGATCCGTATGGTCATCCCCGATAGCGGCATTTGCCGTTTTCAAGACACGTTACGGGGCACAATCGAAATCGACTATGCAACGGTCGATATGCAGGTGCTGATGAAATCGGATGGCCTGCCGACCTATCATTTGGCCAATGTAGTCGACGATCACCTGATGGGCATCACCCATGTGATGCGCGGGGAGGAATGGATTTCATCCGCCCCCAAACATCTGCTGCTCTATCAATATTTCGGTTGGGAACCGCCGGTGCTGACCCACCTGCCATTGTTGCGCAACGCCGATCGTTCGAAGCTTTCGAAGCGCAAGAATCCAACAAGTATTCTTTATTATCAACGCGCCGGCTATCTGCCCGCAGCGATGCAGAATTTCCTCGGCCTCTTCATCAAAAGTTCGAGCGAAGAGGATGAGAAAACATCGCTACAAGCCCTGATCGATGGCTTCGATGTGCACAATATTTCGTTAGGCGGGCCGGTTTTCGATACATCGAAGCTCGATTGGCTGAACGGCCGTTATCTGCGCGAAGAACTGGATACCGATGCCTTCATGGATGCAGTGCGGGCTTGGGCGCTGAACGATGCCTATCTGCGCCCGATTGCCGAAATGGCGCAAAGCCGGATCGTGCGCATGGGCGATCTTGGCGCCTTGGTCGCACCCTTCTTCATGAACCGGATCGAGGGGCTAACCGCAGAGGCCCTGCGCGATGGCGTGAAGATCGAGACGGACCAGCAACGCGCCGCCTACACGCTTGCCCTGCAACAGTTCGATGCCATGATCGAATGGAACAAGGAAGGCGTCGATGCCGCCCTACGCAATACGGCCGCAGCGCTGGAGATTAAACTGAAAGACATGATCCGCGCTTTCTACCTGGCCGTGCTGGGTGCACCGCAGGGTGTACCCCTGTTCGACGCCATCACCCATCTGGGCCGCGACATCCTGCGCGAAAGATTGCGCCACGCAATGGAGTTGCTTGGGCCAGCAACCAAGAAAGAGGCCGAGGCCTGGGCGGCGTTGCTTTCGAATGTTGTGTCTGAATGATGTAAAAAAGGCGGGAAGGAAAAAAGGGGGCATCCTTTAGTGAATAGGCTGGCGCGTGCGGATGAGCTTACGGCTATAGTTATTAACTGTGGGCTTGCGCTCCATCAGCAGATTGGTCCTGGATTGATTGAGTCCGTTTATGAGCAAGTTTTGACTGATCGGCTAACTGCAATGCATTTGAAAGTCGACCGGCAAAAGCCGGTCAATATCATGATCGATGGCAAAACCTACCCTGATGCCTTTCGTTATGATCTTTTGGTTGAAGACTTGCTTCTTATCGAGCTTAAATCCATCGAAAAACTTGGACCAATCCATGTGAAACAAACTCTCACCTATATTCGTTTAATGAATTTGCCGATTGGTCTGTTGCTTAATTTTGGGAGCGAAACATTCAAACAAGGTATCCGCCGCGTCACGAATAACCACTGGAGAGAATAAAGCATCACCCCTTCTTTCCTTCCCGCCTTCTTTACACATTTGGAAAATGTAATGTCCGACATCAACCTACACGAAAGCTGGAAAACGCCTTTGTTGCCTGAGTTTCAGGCAGACTATATGTTGCAATTGCGGGAATTTTTGTTGGCGGAAAAGGCGGCGGGGAAGCGGATTTTTCCTAAAGGCAGCGAATGGTTTCGGGCGCTTGATTTGACACCGCTCGATCAGGTGCGTGTGGTGATCCTGGGCCAGGATCCCTATCATGGGCCCGGCCAGGCGCATGGACTTTGCTTCAGCGTCAAACCCGGGGTCCCGCCGCCCCCCAGTCTGGTCAATATCTATAAGGAGCTGCATACGGACTTGGGTATCGAACGCCCCCGCCACGGTTTCCTCGAACATTGGGCGCAGCAGGGTGTGCTGCTTCTCAACAGCGTGCTGACGGTCGAGATGGGCAAGGCCAACGCGCATCAGGGCAAGGGTTGGGAACGTTTTGCCGATGCAGTCATTCGGTTGGTGAATGAGCGCGAACAGCCCGTCGTTTTCCTGCTATGGGGCGCCTATGCACAGAAAAAAGCGGCCTTTGTCGATGCATCGAAGCACCTTGTACTAAAAGCCGCGCACCCATCGCCCTTGGCAGCGCATAATGGCTTTTTCGGGTGCAGACATTTTTCGCAGTGCAATGCGTTTCTGGAAGAGCGGGGGTTGCCGCCCATCGATTGGGCTTTGCCTGAGATCTGACATAAGCAGAAGCCCCCTCAGCCGTCACCCTGAACTTGTTTCAGGGTCCATTTTGTCTTTTTCTCTGACAGCATGGTTCATAAATGGATGCTGAAACAAGTTCAGCATGACGAATATAAGATGGTAACTTTGCCGCCTTACCCCTTATACATCCCGTCCAGCCGGTCCTTGTACCGTTCACGGATTACATGCCGTCTGATTTTCATACTTGGCGTCATCTCGCCATTTTCGATGGCGAAGGGCTCATCGGTGAATTCGAACTGGCGGACTTTTTCGGTTACCGACAGATCGCCGTTCACCCGATCAACCGCGGCACGCACGGCCGCGCGGAATTGGGGATTGTTCTGCAGTTCGGGAAAATCATAACGCATCCCTTGTCCACGCGCCCATTCGAGAGCCCATTCGGGGTCGGGGACGATCAGTCCGACAATGTAGGGCCGCTTATCCCCATGAACCATCGCCTGCAGGATTTCGGGCTGCAAGGTCAGCATGCCCTCGACCCGCTGAGGGGCAATATTATCCCCCTTGTCATTGACAATCAGATCCTTTTTGCGGTCGGTAATGACAATCCGGCCCATTTCATCGATATGGCCAATATCGCCGGTGTGCAGCCATCCATCCTGGATAACACGCGCCGTTTCCGCATCGTTGTTCCAATAGCCCAGCATCACGAGTTCGCCACGCACTAGGATTTCGCCATCGTCGGCAATCCTGACGTCGACATTTTTCAGCGGCGGCCCCACAGTATCCATCTTGATGCCCACCTTGGGGCGATTGCAGCTGACGACCGGTCCGGCCTCGGTCTGGCCGTAACCTTGCAATAGCGTGATACCCAAAGACTGGAAAAAAACGCCGATATCGGGATTAAGCGGCGCCCCGCCCGATACCATCGCCTTCATCCGCCCGCCAAAACGAGCCTTGATCTTCGGCTTCAACGTCCGAGAAAGCAGCAGTTTCATCGGTGCATCGCGCAACCTTTTCTTGCCGCCATAATCGCGCTCGCCGATCGTCAGCGCCTTGTCGAGCAGATAGGTTGGAAACTTGCCCTGCTTTTCGACATTCTTGATCATCCGCTGGCGCAGCACCTCGAACAGTCGGGGGACGACGACCATGATCGTCGGCTGTGTCTCTTCGATGTTGCTGGCAAGTTTCTCAAGTCCTTCGGCGTAGTAAATCTCTGCCCCAACCCCGATCGGCAGAAACTGTCCACCCGAATGTTCATAGGCATGGGAAAGCGGCAGAAAGGATAAGAAACGTTCGTTATCCAGTCCAAAATCCTCGCGCAGCACCGTTGCAGCACCATCGACATTGCATAGGATCGAGCCATGATGCAGCTTCACCCCACGCGGTGCGCCGCCAGTACCACTGGTATAGATAATGCAGGCAAGGTCGCGGCGTCCGACCTTCGCCATTTCTTTGGTCAATGTTGCAACATCGGCATCGGTTCCGGCAACCAGATGGGCCCAGTCGTGAAATTTCTGCTGTCCCGCCTGCGTGACTTTCAGCGGCTCCATACCGATGACGAACTCGCATTCCGACGAACGGATCACCGCCGGCATCAATTGTTGCGCAAGTTTGGCGGTCGAAACGATCACCGCGCGTGACTGACTGTTATCCAGAATATGCTGGTGATCGCGTATCGTATTGGTAATGTAGGTGGGTACCGTTACACATCCCGCTGCCATGATTGCAAGATCGGCAATGCACCATTCGGGCCGGTTTTCGGAAACCAGCATCACCCGGTCACCCTTCTTCAGGCCCATGGCCTTCAGGCTATTGGCAAGCCCCGCTACCCGACGCGCGGTTTCGGCCCAACTGATCGTCAGCCACTGATCCCCCTCTTTATAACCAAGAAAGGGACGGTCTCCGCATAGCTCCACCCGACGCAGAAACAGGCTCACCAGATTGGGGACATCGCCAAGATCGTTAAAATTTTCAGCCACCAAAACTCTCCCGGTGATCCGGTTGTCCGGATATACTCTCTATGAAAAGGCTAACCATCCAAGCAGCTATGCGCAAGTCGCTGGTCAATGGACGCTGGCGCTTGGCGCGCTTTTTTCAAGCACAGATCCATCGATCAATATACGCTTTCCCTTGGCATCGACGGCAATGGCGGTACCTTCGCTGCGCGGATCGGCGGCGGCGCTCCAACCACTACCGGTCCATTGCAGGCCGTTGACCTTCGAACCTAGATCGCTGGCCTTTGTCGGCTGACCATAAGCGGCCAAGGCTTCGACCTTTGTCGAAAGCGGCGAGTCTTCTTCAACCAACAAAGAACCGTTGCCGAAATAGATATTTGGCAAAGCGATAGCGTCTTTCAAAGGCAGGCCGAAATCGATTGTCCCAATAAGTGTCTTTGCGACATGCATGATGATCCGCTTGCCGCCCGCAGAACCCAGCGCCAACACCACACTACCTTCGCGATCGAACACGACTGTTGGCGACATTGAAGATAAGGGCCGTTTACCTGCCTCGACCCGGTTGGCTACCGGAGCCCCATCCTTTTGTGACGAGAAGGTGAAATCCGTCAGTTCGTTATTCAAGAAAAATCCCTCTGCCACAAGCTGACTCCCGAACGGGCCTTCGATCGTCGAGGTCATGTTGGCGATATTACCTCTGGAATCGATCGCGGCGAAATGGGTTGTGCCGGAAACTTCCCCTGAAAGTGCGGTCGTCTTTGGCGAGGCTCCTGGCGGATTGCCGGCAGGATAATCGGCGCGCGCTTTGGCGGGATCGATCAGCGCCGAACGCTCGGCAAGATAGGTTTTGTCAATCAGCCCCGCTACCGGAACAGACACGAAATTAGGGTCTCCCAGATATTTTTCGCGGTCGGCATAGGCAAGCTGCATCGCCTGACCGATTAGATACCAGCTTTTGGGGTTGTCCTTGCCCAACGTCTTCATGTCGAAGCGTTCAAGCGTGCCCAATATCTGCAGCACCGTGGTCGCACCCGAGGATGGCGGTCCCATTCCGCAAACGACATAGGCACGATAGGGCGAACAGACTGCATTTTGTTCGATTGCCTTATAAGCCGCCAAATCGGCAAGCGTCATGTCGCCGGGATTGACCGGGCTTTTGCGCACGGCGTCGACGATACTGTTAGCGATAACGCCGTTATAAAAAGCGTCCGGCCCTTTGGATGCAATCACCTTCAATGTTTTCGCCAGTTCTGGATTTCGAAGCTTGGTGCCTGCCCGTGCGGGTTGGCCGTCCATCCAATAGATCGATTGCGCCGTCTTAAATGGCGACCACAGCTTTTGGATCGATGCCAATCGCGACTCCAGCGTCTTGTTGACGACAAAGCCGTTTTCGGCAAGCCGGATGGCGGGCTTGAAAAGCTCCGCCCATTTGAGCTTGCCCCACTTGCGATGCGCCTCCGCCATCAGCCTGATATTGCCGGGCACCCCGACAGAGCGCCCGCCCTGAAAGGCCTGAAGGAAACCGATAGGCTTGCCGTCCGCACTGATAAAGCGTTCGGACGTTGCCGCAGCCGGTGCGGTTTCGCGACCGTTGATCGTGCTCAATTTCGCCCCGCTTGCATCGTAGTGCAGCAAAAATCCGCCGCCGCCAATTCCGCTCGATTGCGGCTCCACGACAGTCAGCGCAAGCATCATCGCCATTGCCGCATCGCTTGCCGAACCACCCTTGGCAAGGATTTCAGCCCCCGCCTCGGTCGCTCGCGGATCGGCAGACGTTGCAATCGCATCGTTTTTCGCACTAGCCGGGATCGCAGTAAATGCGAACAACAGCATCGATATCGTTTGAAACCTTTTCATGGAAACCATCCGTAATCATATTGGGGCATCGGGGCCGAACCTATTGAATGCGCGTTCGAGGTGTCAAAAGGGCAAAGACATCGAAACCGTTTTGGTATCTTTGGAATTTGACCCATTTTGCCCCCTTCGGCTATAGCTCAAGACGAGTATGCCGCATCGGCAAGCTTAACCCTAGAGCCACTTCACCCGGCGCTTGTCGCCTTGCATCGAGCAAAATGGCCTAAATATCGAGCCCGCATTTAATAGGTCCTGAACCTCAAGGCAAAGCCTCAATCGACATCGACCCCGATTGCTTGCGCGATATTCGTAAAACCATCCCGACGCATCAATTCGACAAGGCCTCGATTGATCCGCTGCACCAAATTAGGGCCTTCATAAACCAGAGCGCTGTAGATTTGCACAAGCGAAGCCCCCGCCCTGATCCGTGCATAGGCATCTTCGGCGGACGCAATCCCCCCGACGCCAATCAAGGGTAGCATGCCACCCGTTGCCTTACGAAAATCGATCAGTCTCTGCTGCGCCAACGGCTTCAGCGGGGCACCCGACAATCCGCCTGTTTCCTTTGCATGGCGGGAACGAAGCTGCGGGCGGGCAAGCGTCGTATTGCTAACGATCAATGCACCGATTTTATGGTCCAGGGCTACCTTCGCAATATCGTCTATATCGGCGGACTCGAGATCGGGCGCAACTTTTAAAAACAATGGTGGACCTGCAGGTGCAGCCTCGCATACCCTCGCCAACAGAGCGTCGAGCGCTGCCTTATCCTGCAAAGCCCGAAGGCCCGGTGTGTTTGGCGAGCTTATATTGACCGTTACATAATCGGCCAGCGGAGCCAGTCTCTGCATGGCTGCCATATAATCGGCGATTCGGTCCTGGCTGTCTTTGTTTGCGCCGATATTGATACCAAGCGGGCCTAATCTCCGTTTATGCGACAGCATAGCAATGCGCTTTGCCGCCGCCTCCATCCCTTCATTGTTAAACCCCATTCGGTTGATAACCGCACGATCCTCGATCAGTCGGAAAAGACGTGGCTGCGGATTACCCGGCTGAGGCTTTGGCGTGACCGTACCAATTTCGACAAATCCAAAACCCAACCCGTAGGCGTTGGTAAAGACCTCGGCATTCTTGTCGAAACCGGGGGCCAAACCTACCGGTCCTGGAAAATGCAGTGTTGCAACCTCTGTCTCAAGTTCAGGTAAATGTAAATTTTTACTCCCTACCGGTAGTGTCTTCAATGCCATCATCGAAAGCCTGTGAGCGAACTCGGCATCAAGCATGAATACAAACGGACGGAGAAGAGGATAAATCACTGATTCTCTATGGCAGCGGCGATGATAAATGTGCAATCGATATTATGTATCGCTATGGAACAACGATGGTTATATTTGGCCGAAAATGTCAAGTCCATGACGGCTTCCTGACGATTCCGTGCAAGAATTTGTAACATAGTTGGTGCATATGCGTGCTGCGACCCGAAGGGCTCGACGTCGAAAGACAAGAGTTCTTGACCTTGTGAGGCCTGCCCCTGGGCGGGCCTCTTTTTTTTAGCTTCGCTTAGCCATTACCGGGTTGGCTCTCCTTTAGCGGATTTGTCATCCGGTGCTGTCTTTTGATGATCGGTTTTTCTACGACGCAAATTGGCGCGCAACGCACTGGCTAACCGTTCCTCACGCAATTTCTTATCAGGCTGTATCATTTTCTAACGATGCCAAAGCGGTCTGATTGATGCAAGCAGCTTGACAAGCCGGGCACACATTCGCATAGGGCCGCCTCCTTCAAAGTGCTGCTGTAGCTCAGTGGTAGAGCACTCCCTTGGTAAGGGAGAGGCCGCGAGTTCAATCCTCGCCAGCAGCACCATAAATTTTCCAAAATATAACAATAACTTAGTCTTTTGATGCATAGTCGAAATAGTTGCGCAAGGTCTGCGACTTGCGGGGTTTCGATGTCGAAAGCAGGGTGATGCCGATGCCGCGGCCTTCGGCATCATATTCGAAGCCCGTCACCACATGCGAGGCAGCGGTGGTCGGGTGCTTCACATTCACCGACACCGTCCGCCCCAGCCCATCATAGCCAAAGGCCGTCACGATGCCGTTGGGCAGCGTCACCGTCTTGATCGCGCTTGGCGATGGCAGCTTTGTCGATGCCGGTAATTCGGTCGCGCTGGGGGTGGATCGGTAACGACACGTGCCAACACGGTGTCGATTGGCGATGCGGGTTCCGAACGGCAGTTGCAATGTCGATAGGTAGAGGATTTCGGTCTTACACCTCCCCCGCCTTGGGTCGCCCTGTCGGCGTTGCATTGGCAAATCTATTCCCGAAACCCGACTCGAGCTTCCAACGACCGACCGGGAAGATCAGGCCCCAAACAGGCGTTCCATGTGATGCGACCGCAACACCCCTCGATGGAAACAGCGCAGGCTGAAGCGTCAGCGCATAGTCGATCAAGGTCTGTCGGCGCATCACCACCGCGCCAGCTCCGTCAAGGGTAATGACGCTGCAAGAGTTCTTGCCCAGGTCAACACCAAGACAAAAATGACCATGTCAATCGCCTGCTGCCTCCGCTTGTTGCGGTTCGTCGGAAGAGTGTTCTCTGCAGCGGTTTGACAATTGCGGGACTGGCATGTCTGAATTGGCCAAGTCGTTGTTTAGACATGACCCCGTTTCGCCAGCCTTCACTGCCGGGTTCAAAACCGCCAAAGCTGCCTCTATCTGTCGCGCCATTTTTTCGATTGTCATGGGTCATTCCTTTGAGTTCTAAGGGTGGTCGCATCCCTCTGTTGACAGGTTGATACCATCTGGATGTGCGCCGATTATGCCGCCCGCAGCTGTTTTTTGTCTCAATTGTGATTATGCGAAAGGGCAACGCCCCGGCTCGATCGCGCACGCCAAAAAAAGAGGCCGGAACTTTCGCTCCGGCCTTTAGTGTTGCGGCCCATACGGGGAGTCGCTTGATCAAAGGGTCCGCAAATAGGGTGGCCGGGGTATCGGGCAGGTCGAGGGCAGATCGCATCCTGTCGCAAGCTCTCCTTTTCAAATGTGGATGCCTGACTGTCCTCGTTCCATCCGGTGCCCCGGTACCCCCTATATGGCGCCAGGCTGTATCGGGATTATGTCGTGCAAACGGGAAAATTGTGTCAATTGTAATTGCTCGATCGATCGATCGCGGGGCCGAGCCGCAAGCGGACGATCCGGCGCTCATCGTTCGCAGCCTCATCGACGAACCACGTCACCTCCGCCATCTGGCCATCGGCAAGGGCGATGCCAGCATCGTCCGTGTTCGAAAATGTGGCGGGCGAGAAGCTGTCGCCGCGGTTCCAGCTGAAGCGTTCCGCGCCAATGTCGAAACCTTCGCTGACGACGGTGCGGTACGCGCCTTTCGGGCCCGAAACGTCGGGCTTGCGCCAAGCAATGCTCCAATGCTGAGTGATGGCTCCGCGCGTAATGTGCACGCCATCACCCGATTGGACCATATGCGCGACACGCCACTGGTCCCAGTTCTTGATCGCATTGACGCCGATCAGCAGGAACGACGCCATGAACAACAGCATGTACGATCCGCGTTCCTTGCGCACAAAACGTTCATAGGCCCACAGGCCAAGCGCGACCAGCCCGGTCAGGCTGAACGGCTCGATCCCATAGGGCACTGCCGTACCGTCGAACATCGTTTGCATGGTTCAGCCAGCCTTCGCGACGTGCGGAGTTGCGGGTCCGGACAAACTTTGCCGGAACCAGAAATAGATACCAAGACAGAGGCACTCCAAAATGACGATCAGCCAGGGAATACCGAGCATTGTCGTTGCCAGGAATTTCTGGTCGAGCAGCAGATATTCCTCCAGAAACAATCCGGCGAATGCAAATACGATAAGGAACGGGATGATGAAAAAGCCGAGAAACCACGCCCAGCGGCGATGGTTGGCGATTGCGAAATAGCCTATGACAACGGGCGGCAATGCGAACAGCCATGTGCCGACAATGGCAAGATGTTGCACCCATTGTTCGTTGCCCAAAAGCAGGCGGGCGACATAATATTCGTCGTTGAAGCCGAGCAGCACGAAGAGCAAGCGATTGATCGGGAAATTGGCAAAGATCAGTGCAAAACCGCGCTGACGGATGGCTTCGTCCGGCGAACGCAGCCAGACAACCCCAAGCCACATCAGCCCGAATGTGAAGGCAGGACCCGCAAGGTTGGCAACCGCGATGCCCCACAGGCTGCAGCCGGGCACAAGATCGAAACTGTTGAAGCTTTTGGTGCCAAGACCGCCGCAGACGGCACCGCCGACGAAATGATGAACCAGCTCATGGCTCAATCCGCAAAGCAGGGTCAGCGCTAAGAATGCGACGATGTAACGCCGTGGAAGGCGGATTTGAATGGTGCGCGCAAAGGGCATATCATCATCCTTTCATTTCCAATGAAGTTCCAAAATCGGGGTTCGAGGCCGGGCTAATCAAAGCCCGGCCCCATCCAGATCTCTCCCGGTTTGGAGAGCGCCCCTACCAGGCGATCTGGAATCCTGCGCGCGCGCCCACTTTGCCGCTTTTCAGGCCCACGCCGAAACCGGCCGAAACCGTGGCGTTGGGCGCGATGCGATAGGATGCACCACCGGCGATTGCCGACTGGCTTTCCCAGGTGCCGATACCCATCGATAACGCGAACTTGCCGTCCGCAGGCACCACCGGGCTTTCGAGCGCGAGCGCAAGCGCCACACCTTCATTGGCCCGGGCGATTGCCCGCTTGTTGGTCTGGTCGGCGGCATAAAGCTGATCGACCTTGCTGGTCATGCTAGCGATCTGCTGGTTCATTGCCTGCATGCCGGTCTGCATGTCGGCGATGGCGACACTATGCTGCGCGACCTGTGAGGCGTTCATCATCTGCGCCTGCTGGACTGCCGCAATCTGCGTCGTATGCTCGGCAACCGTGGTGGCCATTGTCCCATGTTGCGTCTGCAACGTTGCGATCTGGCCGTTTTGCGTGGCATCCGAGGTTTGGAGTGCTGCAATGGCGGCATCCTGCACCACGTTCACGGCCTCAACTGCGTCGACGCGTGCGTTGACCGGGGCAAGATCGACAGGAGCACCGCCATCGCCACCACCGCCGCCGCCAGCCTGCAACGCTGCGATTGCGGCATCCTGTGCAGCCTGGCCGGTCTGGATCGATGCAAGCAGCGCATCATGTCCATCGACCCGACCGATCAAAGGCGCGAGATCGACAGCCCCACCGCCGCCGCCCAGCATTTCGAGCGCATCGAGGCGTGTATTCTGCTGGGCATCGCTGTTCAGCAACACGTTGACCTGACCCTGCAATCCCGAAACCAAACCTTCCTGCGCCAGCTGGCCGGCCTTAAGGTCCTGAATTTCGGCATCCTGCAACGTCTGGCTCGCCTGCAGCGCGCCGAGGGCGTTGTTGATATCCGTCGGATCGAACCCTGCCCCGCCACCGAGCGAATTGAGCGCAACCGCGCTGCGGCCAATCACGCCATTGGCATCCATCGTGGCGACAGTCACCGTGCCGGCGTCCTGCGCCCCATTGCTTGCCGTCACATCGCCCAGCTTCGTGTACTGGCCGGCACCGCCGAGCACGATCTGGTTGTCAGCGGTGGTCAGGGCACCGCGGCCGATCGCGACCGAGCTGGTGTGCAAGGCCTGCGCCATGTCGCCCAGCGCGACCGAGCTATGGCCGCCAGCCAACGCCTTGTTGCCAATCGCAGTGCTAAAGGCGTTATCGGCGAGAGCATCATTGCCTAAGGCAAGGGTGTCGGTACTATTGGCTTTCGCCCTAAACCCGACCGCCGTGCTGCGCAAACCATCGCTGAGCGCCTCAGCGCCCAACGCCGTGCTGTCGGCTGCATCGGCAATCGCGGCAGAGCCCAGGGCCACGGCTCGATCGCCATTGGCCTGAGAAACCAAGCCGATGGCGATCGAGCTCTCTGCGTCAACGCCGGACCTTGCGTTACTGCCGATGGCGATCGAATACTTCGCTCCGACATTTGTATCATAGCCCAGCGCTACAGCTTGATAGGCGCCCGTCGCGATTTCGGCACTATAGCCCATAGCGATGCTATACTCACCAAGGCTGTCCGAATTGGTGCCGACGGCGACTGCGCCCGTCCCTGCCGCTTCGGCATAGGAACCGATTGCGAGCGTGCTAACACCATTGGCATCGGCATAGGCGCCAAAGGCCGCTGCGCTGTCGCTGCGTGACAGTGCAAATGCGCCGATGGCCGTGCCGAACAGATCGCGGACTTCGGCTTCGCCGCCGACCGCAAGGCCATTGGTGGCGCCGGACAGGACAAGGCTGTTCCGGCCAATAGCGACGCCATTGGTGGCGTTGTTTTGAACCCAGGCATTTTGGCCGAGCGCACTGCTGTTGATAGCCTGCGTACGGGCATTCATGCCGATCGCCGTCGAATTTGACGATGCAGCCAGCGCCGCGCGTCCGATTGCGGTTGAGGCAACGCCTTGCGCTTCGGCAGTGGCACCTAAAGCTGTCCCATCTTGCGCTTTCACGCGCGCCCAGCTGCCAAGGACCGTCGCGCCCGGGAAATCGAAGTATTCGCCACCGCCACAACGGAATTGATTGTTGCCATAATCCAGATAACAAAGAGTCTCCTCCTCTTCAGCATAGGCTGGCATTGCCAAACCTACGGACAGGACGGCAAGGGCGATGGCTTTGCTGCTGACGGCACCCGTCAACGCGATTTTCTTGAACTTGGTCATTTTAGCTCTCCGAAATAAGTCGGCGGGTTTGCCGATGGAGAGGTTTTGGCGGACGGCTGTGCCGCGTTTATGCCGCGGTGTCGGGTTTTTTGTCCGGATTGTGGGTGCAGATGTTGTGGATGTGGCCGCTTGTGACAATTGTGTCAGCCCCGGCCCGGGGTGGCCCCCTTAATGTCAGGCAAAACAAAACCGGGCCGGAAGGTTTCCCTCCCGACCCGGCCTTCCTTGCGACCATAGGAAGCTGGTGTGTTCTTAAAACTCCCCGGCAAGGCCGACGCGCACGGCGGTGTTCTTTCCACCGGCATGGCTGACGCCGAAAGTGACCGCCATCGGCGCATCGATATTCAACCGGTGCGAGAGGCTGAGGCCCATTGCCGGTTCGCCGCGGAAGGTGGCAAGGTTGAAGACATAGGAGGTCTTGCCCGGGGCGCTCGGCAGGGGCGCATCCGCCATTGCCACTGCAACCGCCGTACCCCGCTGCGCATCGCGACGGCCTTTGTTGACCAGGTCGAACAGCAAGTCCTGCCCCTGTTGCAGCGAGCTGATCTGGCCCTGCATCGCACCCATCTGCCCCTGCATCGCCTGCATACCGGTTTGCATATTGGCGATCGAGACGCCCTGCTGCGCGACCTGCGAGGCTGTCATCATCTGGGCCTGCTGCACCGATGCAATCTGCGTCGTATGCTCGGCAACCGTGGTCGCCGTTTCCGCCTGCTGGGTTTGCAAAGCGGCGATCTGGCCATCCTGCACAACGTTGACGGCCTCAACTGCATCGACGCGCGCATTGACCGGGGCAAGATCGACAGGAGCACCGCCACCGCCACCACCGCCGCCGCCAGCCTGCAACGCTGCGATTGCGGCATCCTGTGCAGCCTGGCCGGTCTGGATCGATGCAAGCAGCGCATCGTGCCCATCGACCCGGCCGATCAGCGGCGCGAGATCGACAGCACCGCCGCCGCCGCCGCCCAGCATTTCCAACGCATCGAGGCGGGTATTTTGCGCGGCATCGCTGACCATTAGACCTCCGACAATAGGTTCCATGACCGAAACGGCATTGATAAACGGCGGCAGAGTAAGCGCCACATTCTCCGCAAATTGTTCGAGAACACCGACTTTAACAGCCAAATCGGTTTGGCCGGTCTGTAGTCCGGCGATGGCGGTGTTGATGCCTGTCAGGTCCACCGGCGCTCCGCCGCCCGCAGGAATATCGGCAACGCCGAAATTGCCGTTGGCGTCGGTGGTGACCATTTTGAGCGCACCCGTCTGGGCGGCGGTACCGTTGGCAATGCCCGCAACCGTCAACCGCTGGTTGGTGCCGAGGACGATATGATTGGCCGCGCTAGCAATCGTGCCTTGTCCGATTGCGATGGAGTTGTCGCCCGTCGCTTTGCTACCAAAACCCAATGCAATCGACCGCTCTCCGGTGGCAACTGTGTCGTCGCCGAGCGCGACACTGTTAAAGCCAGCAGGGAGAAACTGCTGGAGGCCTTCGTTAAACACCTGCTTGCCTGTCAGCGCATTTCGGCCGATCGAAATTCCTGTCGAGCTCGCTTCGCTATTCACGCCGATCGCAGTTCCGCCGCCAGAGGCTAAGGCTGCCCGACCGATTGCTATGGTTTCTGATTGAGCCGTGGCGTTCGAACCGAGCGCCACCGCATTTTCGGCAGCATAGGCCGAGAATCCAACTGCCAAACCATTGGTGTTGGCTTCGGTATCTGCGCCGACCGCAGTTCCGGAGCCGGACGCACCCGCGCCGATAATGGTGACGTTGTTCACGACGTCCACATCCGTGGTCGAGGGGCTACAGATAAATGACTTTGTTACAGTGTTGTACTTGCAAACGGCGATTGTCTCCGCATTCGCAGGCGTTGGAAGGACCAGTGCCAGGGCGGCGATGGTAATGGCGCTGCCGCTGACGGCACCCGCCAGCGCGATTTTGTTAAGTTTGAACATTTTGCTCTCCATTTCATTCGGCGGGTTTGCCGATGGAGAGGTTTTGGCGGACGGCTGTGCCGCGTTTATGCCGCGCGAGCAGGTTTTTTGTCCGGATTGTTCGCGCAAATGTTGTGGATGTGGCGGCTTGTGACAATTGTGTTAGGCATTGAAAAACCCCTATCCTTCAGGGGAGGGGCTAAACAAAACCGGGCCGGAAGGCTTCCCTCCCGACCCGGCCTTCCTTGCGACCCAAGGAAGCTTTTGTGGCTTAGAAGCCGATGGCGACGCCAACGCGGCCGGTGGTCGAACCCTTCACGGTCGATCCGGCAATGCCGCCCGTTACATAGACCTTTGGGGTAACCTGAAAGGCGACCGTGCCCGAAAAGCCCTGTTCGCCGCGATAGGTTGCCAGGTTGAAGTTTACCGACAGTCGCGAATCCGGGACGATGGTGGTGCCGCCAAGCGCGGCAACCGCCGCAATCCCGCCGACATTCTGGCGAAGTGCCTTTTCATTCTGCATGATGCGGCCTTCCAGGCTATCCATTCGGCTCGACATGCCCGCGAGCTGCGAATTGAGCGCCTGCATACCGGTTTGCATATTGGCGATCGAGACGCCCTGCTGCGCGACCTGCGACGCCGTCATCATCTGGGCCTGCTGCACCGATGCAATCTGCGTCGTATGCTCGGCAACCGTGGTCGCCGTTTCCGCCTGCTGGGTTTGCAAAGCGGCGATCTGGCCATCCTGTACAACGTTCACGGCCTCAACTGCATCGACGCGCGCATTGACCGGGGCGAGATCGACAGGAGCACCGCCACCGCCCCCACCACCGCCGCCAGCCTGCAACGCTGCGATTGCGGCATCCTGTGCAGCCTGGCCGGTCTGGATCGATGCAAGCAGCGCATCGTGCCCATCGACCCGGCCGATCAGCGGCGCGAGATCGACAGCCCCCCCGCCGCCGCCCAGCATTTCCAACGCATCGAGGCGGGTATTCTGCGCAGCATCGCTGTTCAGCAAAACACCGGCCTGACCCTGCAATCCCGAAACCAAACCTTCCTGCACCAAATGCCCGGCCTTCAGCTCCTGGATTTCGGAATCCTGCAACGTCTGGCTCGCCTGCAGCGCGCCGATGGCGTTGTTGATATCCGTCGGATCGAACCCTGCCCCGCCAATCGAGCTGAGCGAGACCGCGCTGCGGCCAAGCAAGCCGTTTTTATCAATGGTGGCGATAGTAATCGTTGCGGCATCCTGTTCCGCATTCGATGTATCGATGCCAGGCAGGCGCACCGATGTGTAGGCTCCGCCAAGAACAATCTCGTTGGAATCCTTGGTAAATGCACCATAACCAATTGCGATGGACTGTGAATGCGTTGCTCGAGCAGCACGCCCGATTGCCACAGCGTACTTGGCAGCCTCGGTATTCGTACCTAATGCAACCCCTTCCTGATCGGCAGTTGCGTTATGCCCGACAGCTAGGGCGCCGCTTGCTAATGCAGAGGCGCTAAAGCCCATAGCGACTGCATCGTCGCCCTGCGATTTCGATCCTGCACCCACGGCAATGCCATGCAGGTCGGTTGCCTGTGCAAAGGCACCCAAGGCAAGCGTACTGGCGCCATCGGCCTTGGCACCGTAACCCAGTGCGGTCGCGCTGCTGGCCAGCGAGCGGGACGACGTGCCCACGGCCGTGCCGAATGCCGCCGCGGTCTGGCTGAGCGCACCCAGCGCCATGCCGCCGTCGGCGCCTGTGGCCACTTCAGCTTGGTAGCCGAACGCCGAGCCGTTGACCGCGCGAACATCTGAGTGCGTCCCGACGGCGCTGCTTTGGCTCCCCTGGGCAAAAGAGTCCGCTCCAATTGCGATGCTCTCGACACCATCAGCGGTCGAAATGTTACCAATAGCTGTAGCATTGATGTTTTGTGCCCAGGCGGCTCTGCCCACGGCGGTGCTGCCTATGACAAGTGCTCTTGCCTCACGACCGATGGCCGTGGTGTCATCGGCCGTTGCTCTGGCGCGTTGGCCCAGGGCGGTGCTATTTTCTCCAAGAGCAGCGGACTCATTTCCGATCGATGTTGCGTTCGGTTTGGTGCCGACTCCCGCCTGAATTCCACAGTCGAATTGGCCCGTATCAGCATCAGCGACACAAAATCCTAATACTTGGGGCGTGGCGTAGGCGGGCGATACGACCCCAACCGACAAAGCGGTCAAGGCGATGACTTTGCTGCTGGCGGCACCCGCCAGCGCGATTTTCTTGAAATTGTTCATGATAGCTCTCCGAAATAAGTCGGCGGGTTTGCCGATGGAGAGCTTTTGGCTGCACGATGTTGGCGGTTTATGCCGCGCGGGCCGCTTTTATGTCTGGATTGTGCGGGCGGTTGTCACAATTGTGTCGGGGCGTGTGCCTTTCCCTATTCCCCGTCGGGGACGAACATATAGCCCTCGCCATGCACCGTCTTCAGCACGGACGGCTTGGCAGGGTCATATTCCACCTTCTTGCGCAACCGGGCGATGCGGCTGTCGACCGACCGGTCGTACGGATCCCATTTCTTGTGATGCGCCAGTTCCAGCAGCTGATCGCGGTTGAGCAGGCGGCGCGGGTGGGTGATGAAGGTGTAGAGCAGGTCGAATTCCATCGCCGTGATCGTCAGCTTCTCTCCCGCTTCGTCGAACAGCATCCGCATTTCGGTATCGAGCACGCAGCGCCCGACCTTCACCCGTGCGGCCGGACGTCCGCCCGCGACCTGCGCCGACATGGTCCGTCGCAGTACGGCCTTGATCCGCGATCGCAACTCGGCCGGGTCGAAAGGCTTGGGCAGATAATCGTCCGCCCCCATTTCAAGCCCGACCACCCGGTCCATCGTGCTGCCCATGCCGGTCAGCAGAAGGACGGCGCACTGCCCTTCGGTGCGCATCCAGCGGGTAAGCGACAGGCCGTCTTCGCCCGGCATGCGCAGGTCGCAAACGACAAGATCGGGGCGAACCTTCGGGACGAGCCGACGGAGCGCCACGCCATCTTCCGCTACCGTTACGGCATAGCCTTCGCCGGTCAGGAATTCCTCCAGCATTTCACGCATATCGGCTTCGTCATCGCAGATGATGATGCGGGCTTTCTCGGTCATTTTTCGTCTCCAGGGCCAAGCAGGTCGCGCGCGACGGCGCAAACCGTTTCGGGGTCAAAGGGTTTTTCGATCAGCGGGCGGCCCTGCATCGCGGCCGCGCG
>JBOFLS010000049.1:0-3421 GCA_051657985.1 Sphingorhabdus sp. | reverse complement strand
TTTTGCGAGAATAGCGGTCTGTTCCGCGTCGACTTTGGTTTCCATATCCGTCGCCTAGCAGCCACCCGGCGGATCGACAATCGGCGTAACGGAAAAGACTGGCGCATTTTCTATGGTGCAATGCACAAATAGTACCTATGTTAGGGATAACAGGGGCCCGAAACCGGCAAAAGAACGGCTGGGCTAGACGGGATACAGATATGCTTTACATGGGTTACGACATTCAGCGCACTATGCTTGCCGGGGCCGGTTGGGTTGCCCAACGACAAGCGGATTTCTTCAATAATTTTAGCGGGCTTTCGGGTTATGGTGGAATGGCCGGAATTACCGCATCGGCGCTTGATGTTTTTGCGCATTCGGTGATGCCTCGCGGCAAACCCGCCTTCGATCTTGATTTCGTCGAAGTCGATGGCCGGCATTTGCCCGTTGAAGAACGCAATGAGGCGCGCAAGCCCTTTGGCCAGCTCAAGCATTTTATCTATGAAGGAAGCGAGGCAAAGCCACGCTTGCTGATCTGCGCGCCAATGTCGGGTCACTTCGCGACCTTGCTGCGTGGTACGGTGGAACGCATGCTGCCGACGCATGATGTCTATATCACCGATTGGAAAGATGCGCGCGACGTGCCGCTGACCGGCGGCGGTTTCGATCTGGAAACCTATATCGATTATCTGATCGAATGGCTGGAATATATCGGCCCTGATAAGGGAGGGCGCGGTGCGCATATGCTGGCGGTCTGTCAGCCATCGGTGCCTGCCTATGCCGCTGCTGCGGTGATGAGCGCAAAGCAACATCCGCTGCGCCCACGCACCTTGACGATGATGGGCGGCCCGATCGACACGCGCGAAGCCCCGACCGCGGTCAACGATCACGCTACCCGTCGCCCCCATGACTGGTTCGTGCACAATGTGATCGCAACGGTACCGCCTTATTACAAGGGGGCCGGTCGCCGTGTTTATCCGGGCTTTTTGCAACTGGCCGGTTTCATGTCGATGAACCTGGGCAATCACATGATCAGCCACTGGACGATGTTCCAAAACCTAGTCGAAGGCGACGGGGAGAGTGCCGAACGGCACAAGGATTTCTACGACGAATATCGCGCGGTGTGCGATATGACTGCCGAATTTTATCTGCAGACCGTCGATGTCGTGTTCCAGCGCCACCTGCTGCCCAAGGGCGAGTTCAACTATCGTGGCAAGCTGGTCGATCCGGGTGCGATCACCGACATCGCCTTGCTGGCCATCGAGGGTGAGCGGGACGATATCAGCGGGCTTGGCCAGACCAAGGCGGCTTTAAAGATTGCGGGTAATTTGGCCGATGAGATGAAGAAATATCATATGGCCCCCAAAGTCGGCCATTATGGCATTTTTAACGGCAGCAAATGGCGCGACAAGATTGCGCCCGTGGTTGAGGACTGGATTTTGGCGCATAATAATTAGAATCAAATCTGTGATATATTTTAGGGTCCGGACCCTAAATCATTCTAACTTCAGATACCGTTAGGTCGTTTTTATTCCGTTTGTGCTGAGGAAGAACTGAAATCGAAGATTGAAGTTCTGTCTCGAAGCACCTGCGACCCTTCGAGACGCGTTTCAGTCTTCGACTTCAACGCTCCTCAGGGCGAACTGATTAATGACGTAGTTGTGATCCAAAACCCAAACCAAGCTGCCAATACTGCCCAAACCACAATAATTATAATCGCCCCAACCCGACTAACCGGACGCTGGCTTGCGCCTTCGGCTGTTGCCAGATGGCGTGCAAAGATCTCGGGCGGAACGATTTTTCGAAACAGCCACACGCCAAGCGGGATCAATAGCGCATCATCCAACAGGCCCAAAACAGGGATGAAATCGGGAATAAGATCGATTGGCGACAGGGCATAGGCGGCAATAAACAGAGCCAGCAGCCGTAGTCCCGAGCCGACTTCAGGATCACGCGCGCAAAGCCAGATCGCGTGCGCTTGCACTTTGATATTATGGGCTATTGCGCGCAACCAATTCATGCCATGCGCTGTATATGGGTTTACGCATTTCCGCCATGGTCGAACGCTGGTCGGTTGCCGGGCGGTTCGTCATATCGCGCGGCGCCAAGGATCATGTCGACGTGCTGGTGGCCGCGGCCAGCCATAACGGGCAGACGGGGCTTGGCGAAGGTACCGCAATCTATTACCACGGCGAGCGCGCCGAAAGCTGCCTGACGCAGATCGAAAAGCTGATCGAGACGCTGGAGCCGATGCAGCCGCGAGAGGCGCGTGAAGCGATCCAGACATTGCTGCCGCCCGGTGCCGCGCGCAACGCGCTCGATTGCGCGCTTTGGGATCTGGAGGCGCAGCTGGCTGGTTTGCCGCTATGGCAGCTCGCCGGGTTGACCACGGCACCAAAAGCTTTGCAAACCGCCTTTACCATCTCGCTTGGCGATCCTGACACGATGGAAACGCAGGCGGCAAAGGCGGCCGCGCGCGGCTTTGGATTGCTTAAGCTCAAACTGACGGGGGAAGGTGACCGGGATCGGGTCGCGGCGGTGCGAAAGGGCGCACCAAAGGCGCGTTTGATCGTCGATGCCAATGAAAGCTGGGGCCAGCTGGACATAGAGGCCGAGGCGGCAGCATTGGCCGCCCTAGGTGTAGAGATGATCGAGCAGCCTGTGCCTGTCGGTCAGGATTCCTTGCTTGCCGGGCTTAAACTTCCTGTGCCTATCCTTGCGGATGAAAGCTGCCAGTCGAGCACGGATATCGATCTTTGCACGCGCTATTATGATGGCATCAATATCAAACTCGACAAGGCCGGGGGGCTGACCGAGGCGCTGGCTATGGCGCACGAAGCGGAAAAACGTGGATTGAAACAGATGCTAGGCTGTATGCTTTCAACCAGCCTCGGGATCGCGCCTGCCTTTCTCGTGGCGCAGGGCGCGCAATGGGTCGATCTCGACGGCCCGGCCCTGCTCGCCGAAGACCGGGAGCAGGGCTTTCGCTTTGCGGATGGAATGGTCGCACCGTTTACAGGGTAACTTCGGCGACCTTGTCCTTATAATCCTTCTTCGGGTCGATCCCGATCAGCATCTTCAGGCCCGCGACCATGCTCGATGCATCGATCCAGATCTCGGCTTCACTGGGATCGAGACGGATCAGCGCGATCTTCGGATCATCCTTGCCATGTTCATACCAGGCCGCGGCATAGCGGTTCCAAAGCTTGTCGATCATAGCGCGATCCTGCGATTGCGACAAAGTGCCATGCACCGTTGCCCAGATATCATGACCCTTCGACGCGAAATGCGCCATCGCGCGTGCACCGGGGCCGATATTCTGATAGAGATTGTTATCGGTCGACGTGAAAAACCAGATCGAGCCATGGTATTCGTCATCCGACCACCGATCATCCTCCAACTGCGCCGTCATCGGCCGGGCATGGCCATCTTCACCTTCGGC
>JBOFLS010000048.1:0-6804 GCA_051657985.1 Sphingorhabdus sp. | reverse complement strand
CTTTATCGAGGCTGCGGTGGAGCAGAGCCGATTGGTTTGAGATTGAAACCGTACATGATTGAAATCGAACCGTAGTCCTGAACCTGTCGAAGGGCGCTTTACTGATAGGCGCCCTTCGACAGGCTCAGGGCTACGGTGTTTTACTATTAGAGCTTTATATCATGATGACATTACACTGATCCGTTCGCCCTGAGTAGCCCTGAAGCCGAAGGCAGAAGGGCGTATCGAAGGGCCTGATGCTTCGATACGGCACTTCCCCTTCGACAAGCTCAGGGTCAGCACCTACTCAGCACGAACGGTGTGGGTTAACCTTACGTCATCACGCTATAAACCTCCCGCACCCCCTGCCTGCGCAAAGGCAACGGATTTGAAGCAACCTTAAGCAGCCTTTTCCTCACCATCAGCCGCATCATGCTCGATTGCTACAGGCCCTGCGCCACCGATCATGATCTTGCGCGGCTTCAGTTCCTCGGGAACCTGGCGCTCGAGCTGTACGATCAGCAGGCCGTCGGCAAGATCGGCCGCTTTCACGAACACATGATCCGCCAACTGGAAACGCCGTTCGAAATTGCGGTTGGCGATACCCAGGTGCAGAAAATCGCGGTTGTCGTTGCCATCGACTTTCTTCTGGCCGGAAACGATCAGCAAATTCTGCTGTGCGGTGATGTCGATCTCGTCGGGCTTGAAGCCTGCAACCGCGATCGTGACCACATAATCGGTTTCCGACGTGCGTTCGATATTGAACGGAGGATAATTATCGCCCTGGGCAACGCCGCGCGCGTTCTCGAGCAAGTCGAAAAGGCGGTCGAAGCCGACTGTGGTGCGGCGATAGGGGGTAAAATCAAAACGTGTCATGTCAAATTCTCCATAAGAAGCAACTTGGGTTTGAAAGCCCGCATGCACGGCGCTTTCATCGTCTCTTGACAGGACCATAGGGCTCCTGCCGGATGAGAAATGGGATTGTCGATTTAAAAAATCAAGGCCGCCCAATCGAAATTGGACGGCCCGATTGACGAAACCCTCGTCCGGGTTGTCGTCCTTTTGCTTCATGCAAAACCGGTACGGCAACCCATTCCCCCTGAACCACGGCCATTCAGCAATGAACCCTTAGTCAGCCACGTAAAAATGCCTTAAAAGCTGGTAACCGCAACCATTCTCTGCCTCGACCCGACGCTTTTTCGCCAACTGTGGCATGACTGCAACAGAGTTGTAACAATGCAGAACCCTTGCTTCAAAGCCATATGCGCCCTAGATGCACGGCAATTCTCTTTTTGCCGGAACCCCTGCCGACATGATCCTCAATCGATATGAACGCATGATTGCAAGGCGTTACGTGCTGCCGGGCAAGGGTGAAGGGTTCATCTTCATGGTCGCGACGATCAGCCTGATCGCGGTTGCCCTGGGCGTCGCCGCGCTGATTATCGTGATGAGCGTGATGAACGGCTTTCGGGCGGAATTGTTCGACAAGATCGTCGGTTTAAACGGCCACGCCGTGGTTCAGGGCTATGGCGGGCGACTCGCGGACTGGCGCGATGTGCTGAAGGATGTGCGCGCGACCCCCGGTGTGACCGAGGCCTCGCCGCTAATCGAACAGCCCTTGCTGGCGACGCATGAGGGCCGAGTCGAGGCAATACTGGCGCGCGGGATGGAGGTGAACGATATCCTCACCAACCCGACGCTTAAGGGCAAAACGCTGGTCGGCGATCTGCGTTCGCTCAGCCCCGGTAGTGAGCGAGTTGCCATCGGATCGCGGCTTGCGCAAAATCTGGGTGCACGGGTGGGGGGCAGGATCACGATCATCAATCCGGCGGGCCGGACGACGCCATTCGGCACCGTACCGCGCGAGATATCCTATGAGATTGCCGCAATATTCGAGGTTGGCGTTTACGATTACGACAAGGCGTTCGTGATCATGCCGATCGAGGATGCGCAAATATTGATGCTGATGGGCGATCAGATCGGGATGATCGAACTGACCACCACCGATGCCGATAAGGTCAACCAGATCCTTGCGCCGTTGGAACCCAAAATCGCCGACAAGGCGATGATCGTCGACTGGAAGAGCATGAACGCTTCGCTGTTCGAAGCGCTGGCGATCGAGCGGGTAGCGATGTTTATCGTGCTCTCGATCATCGTGCTGGTCGCGGTGTTCAACATATTGTCCTCGCTGATCATGCTCGTGCGCGCCAAGACCCGCGATATCGCGATCCTCAGGACCATGGGCGCCTCGCGGCAATCGCTCCTCAAGATTTTCGTAACCGTCGGCCTGCTGATCGGGGCCGCGGGAACGGTTGCGGGACTGATCCTCGGCGCGATATTCCTGTTCTTCCGCCAATCGATCGTAACCGCCATCCAATATATGACCGGGCTCGAACTCTGGGATCCCTCGATCCGCTTCCTCACCGAACTTCCATCACGCACCGATCCGTTCGAGGTGCTGGCGATCTGCACGCTTGCCCTGTTTTTCAGTTTCCTTGCCACGCTCTATCCCGCTTTCAAGGCAGCGGGGACCGATCCGGTGCAGGTGCTGCGTTATGAATAGGATCGTCGCCGAACTCCGCGATGTGCGGCGCAGTTTCACGCAGGGCGATGTCACCATCGATGTGCTGCGCGGAGTCAATCTGGCGATCCGCGAAGGCGAACTGGTGGCGCTTCTTGGGCCATCGGGCACGGGCAAGTCGACCTTGCTGCAGGCGCTGGGTTTGCTGGAGGGCGGCTTTCAGGGGTCGATCCTGATCGATGGCGAGGAAATGCGCAGCGCCGGACCGGACCGCGCCACCGATGTGCGGCGGGAAAAGCTGGGCTTCGTCTATCAGTTCCATCACCTTCTGCCCGATTTCGATGCGCTTGAAAATGTGGTCCTGCCGCAACTGATTGCGGGTGTTGAAATTGCCGACGCAAAGCAAAGAGCGACTTCGCTGCTTTCGACCTTAGGCCTTGGCGAGCGCCTCGAACACCGCCCTGCCAAGCTTTCGGGCGGAGAGCAGCAGCGCGTCGCGGTTGCGCGTGCGTTGGCGAACAAACCGCGTCTTGTGCTGGCCGATGAGCCCACCGGCAATCTGGACGAACATACCGCCGATATCGTGCTGGCCGAATTCATGGCGCTGGTGCGCGAACAGGGTTCGGCAGCGGTGGTCGCCACGCACAACGAGCGCTTGGCGGCGAAGATGGACCGGGTTGTAAGGCTGCATGATGGGGTTTTGGGGTGAAAACCTAGTAGACCAAACACTCCGTTCGTCCTGAGTAGCCTTGAAGCCTTATGGCTGAAAGGCGTATCGAAGGATATGAGTTTCGCGCCAAGGCCCTTCGATACGCCACTTCGCCCTGCGGGCTCTGCGCCTACTCAGGGCGAACGGAAGAGTAGAGGATGATATATAATGAACGTCCATAATTTTACCATCGACATGCCTGATGGCAGCAAGCAGGATATGGCCGAATATAAGGGCAAGGTGCTGCTGCTCGTCAACACCGCCTCCAAATGCGGTTTCACGCCGCAATATAAGGGGCTGGAGGAATTGCACCGTAAATATGACGAAAAGGGACTGGTCGTCATGGCCTTTCCCTGCAACCAGTTCGGCGCACAGGAACCGGGAGATGAAGAAGAGATCAAGAATTTCTGCTCGCTGACCTATGACGTCACCTTTCCACTGGCGAAAAAGATCGACGTCAATGGCGACGCTGCCGATCCGCTGTGGAAGCATCTGAAAGACCAGCAGGCAGGCCTGCTGGGTAGCCGGGCGATCAAATGGAATTTTACCAAATTTCTGGTGGACCGCGACGGCAAGGTGGTCGGCCGCTATGGTCCGCAGGTTTCGCCGGGGTCGCTGGAAAAGGATGTGGAGCGGTTGTTGGGGTAAAAAGTACAGCTTTTTAATCCAAGTCCGTCACCATGAACTTGTTTCAGGGTCAAGCGTGCAACTGGAACCGAAGGGTGAAGAGGCAAAATGGACCCTGAAACAAATTCAGGGTGACGATGCTGTAATTGTTCGCAAAGGAAGCTTGTCCACAACAAGCGCAGCAGTCTCATTTGCGAATCCTGTGTCCTTTGCCTAACCTTTCCCCATGCCCATCGCACCCTTCGTCCCCTTGCGAGTCTTCTCCGCCTATACGATGCTCGAAGGCGCGATCGAGCCGAAGGTTATCGGGAAATACGCCAGGGGCCTCGGTTTCCCCGCGATTGCGATCGCCGATCGTAACGGCCTTTACGGCGTAATGCCGTTCGAGGATGGTTGCCGCGGCGTTGGCGTGCAGCCGATCATGGGGCTAATGCTGGGGGTTGCAAGGCCACCCGAATTTTCCGGCGGGCAGGCGGTACGCGACTGGATCGTGCTTTATGCCCAGAATGAAGCGGGATACGAAAACCTCTGCCGTCTTACGTCGATGGCGCATCTCGACGGTCCCGAAGAGGGCGAGGCGCAAGTGCGTTTCGCGCAATTGGCGGGTCATACCGACGGCCTGATCGCCTTGACCGCCGCACGGGAGGGCGCGGTAACGAAGCTGTTTGCCGATGGTCAGGCGGATAGTGCCGCCGCGTATTGCGCGCGATTGCAACAGCTGTTTCCTGACCGCCTCTATATCGAACTCGTCCGCCGCGGTGATGCCATCGAGGAAGCCGCCGAAGATGCGCTGATCGCGCTTGCTTATGAACGCGATCTGCCGCTGGTCGCGACCAATCCGGCCTGCTTTGCCGAACCCGATTTCTTTGCCGCACACGACGCCATGCTGTGCATTGCCGATGGCGAATATGTCGAGAATCCCGACCGGCGCAAAAGCTGCAAACATGCCTGGATCAAGACCTGGCAGCAAATGTCGGAACTGTTCGCCGATGTGCCCGAGGCGTTGTCGAACACCTTGGTCGTGGCGCAGCGTTGCGGCGTCGGTGCACCCAAGCGCAAGCCGATCCTGCCCAGTCTTGCCGGCAACCGTGAGGCTGAGGACGAGCAGTTGCGCACCGATGCGCGCGAGGGGCTGATCGCCCGGCTCGACCATGCTGGGATCACGGATGACGCTTTGCGCAAACCCTATTTCGAACGGCTCGATTTCGAATGCGACGTCATTTGCTCGATGGGTTTTCCGGGTTATTTCCTGATCGTTGCCGACTTCATCAAATGGGCGAAATCGCATGATATCGCGGTCGGGCCGGGGCGCGGTTCGGGGGCAGGGTCGGTGGTCGCCTGGGCGCTGACGATCACCGATCTCGATCCGTTGCAATTCGGCCTGCTGTTCGAACGTTTCCTCAATCCCGACCGTGTATCGATGCCCGACTTCGATATCGATTTCTGCGAAACCCGCCGCGGCGAGGTTATCCGCTATGTTCAGGAGAAATACGGCACGGGCCAGGTCGCGCAGATCATCACCTTCGGTAAGCTGAAAGCGCGCGCGGTGCTGCGCGATACGGGCCGGGTGCTGCAGATGAGCTATGGTCAGGTCGACCGGCTGTGCAAACAGGTGCCCAACCACCCGACCGATCCTTGGAACCTCGAACGTGCGCTAGGCGGCGTGCCCGAATTGCGCGAGGAATATCGGCGCGACGAGGCGGTCAAGCGGCTGTTCGATCTGGCGATGAAGCTTGAGGGGTTGCCGCGCCACAGCTCCACCCACGCCGCGGGCGTGGTGATCGGCGACCGGCCCTTGTCCGAACTGGTGCCGCTCTACCGCGACCCGCGCTCGGATATGCCGGTCACGCAGTTCGACATGAAATATGTCGAGATGGCGGGTCTGGTGAAGTTCGATTTCCTGGGGCTGAAGACGCTTTCCGTACTGCAAAAGGCGATGCAGATGCTGGCCAAGCGGGGGATCGTCGTCGAGTTCGACAAGCTGACACTGGACGACCCGGCGACCTACGAGCTGCTGCAATCGGGCAATACGGTAGGCGTGTTCCAGCTGGAATCCGAAGGCATGCGCCGCACGCTGGCTGCGGTTCGCCCGACCAATTTCGGTGATATTATCGCACTCGTTTCGCTCTATCGTCCCGGCCCGATGGACAATATCCCGATGTTCGGCAGGCGAAAGAATGGCGAGGAAGCGATCGTCTATCCGCACCCGCTGCTCGAAGGCATCCTTGCCGAGACCTATGGCATCTTCGTCTATCAGGAACAGGTGATGCAGGCCGCGCAAATCCTGGCCGGCTATTCGCTCGGCGGCGCGGATTTGCTGCGCCGTGCGATGGGCAAGAAGATCAAGTCGGAAATGGACGAACAGCGCGCAATCTTCGTGACGGGTTGCGCCGAGCATAACGGGATCGAGGCGGCCAAGGCGAACGAGCTGTTCGACTTGATCGACAAATTCGCGGGCTATGGTTTCAACAAATCGCACGCCGCTGCTTATGCCCTGCTGTCCTATCATACCGCCTGGCTTAAGCGGCATCATCCGGAGGCGTTCTACGCCGCGTCGATGTGTTTCGACATGCACCAGACCGACAAGCTGGCTATTTTCACCGACGATATGCGCCGCATGGGCACGCTCTGCCTGCCGCCAGCGATCAATCAGAGCGAGGCGGAATATTCGGTTGAGGAAAGTGAGCAGGGCTTGGCGGTGCGCTATGCGCTGGCCGGCCTGAAGAATGTTGGCGAAAAGGCGATGGAGGGGTTGGTTGCCGAGCGCGAGGCTAACGGTCCCTATAAGGATCTCGACGATTTCGCCGAGCGTGTCGATCCGGCGCAGATCAACCGGCGCAGTCTTGAAAACCTGACGTCGGCAGGGGCATTCGACGAATTTCTGTCCAACCGCGCCTGCATCTTTAGCGGGATCGAGACGGTGCTTGCCACAGCGCAAGCCGCGCGCGATCAGCGGGAAAGCGGGCAG
>JBOFLS010000047.1:0-3886 GCA_051657985.1 Sphingorhabdus sp. | reverse complement strand
CATCGAACGGCTCTTTTGCAAACTCAAAAACTGGCGGCGCATCGCTACAAGATATGACAGGCTCGCAAACAACTATCTGTCTGCTATCGCCCTCGTCGCTGCCGTAATCTCATGGGCTTGAATGAGTCCCCATCCTAATTCTTTACCGCGGTCTCGATCCCCTGCATCAGTCCCAATTGCCTGCGCAGACGCTCTGGATACCAGCGCGCGGCAAAGGCAAGCTGTTTGGCGGTTTTGTTGACTGTAGTGTGGACCTTGTTGCCATGCACTGCATCCCAGGCAGCAGGCCCGATAATTGAAACAGGACTGACCAATATGCCCGCCTCCTGCAACCGTTCCTTGCCGGTCTGGTTGGTACCGGCCTGCACCGCACCGATGATATTGGTATCGATGAAACCCGGCATAAGCGAACGCGACTTGATACCAAGAGCGCGCCATTCGATATCATGCGCTTCGGTCAGGCCGCGTACGGCAAATTTGGTCGCGCTGTAGACGCTAAGGCCTGCGGCACCGTAAATACCCGCAGCCGAACTGGTGTTGAGTACACAGGATCCCGATGTAGTCTTCAAATAGGGCATGGCTGCGCGAATACCGTTGATTACACCGGTCAGGTTGATTGCGATCATCCTGTCGATATCTTCATCGGTCATCTCGTCGATCGGCCCGCCCGAACCGACGCCTGCATTGTTGAAAAGCACGTCGAGCTTACCATGTGTATGGGTGACGAAATCAGCAAGCGTCGCCTTCCACTGCCCGCGATCCGTGACGTCGAGCAGGTGGACCGAGCATTGCCCGGCAGGCAACATCGAAGCAGTTTCATCAAGTCCGGTTTCGTTGACGTCAGCAAGTCCTATGAACCAGCCGCGTTCAGCGAAATAACGCGATACTTCTCGCCCAAGGCCAGAGGCTGCCCCGGTTACGAAAATGCATTTGCGGCTGGCGGACATCGTGCGACTCTCCCTCTTATTGTCATTGCTGTAAGCACAGCAAATTGCGAGCGCGGTCAAGCCCCCCTTGCGGCCTTAAATATGGCTGGCTAGTTAATAGCCATTATGTCGATATCCCGGCTTCTTCTTTTCTCATTCGTTTTGTTGCTGGCATTGCTTCCCGTCAATGCGCGTGCTGAAGTAGTGGCAACTTTCTATAGCCATGATTTTGGCGATTATTTCCCGCACACTTTCATCAAATTGCAGGGCAAGGTCGATGCCACAGGGGAGGTGGTGGATACCAACTACGGCTTTACGGCAGTCAGCGTATCGCCGGCGCTTCTGATGGGATCGGTGAAGGGCATGATCGAAACGAAGGATGCCAAATATGTTTCCAAAAGCAACGCGCATTTTTCGCTCAAGCTATCCGACGAGGAGTATCGCAAGCTGATCGGTCATGTCGAAAGCTGGCGCAACATCGGTGGAAAGAGTTACAATTTGAATAAGCGAAACTGCGTGCATTTCGTGATGGAAGCCGCGGCTTTGTTGGGGCTTTCGGTCAATCGGAAGAGCAGGTTTTTCAAAAAGCCCCAATCGTTCGTGCTGGAGATCATGAAGCTCAATCCCGGGTTGAAGCTCTAAATCGCCTTAAAATCCGTAGCATAGTAATGCCATGTAAAAATCGCCGCTGCCCCGCGATGCGGGCGCCAACTCTCCGCGATTTCGCGAGTCGGCTTTTCGGCTGGACGCGTTTCCATCCGCATGATGCGTTTGACGCCCTCTTGAACCGCCAGATCCCCAGCCGGCCATATGTCGGGCCTGCCTTCGGCGAACAATAGATAGATTTCCGCCGACCAGCGACCGATGCCCTTCACCTTCGTCAGATAGGCTATCGCTTCTTCATCGTCTTGCGGCAGGTCATGCAAAGGCAATTCGCCGGACACGACCAGTTCGGCAAGGCTACGGGCATAGCCTTGTTTTTGACGACTGAACCCGCAGGCGCGCAAGGAATCGAAATCCTCAAGCAACAGCTTGTCTGGAGGACAATCGATGCCAAGCTTCGCTTCCAGTTTATTCCAGACCGAAGCTGCAGCCGCTACACTTACCTGCTGGCCGACAATAGTACGCAACAAGGTTGCGTAGCCGCGTTCGCGCAACCGTGGCTCCGGATAGCCAGCCTGGTCAAGAGCACGCGCAAAATTCGGTTCCCTGCCAGCCAGCGCATCGAGCGAGGTTTTGATCTGATCGGCCGAAAGCCCCATTAGTTCAGCTTCAGCAACGCCATTGGGGGGCCGAAGGTTTTCGGACCGATCTCCCAGCGCAGCACCTGCAGGCCCTTTTCATCCAAAGGCCCTTCTTCGGTATTGTTGCCGAGGATGCGCGCATTGGTGCGGATGGTGAAGCTTCCTTTGACCTCGACCGGTTCTATAGTCTTGTTGGCCCCGCCCATGCCGGGGATCATGCCCCCACCCGCGCCCATAAGCGCCATTAGCGAGACATCGCTGTCGTTATGAAAGGTCGGTGCCTCTACACGCACCCGGCCATTGTCCCAACGGGTGATATGGACCATCGGATTGCCTAACGCATAGCGCGGGATCACCGGAAAGGCGAAATCGTCTGCAAGCCGGCCTTTGGTCGAATAATCGATCATGAAGACGCCGTTGCCCAGATGTTCGACCTTGTTCCATGCCGCCAGCCGTTCCACTTCTTTGGTGAAGCGTTCGATAGTCTTGGGATTGCTGGGATCGATGCCGCCCATCATCATGGCGAACATCTTTTTCGCCTGTTCCTTTTCCTTTTTCTGCGCCGCCTGCGCTTCATCCCATTCTTTTTTCTGCTGTTCGACTTCAGCTGCGGTGCATTCGCGTTCCTCAAAATTACTTTCTTCGGCTACCGCAGCGGCGATCGCGGCGTCTGCCGCCTCTTCTGCATCTGCGCCAACCGCCTGCGTCTCCTGCGCACTGCCATCGGCGGCGGAAATGGCGTCATCTTCTTGCGAAGTCTTCGAAGCAGCCGTACCGCCCTCATTTCCGCCAATCTCTTCAATCGCGGCTGCGGCTATTGCAGCATCTTCAGCCGCTTTCTGCGTGGCCTTTTCCTTTCGGACTTCCTTCGCTTTATCGGCCGCATCCTTTTCCTCATCAGGTGCCGATCCATAGCAA
The DNA here is from genome assembly GCA_051657985.1 of Sphingorhabdus sp. GTDB lineage: Bacteria > Pseudomonadota > Alphaproteobacteria > Sphingomonadales > Sphingomonadaceae > Sphingorhabdus_B. The sequence continues at coordinate 798 of JBOFLS010000047.1, read as the reverse complement.
GAGGCCGTAAACTCAACCGCAGCGGTATCGGCATCGAGAGTGTTGTTCAACAGATTGGCCAGCCCCACCATTTGGATCTGCCCTTTATAGGAAAAGCTGAACTGGCCATCGGCCATCACTGTCATTTCCGAATTGAATTCGCCGGGCAGCAGCAGGCAGCCGGACAAGCTCATCGGAGCGACTACCGCCAACCCCAGGGCGGCAAATTTTTTGAACTGCATCAGGCTTCTTTCATTGTGCGCAGTGTCGCGGCGGCATAAAGCGCGACCGCTGCGGCATTGGAGACATTCAGACTTTCCATCCGGTGACTGATTGGCAGCTTTGCAAGGGCATCGCAATGCTCCTCGACATTATGCCGCATGCCTTCGCCTTCCGCGCCGAGAACCAGCGCATTGCGGCGCGGCAATAATGCCTGGTCTAGGGTCATGTCGGCATGCCCGGTCAAGCCAATGCGCCAGTAGTTATAGTCAGCGATCTCCTCCAGGGCGCGCGACAAATTGACGACACGTATCCAAGGTATCGTTTCGAGCGCGCCCGATGCGGCTTTTGCAAGCACCCCGGATTCGGGTGGTGCATGCCGATCCTGCGTTACTACTGCTATCGCGTCGAAGGCGGCCGCTGAACGAAAGATTGCACCGACATTGTGCGGATCAGTCACTTGGTCAAGGATCAGCAGCGGGCGATCGTCCTCGTCATGCGTATCGAGCACATCGGACAGCCAGATGTCCTCTAGCGGTGCGACCTCGGCTACGATCCCCTGATGCGGGGCGTCGCGCGGAACGAAGCGGGCAAGATCGG